>DALTWF010000016.1 GCA_029987235.1 Methanocorpusculum sp. | reverse complement strand
AGCCTTATCATATTAGTTCTCAGAGGTTATAAACCCTTCGAACCTGCTTCAGGCAGTTCATCGCAACCCTGCGAAGTCTGTCTTCGCATCTTGCGAGGTAATAGAGTTGTATTCACAACATTATAAAACCATCGATTTATTGTATCAAAAAACCAGTTCTGCAACAGCATATTATTACAGTGAAACCAATTACTTTTCAGACAAATATCCATGCAGGAAAATATCACAAATCCGGAAAAAATCCACATATATCCCGTTTCAAGCTGGAAATCAGCTGAAATTCTTGAACTCTACCGTGCTGCAGGATGGTGGGAAATGGGTGCCGACCCAGGCGAAATTCCAGCCTTGATACGCGGCACTTACCTCTTTGTTGTTGCAGTTGACGCGCGTGCGCGCGCAATAGGCATGGGCCGCCTAATTTCAGACGGCGTCTCCGATGGATACATACAGGATGTGATTGTGTTCCCCGAATACAGAAACAAAGGAATCGGTTCCAGAATAGTAAACCTGCTGAAAAACCTCGGGCGCGCACACGACCTTTCATGGATTGGTCTTATTGCCGCGCCAGGAAAAACAGACTTCTATAAGCGCGCAGGATTTGAACCGATGCAGGACTTTATCCCTATGAAACTTGACTGAAATGACCGGATTCAAACCACTCACGCTTGCTGACAAACCTGTTTTCGATAAATACTGCGCGCGCTATCCCCAGTATCATTCAGAAGCCTCCTTTGTCACCATATATGCATGGAACGACTCACACCCATGCACATACTGCGATACCGGAACACACCTTGTTTATACCATCGGTGAGGCGATTTTTGCCCCGATTGGTGCTCCTGATACCAATCTCTTTGAATCAGTACTTGCCTGCGCGCGTAAACAAAAACTGCCCCTTGCCTTCGCTGACACTACCTATCTTGACTATATGCAGCGCACTCATCCCGATATTCTTCTCAATGAGAACAGAAGTTACGCCGAATACTATTATGAAACCAAAGTTCTGGCAAGTCTTCATGGCCGCGCGTATCAGACTATCCGGAAACAAATCAACCGCTTTAACGCGCGCCATATATACACTGTAGAACCCATCTCCGACACCAATATGCCTGAAATCCTTGCATTCCTTGATACCTGGGGCGCGCGCAATATTACCACGGACAACATCTTCAAGCGCGACGAACTTAAAGCCGTGAAAATCACCCTCGCGCACATGAACGAACTCGCCTGCGAAGGAATTGCCCTCAGAATAGAAGGACAGATTCGCGCACTTGCCGTGTGGGAACTTCTGCCAAACAAAGTCGCGCTCATCCATTATGAAAAAGCAGACAAAGATTTTGAAGGCATTTACAAAATCATCAACCTCGAAACCGCGCGCGCCCTTTGCGGACGATGCGACTGGATAAACCGCGAATCAGATGTTGATTCACCCGGTCTTCGCGAAGCAAAACTCCGGTACCACCCGCATCATTTATGCAAAATCTGGTATGTCACACCCTGAAGTTTTTTAAGGAAGAGAGTACAATATATTAAAGCCAAGAGCGAGGGTAGCCAAGCCAGGCCAACGGCGCCAGACTTAAGATCTGGTCTTCAGTAGTTCATGGGTTCGAATCCCACCCCTCGCACTCTTTTGTTTGTTTTGTCAGTTTCAGAAATTTACACGCGTCTCAAGTTCACCCGTCTTTAACACGTGCGCAATTCTCAGAAGCATAATTTCCCGTATAAACGGCTTGCGCAGGAAATCATAGACACCCGCCTTCAGGCATGCAAGTTCCGTTTCATCGCTGATGTCTGCTGTAAGCATAAACACAGGAATATCAGCCCATTCCGGATGAGCCCGTAATTTTTCCACAAACTCAATACCGTTCATCTCAGGCATTATATAATCAAGCAGAATCAAATCCGGATAAAACTCCTCCATCACCTTAAAACCTGCACGACCTGACTCTGCAGTTCTGACCTCGTAAGTATCTTCAAGAATACCTCTGGAAATATCCAGACTGAGCGTATCATCATCAATAATCAGAATCTTTTTCATTATCTGTAATGTATTATTGATACACATCCTATTTGTATGTTGGTTTCATGGCAACACGAATTCTTTTTTCCCCTGAAAACAAATATAGCAGTATGAAAAAAGTGCGTATCACTGTTGCAAAAATCACCACCTACCCCGACCTCTCGGCAAAATATGAAAACCCGATAGAACACGCCTGTTCTATGAAAGAAGGCATGATATTTACTGCAAACGGATGGGTCAGACCCGAAGGATTCTGCGACAGCGCCTGGGACAGCATATCTGCATTTGTCATGACACTTGCCCACGGAGGAGAAAATTTCTATGACGGCTGGATGAAAAACCCGAAATCCGCAATGATTTCCTGCAACGACGGCTTCAGACCCGTAAGCTTCTATCTTGAAACACTTGAGGAGGATGCAGACTGATGCTTTTTATCTGGTATCCGAAATGCACCACCTGCCAGCGTGCACACAAATTCCTCAAAGATGCAGGTGTTTCCTTTGACGAACGCCATATCAAGGAAAACAGACCGACAGAAACCGAACTGCGCACCTGGCATAAAACATCCGGCCTTCCCTTAAAAAAATTCTTCAACACAAGCGGCCTGCTTTACAAAGAACTTAAACTCAAAGACCGATTGACCGATATGACCGAAGACGAACAGTTTGCCCTTCTTGCATCTGACGGCATGTTAGTTAAGCGCCCCATAGTAATCGGCGAGAGTTTTGTTCTGGTAGGATTTAAGGAATCCGAGTGGGAAAAAATTCTGAAAAAAGATTAGATAAAGTTCGGCACCATAAACACCGACCATGCTGCATATTCATCCGGCGTTGAAGGAACCGCAAATACACCGTTTTTAATAAAACCTTTCAGTTTATCCGCCTTTTCAATTACATCACCGGATATCGCATCAGTATAGGAAACCACATCAAGTGCATCATCACTGTAACCGACTAAAATAATACCGGTTCCTGAATATTTACCTTCGCTGTATCCTTTGAGAACACTGGCAACAACCGTCTGAATTTTTTTCACCACACTAAATATTACATTGTTCGGCGCAAGATAATTCTGATCCACATCAACACCGATTACATATTTGTCCAGTTCCTTTGCCGCTTTAATACCTCCAAGCCCGGTATCTCCTGCAACGGTAAAGACAATATCAGCACCGTCTTCATACATCTTTTTCGTCAGAGTATAACCTTTGTCTACATCAAGGTAGGAATTCGCATAGAGATCAATTACTTTTATTTCGGTCATTTTTTCGCGTGATGCAAGCTTTGTTCCCGCAAGGAATCCGTAATAGAATTTCTGAATAGTCGGATTGTTAGAACCTCCTAAAAATCCGATAATATGGGATTTGCTCGTCATTCCTGCAACATATCCTGCAATCATACTTGATTCCTGGTCGCGGAACTGGATATCGGCAAGATTTTCAGTAAACTCTGAATTGCCGGCATCAATTGTCAGGAATTTTGTTTCAGGATGACGCTGGGCACCCTTTATGATACTTGCAACACAGTTGAATCCCGGACCGAATATAAGCGAATAGTGCAAATCGCACGCCTCATCGATTACTTTTCCAATATCGTCATCATCCGATGTCGGCGAAATAAACATCTCAGGCGTTATATTTTTCGCATTACGGGTAGCTTCCTGCACACCTGCAACCGAACGGGATACATACGTAGTATGCGCAGAAGGCAGATCGCCGATTACAGCAACATAATACGGCTCTTCTTCTTCAGGGAACAAATCACCCGATGCAAGCATAAGGGATGCCGGAATCGCCAGAAGAATAATCACTGAAATGATGAGTACAAGCCGCTTATTCATTAACTTACATTTGGTTTTAGAAGGATATATATCTTTCAAAATACAAAATTTGATACAATGGCTGGAAAGGCAAAAGAGATGCATAACAAAATCAAGGACAAACTTGTTTTTTTCGGTCCGGGCCTTCTTCTTGCGATTACGGCAGCAGGAGAAGCGGGAATCGCCGATGCAATGGAAATAGGGGCGCATTTCGGTCTTTCTCTTGTGTGGGTTGTCATAATCGCTCTTTTGTTCAAATACGCATTCACCACCGGAATCGCACGCTACACTCTTGCTACCGGCAAAACCATTTTCCAGGCAATGACATCCATACCCGGTCCGAAAAACTGGGCCGCCTACTTTACCATAGGAGCATATATTTTTGAAGCTATCGCGGTAGGGGCGATGGCGATTTATACGGCAACCTTTGTCGATTATCTCATTCCGGGAACTTATGCGCCGTTTTTAATCGCACTGCTTGTTCTTCTGCTCGCACTTGTGGTTTTAAGAACCCACATTTACCACCATTTCGAAAAAATCATGGCATTTGTGATTGTAATCCTGAGCGTGATTTTAGTACAGGTGCTGATTGCAACACCGTCTATTCTTGTCGATGTTGCAGCAGGTGTTATCCCGAGTATTCCGCATGATTCGGAAAAAGAAATCCTTGCGATTATAGGAGTTGTCGGATCCGGACTTATGTTAATGCTCTACTCTGTCTGGCTCAAACACAAAATCGATGCACAGCAGCATTCAGGAAACGGCAGCAGTCTACAGCTCAGCAGGGAAACCTACAAAAAATACATGACCAGCGTGCGTCTTGACATAATCATAGGTTTTATCTTAGTCGGTTTGATTACCATCGGTTTCATGGCTGTCGGTTATCTGGGATTTTCCGTTGCAAACCTTCCGCACGGCTCGGAACTGAGCATTGATACACTTTTCAGCCTGATGATGAACCTCTTTACCGATATTCCGGTACTGATTTATCTGTTCTTTATCTTCTTCATTATTGTTTTCTTCGGAGCGATAACAGTGGGTATGGATGCGCGGGCAAGTGCGATTACCGATGTCATCAAAGAGATTAGACAAGAGGCGGGAAAACCGGTGAAAAATCCCTCACTCGTCTATAACATCTGTATTGCTCTGTTTGCCGTGATTGCGGCAATTGTCGCCCACCTCAATGAACCGCTTGAAACCATGAGATTCATGGCTCTTGTCTGTGCAATTCTTTTCGGTATATTCGGATTCATTCTGATTTACCTCAATACGAAACTGCCGGCTTACGCCCGCGGAAGCAGACTCTGGATGCTGTTAATCGGCATCGGAAGCGTTTTATCCATTTACATCGCCCTGCGCCTTGAAGGAACGATTATCACAAGCGGTCTTGACATGGTCAGAAACCTTGCCCTGATTCTGGTTGTGTTGTTCTTATTCTCCCGCTCAAAGATGTTTGACCGCATAGTAAAAGGCAAAGGAACTCTTGCGGACAAATTCTGGCTTGTTGCCATTTTAGGAGTTGTCTGCATCGGAGGTCTTCTCAATGGAGTGCCGGTAGACAATGGAGCGTATTATATAAATTTCGGTGACCTTGGTGCAATAATTGCAGGAATAATAGGAGGTCCTGTTATCGGAGGAGTAGTGGGGTTAATAGGCGGTTTATACCGGTTAAGCATGGGAGGCGGTTCTGCAATTCCCTGTTCAATTGCAATTATGTCGGGCGGTATCATTGCAGGATGCCTGATGCGGTCATGGAACGGAAAATACACGCATCTGCGGGCAGTAATTATCGTTCTTGCAGCAGAAGCGTTCCATCTGCTGTTCCTGTTCCCGACATATCATATGGTTACAGCAACGCTTTCCGCCCCGCTGATTTTAGATGCAATAAGAAAGACGCTTCTTGCAATTTCTGCTGTGGTCGCAGCGGGTGTAATCTGTTTCGGAGTGTTCGCATCAAAAGTCGACTGTTTCGAAGCATGTATGCAGAAATTCTCCATAAGAAGACTGAAAGAGCAATGGTTTGAACTCATCAGAAAAGGTGACGAAGAAGACCGGGATGATAACATACCTGATAAACCCGGAGAGAAATCATGACAGAAAAACACCATGCAAAATTCTTCGGCGGATTAAAACTCACAATAGTACTTGTTGTGCTTTTTGTCATATTATTCTGCCTGATATTTATTCCGTTTAATGCACCGGTTGCAGCTGATGAAGAAATCGTAATCGGTGCCCTTCTTCCTCTGACGGGTGCGGATAGCGAAACCGGTATTGAATATAAGAACGGAATCGAACTGGCATTAGAAGAAGTCAGAAAATCCGGCCGCAATGTCAAGGTAAAATATGTTGATACCAAAAGCGACCCAAATGAAGCAATTGACGGCTATTTCAAACTGGTTCATGAAGGTGTCCAGGTAATTATCGGACCGGTTTATACAAATTCTGCACAGGCAATAGCACCGTATGCCGAGATGTACGAAATCCCGGTAATTACCTTTGCAAACGGAAAAGAACTGGATGAATTCAACAATTTTGTTTTCCGGTTCGCCCCGTCAGACAAAAACGTGGTTACGGCATTAATCAGGAATGTAGACAGGGGAGTAACTATCAAAACCCTTGCAGTAGTCTGGAATAACGACCAGTACAGTTCCGAACTTGCAAAATACATCATAGAAACCTTTGAAGAAGAGGAACCGGATGTTGAATTATACAGCATACCTCTGACTTCAACTGATGCCGCAGTAAATCAGATTATCAAAAACCGTCCGGGCGTAATATTTGTTATTCCGGAAAATGCAGAACAGTTAAGCGAGTTGTGCAGCGCTGCATATAATAAAGGCGTCAGCAGATATGCCACCTGGATAACTGCAGATACCGGTTTTGGGCAGGAACTGATTGAAAATATCGACTGCCTTCATATGCTGGTCATAACCCAGAAGAAAGCAGATAAAGACACCGCATTCAACAAAGAGTATCTGGATAAATTCGGCATTGAAGCACATGGATTTGCTCCATACGGCTATGATGCACTGAAACTTGCTGCCGATGTAACTTATTCTGCAGGAAATAACGGACCTGATATCGCTAAAGCCATGAAAACGTATCGCGCTATCGGAAAAACCGGACCGGTGAATTTCGATGAGAAGTTAAACAGATTCCCGCTTCTTCAGTTAATCGGGGCAGGATACAAAACATGGTATACTGTCGAGAACGAGGATTATGTAGACGCTCATGACAGTGATACTTCTGATGCAATTAAAAATCTGGTGCTTGATTTAAAAGACTCGTACCATGCGGGAGACTGGAAAACCTTTAATATACTGCTTAAATTCTGGAGCGAAAGCGATTACAGCAGTTATCAGAAGTACAAAGCAGAGAAGGATGCCTGAAGGCTTATCCGCTATCTTTTTTATTCATGCTCTCCTAATGTAATATATTATGTATAATCAGCCGACAAATCCTATGAAACCTGCATCAGCAGTTGACCAGTTGCTGAAGAATATGAGCAATTCAGGATTTCAGGGCAGAAAACTCGGTGAAGCATTCCTGCTCTGGAAAAAGATGATTGAGACTCCGGGCATCAAAATAATTATCGGACTTTCGGGGGCCATTGTTCCTGCCGGAATGCAGGAATGTATTGTCACTCTGATGGAAAACCGCTATATCGACTGTATTGTCTCAACAGGTGCGAATATGTTCCACGATGCCTGTGAACACATGGGTGTAAAGCATTATGTCGGAACACATCTGGCGGATGATGCAGTGCTTTATAAAGAGCGGGTAAACAGAATTTATGATGTGTTTGCTTCAGACGAGCAGATTGGAAAAATGGAGGAGTTTGTGGGAGAATTCGGCACGTCTCTCGGGGATGTGACTATGTCTTCCCGCGGATTTTTACAGCTGCTCGGAAATCATCTTAATACCGTAAAGCCGGATGGCCGCAGTATTTTGGGAACGGCAGCAAAACTTGACATACCTGTGCATGTGCCTGCCCTTGCTGATTCATCCATAGGAATCGGTCTTGTCTATGCAAGAAGACGGCTTGGATGCAAACTTATGATTGACCAGCTGGGCGATGCGGATGAATTATCCGAATATGTGGAACTTGCGAAAAAGTCGGGTATTGTTCTTTTAGGCGGGGGAACGCCGAAGAACTTTATTCAGCAGACGGAGGTTATCCCGCCCAAATATCAGGAGAAATATTTAGGCGGTCATCAGTTTGCGCTGCAGATTACAACCGATGCACCCCACTGGGGGGGGCTTTCCGGCTGTACCTTTGAGGAGGGTATCAGTTGGGGCAAGGAAAAGCCTGAATCAGACAAACTGCAGTGTTTCTGCGATATTACCATTGCACTGCCGATTTTAACCTCGGCACTTGTTTCAGCCGGTGTGAAACGAGCATAAGAATACTTCCATGACCGAACCGAAAAAAATCACTCTCCGCGGCATTCTCGTAATCGGAGCCGCGGCAATTATTCTTTACGGTATATTTGCAGGTGTCCGTGCAAACTCCAGCATTTTTGCCGTACACATGGCAGATATTGCGGGTGTCAGTTACGGTTCAATTAATATTGTATTTTCCCTTATCAGCATTATTTTAGGTGTTTCCGGTCCTGTCTTCGGATATATGACGATTAAAACATCGTCGCGCACGGTTATTTTGCTCGGTGCAGCACTGACTACTGCAGGTCTTGCAGGAACGGCACTGGTAACCTCTCTTGCAGGCTATATTATCTTCATGGGCATTATTTTCGCCCTCGGTGCTTCGGCTCTCGGATATTCCATTATTTATGCTGCAGCGATTCCTTTTATCGGGGAAGAGCGGGGTGCGGTTTTTGCCGGTATTTTAACCGCAGCAGAAGGTGTGTTCAGTATGGCAACAAGTCCGGCAATCGAAGTGCTTGTCGCTGATTTCGGGTTTACGCAGTGTATGGGCATTTTCAGCATCATCTCGCTTGCTACGATTCCGCTCGCCTTTTTGTTTAAGAAGAAAAGCGCTGCAGACACGGCTGAATCAAAGGAGGCAAAAGCCGTTTCTATTCCGGGCATATTAAAGGAGATGTTTAAGAGCCCGTTTTTCTATATTGCAGGCATAACTTTTCTCGTAAACGGCATCTGCTGCGGATGCATGAGCAATCATCTGTTTATGGACTGCATTAATGCAGGATTGTCAACGGATACGGCAACATCCGGTATTGTTGCCTACAGTCTGGGTTTTATTATCGGGTCACTTTTGGGGGGTGTTGCGGTTGCGAAGAGCAAAAATAAATTTGTACTTCTCGGCGCAACATATGCACTCTGGGGTCTTTGCATGTTTTCGTCTTATGTTTTTGACAAAGAAGGGGGGCTGCTGCCGACTTCGTTTATTCTCGGTTGTATGGCATCTGCAGTCCTGCCTATTGTTACGGTCCTTATTCAGGACAGGGTTTCTATTCTGAAGTTTGCCGCAACGTTTACAGTACTGGATATTATGTACCGTATCGGTTATGCATTTGATGCAATGTATGAAGGGTATCTGTTCGACTGGCTTGAGGATTTCATGTTTGCCGATTTCAGCATTTCGATTCTGTCTCTTGCCTGCGCCGTGCTTTGTATTGTCTGGGGCATAAGGCGGAAAAAAAGTAAGGTCAGTTAATGTCCTGCGGCATAGGATTTGGCAAATCCGTATTTTATCTGCATATACTGCCAGTCCTGTGATTTTTTCAGTGCGGCAATTCCTTTGTTGAGTGTTTCAAGCAGTTTGGTATTTCCTTTTTTCACTGCGGCGGCATATTTTTCGCCGTTTTCATCAATAACGCCGATATTTTGCAGGGTTCTGTCTGATTTGATGTAGTCGTTTATGCCAAGGGTGTTTTGTACGGCAAAGTCTGCTTTTCCTTCGGATACGGTCTGCATGGATTCGGCAAAGGTTGCGTATTCATTTTTAATTTTGCCGGCGTTCTGCATCTGCTGATATTTTTCTTCGCCTAATATCCGGGGGAGTTCGTCATCTGCAGTACAGGCTTTCTGAACGGCTATGGTGTATTTTCCGGAGAAGAAGTCGTCCAAGGTGAGTCCGGCATCTTTGCGGGATGCTGCGCTCAGGGTGTCTGTCCAGTAGGTATCGGTAAAGGTCATGTCTTTTTCGCGTCCGGGTGTTACGGAAAGACCGGACCAGATTATGTCTATGGTACCGTTGTTTAATTCGGCTTCTTTTTCGTCCCATTTAATTAATCTGAATTCGGTGTCAAATCCCTGGTTTTTGGCAACCCATTGTGCGGCTTCGATGTCGAGTCCGGTCGGTTTGCCGTTTTCGTAGTAGGTCCATGGTGCATAATCGTCGATTCCGATGATGTATTTTTCGCCGGTTGAAGGGGTTTGCTGTTCAGCAACGCAGCCGGATGAAATAAGGAGAACTGCAAATACAAGCAGGATTGTGAGTACGGCTGTTTTTTTCATGCTGATATATTGGTTGCTCAAAATAAAAAAAGATAGTAGATACAGGGATTTTTCGTATGATGCACATCTGCTTAAACTCTATGCAGCGGGAGTTATTTCTTTTCTTCGAATGTTTTTCTGAATTCGTCCAGTCTCTCCACTACCGGTATAAAATCTCCTCCGGAAAGGAGTTCGTCATAGATTCCACTGCACCAGTAGTCCCAGCGTATGAGGAAGAAGGCGAGGGCTTTTGTTTCTTCGTAGGTGAGGGTTTGGAGGATGTTTTCTTCGCATTTCCAGCGTTCGAAGATGTCGCTGTAGTCCAAGTAGTTTTTTATCAGGAACCATTCATTGTCACAGAAGCAGTGCATGAATGCATAGGAACCCGGGCTTTCTGTGTTGTCCGGGGTTTTCAGGTCCGGGACGGTTTCGTGTGTTTGTGCTGCTTTTTGTCTGAGCCAGGGGAGGTATGAGCAGATTTTTTGAAGGGCGGCGAGTTCTTCAGGCGAGGGTTTTTTTCCGGCGGGATTTTTTTTTGAAGAAGGGGCAGGGTATTTTTGGCATAGTAGTTAATTGGATTTTTTTTGGGTTTATTTTTTTGTACGGGGGGGAAAGGTACGGTCTTCTTTCTTCGCCTCTTCGTATTTCCTCTTCTCAAAATATGGGTAGTTTAATTTTTTCAGAGAAGAGTGCTGCTGCCATATATATAGCTATTACAAACGGAATTACATTAAACAGTAACTGAACAAACTGCATCTGAATCATTCCGGTTACCGAGACTGATGTTAATGCTGATATGCCATATACTATAATCATCAGTCCGAGCAGCAAATAAGATGGTTTTCTTAATGCAGAAAGCAGACCTAATAACATCAAAAATATGCCGACAGAAATGTAAATGGGTCCTTCTCCAATCGCTAAGAGTGCCATTGCAAATGCTATTCCAATGAAGATACCTCCGGAAAACCAGCTTTTTCCCACAAAAATCATGAGTATGGCTACAATTGCCATTACAGATAAACAAATTATTGTAAGCCAGGATATTAATTCCACGCTTGTCACATGAGATCCTGTCATATAGAGCATTATCCAGGGAATAATACTTAAGGCAAATACCATATATTCAATCATTAGTCCATTCTTTCTAAAACTTGTCACCTCATCCGATGTTAAAATTTTTCCAAATTTAAAATCCGGAAGAAGTGCTGATGAACAGATGCCAATGAAAAATACCAGTCCGATTAATATGAATGAGATGATATTTGCGACTATATGTGAGTATGCTGCAGTTATTATCATTATTATCTGGAATCCCTGAAATAGAAACAACAGGGAGATGAAATATTTTTTCTTTTCTAGGGAGAGAAGGAATATCCCCCCAAGTATAAGGACAAATATTCCCATTGCAAATAGTATTAACCGGTTACCTGTGAACAGGGATAGTATCATTGATATTGTTGCATACACTATGAAAGTTATGCCGTTAAAATCACGTTTTCTCAGAATAATGAGAATAGTTCCGATTAGAAGAAGGAATATGCTGCAGCATAGTAAAAGAGTGAAATGTGTTTCGGCACTGACTGTCAGAATCTGGGGGATTGCCAGCATTCTTAATGTATTGTACAAAATGATGCTGCCTGTAATGAAGTAGCCGATGGCGGATAGTGTATTGCGGATGTCAGGTAGATGGCAGCCGGATTGCAGCAATGTATCCGGGGATAATGTGTCTTCCTTCTTTATTCCTTCTGTAACTGCGAGGTAAACTCCTGGAATGAGGAGAATAAGAGATATGGTAAAGTTTAACGTAATCGATTCGCGGAAGATGAGGAGAGATATGAATGCGGAAAGGAATGGTGAGAATCCGAAAATTGCAGCAGTCAGTCCAGCTCCGAGTTTTTTCCGGGATAGTATTAAGAATATATTTCCCAGTCCGTAAATGACAAATCCGATTATCATCATTATAAGGATGAGGGACAGCCCGGAAATTGTTTCTCCGATAATAAGGGAAATGATGAATGCCATTATTCCAATGCCAAAACTGCGGATTGTAACTACTAATGCCGGATTCAGGTGTGTTACTTTCTGGTACAGGTTGCTTGAGATACCCCAGCAGACACAGGCAGCAAGTGCTAATGGAATTCCCGGAGATGCGACAAATCTCTCCAGATCGCCTGCGGTAATGACAATGCATCCGAGTGTAATCAGAGCAATTGCGATTCCAAGGCGTTTTGAGATTTTTTCTTTAAAGAATGAAAAGGCAATTAATGCTGTTGCTACGATTTCAAAGTTTAACACCAAGGATATCGAGTCTGCAGAAACATAGGTGAGGCTCAGTATTGTAAATATGGCTGCGAGCAGATCAGCGATTGTTATCAGTATAAGATACGGGATGTCTTTCTTTTTTATCTTTTCATTTTTTTCAGCATTTTTTGTTTTTCTGGTGAAGAGGAGAAGAAGTGCCATTCCGATTCCTGCACCTGTATTAAGAGCAGTTATAGTGAAAACAGGCGCAGCAGTTTCAAGAAATACTGCTGAGAGCGGGGTGAGGAAGGCAAATAGCACTCCGGATAAAACGGCTAGTAAGATTGCAGTTTTGGCGTTCATTTTATCTGTTGACCTGAAATGTGCTGCGGGTATGATATATCTGTTATAAGTTTCTGTTTATCTGTTTACTATTTCTTTCTGGTTTATGAATGGATAAAAGTTTGTATAAGTTTGTATTGTTCAGGGGTTTTATTTTGGGGTTTGTTTCATGAGAGGGATTTTTTTGCAGGCGAAAATTGTCAGTGACTTATTTTTGCTCCTGAAAAAAGTGAGGTGCTGATTTTCCGTTTCGAAAAAGTCAGTCACGTATTTCGTTATCTGGTTTAGTGAAGCCGCTTACTCCGCCTGCATCACCCGTTTTCCCAGATGAAGTTGACCCTATCATCTGAGTGAATGTGTCACCATTTAAGGTCAGGTTTTTTTTTCAACAGTGACACTGAAACTTGAGATGGTAATGGAGTACATGTTTTCTGCAGTTTTCTTTCCATGTCATGGAGCGTGCTACAATCAGACCCGCCTGTATGTTTTTGGTTTCTCCGAAAGCGATAAGCATGGCTTTTCCAACTCCGCCAGGTTCAAATCTCATACCTCACACAAAAAATCTACAAAAAACCCGCCCGCCCCGTAGCGCGCTTGAAACAAACCACCTGTCGAAACCTGCCGCAGATAAAAACATCCCGCCTCTCCTGTACACAACAACAGATACTATGTGGAGAAACTATTTAACAAAATATCAACAACATTATAGTGTACAAGGAATCCTGAAACCTTGTGCGGAAATACAATAAAAGGCATACAGCAGCAAAGCATAAGACTTTCTTTCATACATCCAGCCGGACCTCTTGAGCACAGAAGAGGTCCGACACCTCAATGCAACTGTTTTATCCCCTAAATTATTCCCAAAACCCAATGCTATTTCTTTTATATCCGGCAGTACAATGTATAGTTATATGAAACCCATACGCCTGCGGGACTTTGTTATGACCGCTGACAACTGCATTTATGCAACAAGCGGCTATGAAAACCAGGAACGCGCCGAATGCATCCTCCGCTATGTTCCAACAGAAGACGGCGACCGCGTATCGCGCTTAAATGGACTCAGATACAAAAAATACGACTTTGCCGACGCCTTTGCCTGGGTTAAGGAACATAAGCCCGAATACCTTGACCTTGTCCATCGTGTACCGTTATCCGACATCGTACAGGTCTTAAAACCCGAAGAACAGGCCCATGCCATTGCCAAACGAAACGAACGTGCAGCCCGCCTCTTCAAACTCTTAGACCTGCCTGCGGGCTCGTATGGTGCAACAGGTTCACTTGTTGCGGGCCTGGAAAATGACGCATCCGATATAGATATGGTCGTATATGGGAGCACCTGGTTTACCGCACGCGAAAAACTCATGCAGCTCGTCAAAGAAGGAAAAATACCCTCCATGAGCGATGAAATGTGGCAGAAAGTCTATAAAAAACGCCAGCCCGATATCTCCTTTGATGACTTCGTTGCTCATGAGGCGCGCAAATTCAACCGCGGCGAATTCCAAGGAACCTACTTCGACCTCCTTTACTCACGCGGATATGACAATCTGCATTCCGTTCCGCCAATCACCCTCGGCAAAAAAACACACAAACTCACCATCGAAGCAAAAGTCACCGACGCCTCCCTTGCTTTTGATTCGCCGGGAATCTACAAAGTCGACCATGAAGAAATCGACTATGTAATGTCTTTTACCCACACCTACACCGGTCAGGCATTCACCGGAGAAACAATAGAAGCCTGCGGCGTTGTTGAAGAACACGGCAGTCAGAAATGGCTCATTGTCGGAACAACCCGCGAAGCACACGGCGAATGGATTGTATCCCGCACTCTGCTTGACGCGTAAGATAACCAACTATTTTTTACAGTTCACCCTGGCTTAAATAGATAAGTCCTGCAAAATAAAAAAAAACAGAAAAATTATTCCGCGTCCAAAACGGCGCAGGCCTCTTCAGTAACCCTCTGAATCACCGCAACAGACTTCTTAAACGCAGCGGTTTCCTCCTCAGACATAACCACTTCCACCGGGAAAATACCCCCGCGGGTAATCCGCGCCGGAATACTGATGCAGATTCCATCTGCTCCGTACCGCTCTTTGTTAATCCTTGTAGAAACCGTAAGCATACGGTTTTCATCCTCTACAATCGCCTTGATAAGATTTGCAGCTGCATCTCCCGGACCGTAAACCGTGGAACCCTTTGCTCTGATGATATATGAACCGCTCGTCTTCACACGCTCCATAAACTCCTCGCGCGGAACTTTTGTCATACCGACAAGATTGTCAATCTGGATACCTCCTATAGTAGTCGCCGACCATAAAGGAACCATCGAATCCCCGTGCTCACCGATAATTCTCGTATGCACTTCACTTACATGCACATTAAAGAACTCCGCAAGAAGCGCCTTAAGACGCATGGAATCCAGATGCGTGCCAAGTCCGAAAACACGGTGCGGCATAAGTCCGGAATACTTTAAGGCGACAGTAGTCATCACATCAACCGGATTGGTAAGCAGGAACAAAAGAGCCCCCGGTGCCTGACGACCAATCATTTCAGCATAATGCTTTACAATACGCGCATTCTCAAGGGCGAGATCAAGTCTGGTCTGTCCATCCTTTCTTGGAATGCCGGCCGTAAGAACAATTATGTCCGACCCGCGCAGGTCTCTTTGGTCCACACCGGTACTGATAAGAGTGTTTGTTCCGCGTGCGGCAAAAGAATCCATCATATCATGAGCAAGCCCGTCAAGGAACTTCTCATTGCCCGGTCTGCCGAACAGACACATTTCTTGTACATGAGGAAACTGCGATACAGCATGGGCTATATATGAGCCTACCTGTCCCGTTGCACCAATAATAGTAACTTTTGCCATAATAACAGAGGATGGAACACACCCTCGGTAGGAAGCACATACCTAGTCTCCATCGTACATACCTTCTCCACCCCGCAACCCCGTAGGCGCCGTATGTTTACGGTAGGTCTGCTCCCTTCCGGGCCTGAACCGGTGCCCGCAGCAAGCAGAGACATATTCCCTCCGGAGTATGCCTTCTGCGCCATCGACCTTACAGGACAAGGTATCAACGTCAGTATTTACGCTCTCAAAAAGACTGCCGCAGCCGTCTTCGGGCTTCGTCCTCCGCATATTGACAACTTCGGATAACAGGCGATGCCAAACCGCCCGGACTAGTTCCACCTATATAATTGACGTCTGAGATTAAAATGCTATTGATAAGGGATGGGCCAGGAGGGGTTCGAACCCGCGACCACCCGGTTATGAGCCGGGCGCTCCACCACTAAGCTACTGGCCCGCAAATGCAGGGTTAAGAATACGAAAAACGGGAACCCCTCAGGGGTTCCCTTAAGAATTTGTTCCCTTGCAGAAGAACATATAGTATTCGTCTTGTCAGAATATAAAGATATGGGTTGGATGCGGAAGTTATTCTCTCACTGAAAAATAGCCGCCGTTCTTTTTTGCACCGCGGAATTCAATACGCCCTGCGGTTTTTAATTTCGCAATTTCACAGTTTACGGCTGCAATACTTTTTCCATAGAGTTCTGTTATCACATTTGTATTGATGCCGGGGTGTTCTGAAATGATAGAATAAACCGTATTTATTCTCTCATTTATTCTCTCACTTCCGGCAGAATATACAGCATCCGGAAATTCCGAGACACTTCCTTCAATGAGCCGCAGGAGTTCTTTTTCCGTTTCAATTACCGACCGTGCAATGAATGAAAAGAAATCATCCGTATTTTCATGCGCACGTTCAAGGCAGGCATTGTATTCCTGGCGGAGCACCGGATAAATGACAGCAATCGTAAATCCGCTGCGCAGGAGTGCAAGATTCATTAAGAGCCGTGCGACACGTCCGTTTCCGTCAATAAACGGATGAATAAACACAAATTTCTGATGCACCAGCGCGGCAAATTTTACCGGATGAATGGTTCCCTCCGTTTTGTTAAACCCGGCGACAAAGGCGTTCATTTCACGGGACAGATCACCCGGTGCTGATACAGGATAATTGCTTCTGCTGATAAATACGGTTTTGTCCCGCAGAACACCGGCCTGTTTTTCGTCAATTTCCTGATAGAACAACCGGTGCAGAACAAGAATCTGGTCAAGCGTCAGCGGGTTTTTTCCGGTAATATGATAGAGATATTCGTATGCTTTTGCCTGACCGGTGGTTTCATACATCTCCCGGAGGGGCTTGCCGTTTATTGCGTGCTTTTATTTCGTCACACCGGTCGAAAAAGGATGGTATTTACTATCCCCTCCTCCCGCTCATATAAAAAGCATATCTTCCTTTTTCGGTCACGCGGTAAAGCATTTTGCGCCCTTCCTTTTTCTTTTCAACATAACCTTTTTCCTCCATTTTGCGCATGAATGAAGAGACTTTCATCAGATTGCGGCTCTGGATAGTGCGTTTTTCCTTCTGCGCACGATATGCTGCATGAGGGGATAAAATCTTCATTTCTTCTTCAGCACAACTAAAAGAAATCAGATTTGCGCATGAATAACAGCTCTCTTCCTTAATACACATCTCTTCCTCACAGTCTTCCCCTTCTAAAATATCACTGATTTCCGATGCGGAAAGCACCTCATTTTCTGCATGCACCAGTTCTGCAAGCACATCTGATTCACGCTCCTGCGGCAGAACAACGTCCACTTCCGGAATCAAGACGATTTCACCGTTTTCCACCGAATATACAGCTGCTTTCTGTGCCATTCCTGCAAGGGTGCAAAGCCCTGCGCACAAGGTTCCTGCAGCAGAGATATTTACATAAACGCTGTTTTCTGCAGGGTTTTCCGCAGAAATAATGCCGGATATACAGGAAAGAAATTCCGTTGGATTGGCCGTGTCGCAGACCGTGGTTTTCACATCGATATTTTTCTCCAGAAGAAATGCCGAGAAATTCTTCCATGCGGCGTCTTTTTTGCGGACAATAAGATGCACACGGTCTGCGGTATTCGTTTCAAAAACAGATGCGGCGCGCTTTTCATTGCCCGAAAGAGGGATGATGTGTACAGTCTCGCGCAGCCGTTTTGCCATATCTATTCATTGGGCGTGCTGAAATATAGTATTTACGGATTGCTCATATTGCTAAGTATGCTAACTTAGCATTAGAGAATATTTTTATAGTTTTGAAGCAAACAATGTAGTATGACAGAATTTGTCCCCGACTACACAAGAGCTGCAAAGCGTGAGAAAAAGTACTCTGAACTCCATGTTTCAGGCAGAGGAAAAGCAAAAGGAAAACCGGACATGTTTTCGATTTCCTTCAGAATCGAACATGAGGAAATCAAAAAAGAGACCGCATATGACATGGTCACCGAAGAAACAGAAAAACTCCTTGCCGCATTAAACAAATGGGCAAAAGAAGGCGATAAAATCACCTCGGATGACTTATCCATCACCCAGTACCGCACATATGATGCATACGGCCGGTGGAGAAAAGGTCAGCTTGTTACAACGGTTTCCACCCGCATCGAGGTTGTTTCGCCGAGATTAAGCGAAATTTCAGAGATTATTGACCTTGCGGTAAAGTCCGGAGCATGCGAAACCTACGGCGTAAACTACTTCCTCTCAGACGAGGCAAAACAGGAAACCCGGGCAAAAGCGCTGCGTACTGCCGTTCTTGCGGCACGCTTTGATGCGGAATGCGCAGCAGAACCGCTCGGTATCATTCTTCTCGGCACAAAGTCAGTGAATGTATCTCACGACTGGGAGGGGTATTATGATATTGATGATGAAGTGATTTCTTCATGCAATTCCATAAAATGTGAAGAGGAGTGCGGACCTGCGCCGCGGAAATTTATTCAGCCGGACGACGTCGAAGTCTCTGTTTCGGTGGAGATTGTATTTGTCTATGACGACATTTACGCACGAAACGGTGCGGAGGCGTTAAACGAGTGAGGAAAAACCTCACTCATTCTTTCTTTGCCTTCCGCGGCTTTGCCATTCCTTTCGCCCTTCCGCCGGCGTTTCCCCGTTCAAGCCCGTTTTCTTCGATGAGTCTGTTCAGTTCCCGCGAGGAAATGCCGGTTTCAATTTTTATCGCCCTGTGGGAATACTGCCATTTTCCATCCGGTTTCTTTGCTTTGAGCATGGATATGACTTTTTTCTGCCGTGCAGCGCGCTCTATTGGGGAAAGATTATCTTTTACAAAGCCCACCTTTCCTTTCAGAATGTACTCAGGAACCTGAAGTTCCTCAAAAATCACCTTTGCTGCTTTGGAATATGCGACAACCGCCCGCATTACGCGCTCATCATGGTCAAAGTCCTGATTAATCTGACATACAGCAATATTTCCATGAACCGTATTTACCTCGGCACGGATTTTTTTATTATAAGTTCCCTTGATGACATCTTTCGCCCGTTTATTCATCCGGTCGGCGATTTCAAGATAGATTACTGCATAATTCCATTCACGAAGACAGGAGGCATTGATGGAAAAATCTTCATCCTGACTGAATCTGATGGTTTTCAGATAATAATCCCTGCCCGAAGAAAGCGTGAAACTGCGTACAGCCGCTTCAAGCTGCGGCGGAAAACAGAAACAATCCATCCGTGCATTTCCTTTCGTAAAATACGGCGTATCTATAATGACAACATCAGATTCCATACCCGGATACGTTCCTTTTTTGATGCGTCGGATGTCCCTTAACGAAGGGTCGCTTTCAAACACGGCAAAAAACTGCGAGGCGCGTGCACCACAGGCAGCAGATAATAAATAATAGGCCTTGACCTCATCAGAAAGATGTGCACAGCCCTTCCGCAGTTCATCGTTCGTCGGGCAGTAGACAATATCAGGGTCGCGGGTTTGCTCAGACATAATTCTATGTTGGTTTGGCATAAGATAAAGATATTGCACAATTGTGCAGAAAAAAAGTTATTGTATAGGTACCTGAATCTCGCTTAACCAGTCCTCTTCCGATTCACAGTTCCAGATACCATCAATATAACACTCACGCGGGTCGCCTGCGACCGTATAACCGTTATCCTCAATCCACTTGAAAACAAACGCATATGCATCCCCAAACCGTGAATACGGACCACGATGCAGAATTGATGCCACTTTTACCGCCGGAATCGTTTTGAAAATGATATTGTCAACCGGCGTTCCTGCTTCGCAGACCGCCTGACAGTACTCAAGCGTAATATTGGATTCGCGGTATTCGTGGTCTAAATCGACACGGAAACAGTAATCCGGCTCGACACACTTCAGATTCGGATTTGCAGCGGCGAGTTTTTCTCCCATTGCGGGGATTTCGGTCATAAGGTCTTCGTATCTGTCGATTTTCATCGTGCAGGAAAATACTGTGTATGACGGGATATCTTTGATAGTAACAGTGTAATTGTTCATTGCTTTTTCCTCCGCCGTCCCGAGCAGAAACGAAATACGGGACAGCTTTGAGACCGTTTCAGAAAGGGATTTGTCCAGCTCGGCTTTGCGGCTCAAAAGAAGTGCACGCTCATCAACCCCTTCAAAAATCCGGCGGATTTCATCGACCGAAAGCCCCGCCTGCCGGTACGACTGGATTTTATGCAGCGTATAAAGCTGGTCAGTCGTGTAATAGCGGTATCCGGTAACAATGTCGGTTTTTGCCGGCTTTAACAGACCTGCCTCATCATAGAACCGCAGCGTTTTAACCGTCGCAAACCCGAGTTTTGAAAATTCACCGATGCGAAACATATCTCACTTATCTATTGGATTTTTGCACATAAGAGGACAAAAGCACCTCCCCTCAGGGGAGAGATGCGAAAATGGAAAAAAAAATCAGCCGCGGTGTACCGTGATGGTAACATCATCGACCATAATTACATCCACCGCCTCACCGGAAACAGAGTACACATACGAAGTCGTCCAGCATCCCTCAGGCACGGCAAGTTCCTCACCATCTACAAGAACCGTCTTCGGCAGATTGACCTTTGCCTCATCAGGCAGGGCTTTGACCGCATTCATGAATGCGCCCGCCTTGCCGCGGAACGTCTTTCCGACAATACCCTTGTTGAACACGACCTCGCCCACACTCTTGATAAGAGCCGGCTCTTCTGCCTTCCAGTGCACCGTACCGTTTACCGTTCTGCCTAAATCGCCGCCGTCGTCAATAACACGACCCGGTGTGTAGACAGTGATTTCGCCAAGCGGTGCGTTTAATGCAAGACCTGCGTCATGCTTGTACTTGCGAAGCACACCAACGATGTTTACGACTAAATCACCGTCTGCAAGTGCCTGGTCGTTTTCGTATTTGAAGTCAATCCACTGCTGGTCGATAATGCGCTTTCCGCCGGACAAGTGGTGATAACATTCCTGTGCAAAGAACGGAATGTAAGGCGAAAGCATGATGCATAAAGCATTGACCACGGTCTTAAGGGTGTAGACAGCGCCCGCTCTGGATGCGTCTTCACTGTATAATCTTCCTTTGACGAATTCAAGGTACTCGTCTGCAAGCACATTCCAGGAGAAGTCCCTGATAAGCTTTAATCCCTTGTCAAAGAGATATGCCTCCATTGCCTCTGTCACATCGCGGACGGTGTTGGAAAGGTTTGCAAGCATCCATTTGTCAATGAGCGTTGCAGGCTCGTTTGTCTCAGGTACCGGAGATTCCTTCTGAATCTGCATGAGGGAGAATCTGACGATGTTCCACATCTTGGTCTGGAACCTGGATGCTGCAATAACATCGTTCCAGTTAAAGAGAATATCCTGACCGGTGGAAGAGCCTGCTGCTGCCCACTGACGGAGTGCATCGACACCGTACGGACCCATTACATCTTCAGGACCTATTACATTACCTCTCGACTTGGACATCTTGAATCCGTCTTCGCCTAATACCATACCATTGATTAAGATGCCGTCCCACGGCTTTTCGCCGACAAGAGCCATACTTCTTAAGATGGTGTAGAATGCCCAGGTACGGATGATATCATGTCCCTGGGGTCTGAGCTGTGCGGGGAAGAGCGGGGGTTTTCCGCTGCCGTCCCAGCCGGTGACATGTAAATCGGTAATGGATGAGTCCATCCAGGTATCTAAGACATCGGTTTCGCCGGTGAATGAGGTTCCGCCGCATTTCGGACAGGCATGTTTGGGTTTGTCGATGGTCGGGTCGATGGGTAAATCTGCTTCGTCGGGTAAAATCATTTCGCCGCATTTGTCGCAGAACCAGACCGGTATCGGGGTTGCAAAGAGGCGCTGACGGGAGATACACCAGTCCCATTCCATCTGTTCAGCCCAGTTTTCCAGGCGCTGGAGCATGTGTTCGGGGTACCATTTGATGTCGCGTGCGGCTTTGATGATTTCATCGCCCTTTACTTTGACGAACCACTGGCGTTCGGAGAGGATTTCAATCGGGGTTTTGCATCTCCAGCAGCAGCCGACGCTGTGGTGCAGGGGTTCCTGTCTGTAGAGGATGCCTTCTTTTTTCATGTCGGAAATAACTGCTTCGCGGCATTCTTTGGTGGTGAGTCCTTCGTATCTGCCGCAGATTGCGGTCATGGTTCCTTTGGGAGTGATTGCTTTGCGCAGGGGGAGGTTGTATTTTTTCCACCAGAAGACATCGGTTTTGTCTCCGAAGGTACAAATCATTACAGCACCGGAACCGAATGAGGGGTCAACCTGATCATCGGCGATGATTTTGACTTCGTGGCCAAAGAGAGGAACTTTGAGGGTTTTGCCCACGATTGTTTTGTATCGTTCGTCGTCAGGGTGTACTGCTACTGCTACGCAGGCGCCGAGGAGTTCGGGACGGGAGGTGGCGATTTCAAGTCCGTCGAAGTTGAAGAAGTTGAGGTAGGAGTCCTGTTCTTCGTAGCTGACTTCTGCAAATGCAATTGCGGTTTCACAGCGGGTGCAGAAGTTTACCGGGTGTTCTGCCTGGTAGATGTAGCCGGCTTTGAGCATTCTCAGGAAGGAGAGCTGGGTTTTTCCGTAGTAGTACGGCATCATAGTGATGTATTCATTGGACCAGTCTACCGAAAATCCCATGGTGCGAAGGGACTGGCGCATCTTTGCGATGTTTTCCTCGGTGAGTTCGCGGCACATTTTACGGAACTCTTCACGGGAAACGTCGTTTTTGGTGATGTGGTGGGTTTCTTCGACTTTGACTTCGGTCGGGAGGCCGTGGCAGTCCCAGCCCTGGGGGAACATGACGTTAAAGCCGGTCATTCGTTTGTAACGGGCGATAATGTCCATGTAGACCCAGTTGAGTGCGTGACCGATGTGGAGTTTTCCGGTCGGGTACGGGGGCGGGGTGTCGATGATGTATTGTGGTTTTTTCGATTCGGTATCGAAGTAGAAGTCGGCGTCGTTCCACTGGTCAAGCCAGCGTTTTTCGACGGCTGCGAATTCATATGTCTTTGGTAGTTCCTCTTGTGACATGCGGGTAGTATATTTGCATTTACTAAGAGATATAGTATTGGAATGGTGCGGGGGACTTTTTTTGTGTGTGAAAAATAGTCAGTGGTTTTTTTTATTTTGGTATAAGAGATACGTGCCGGAAATTATTTCCCGCACCCCTGCCCTAAAGCAGCATCCAGCGCACGCCTGTACTCTTCGAGTTCCGCAGGCGTTTTACCCGCAAAAATAACCGCGGGGCGCGACATGTTTTTCATGAACTGCTCAAAGCGTGCGTTCTCCTCAGCCGCCTTCCTGCGAACCGTTTCCTCTGCCAGAGCCGTTCCGCACGCACTGCAGAACCTTGACCCCTCAGTCATTTGCGCCCCGCAGACCGGGCAATGGTCCCCGAACACAAATGCATGAATTGCATCACGTGCAAAATCAGTTGTTTTTACACCGCGCATCTCTGAAATTTTCTCCAGTTCCTCATAAAAATCGCCGCTCATGCGAAATGTAATCTGAACCGATGTGGTTTTTATTTTTCCCATACTATACAATTGTACGCGCGCTCACATAAATCTTTTGAAAAAGTACCTATTTAAACCTATTTTAACGTACTTTTAAAAACAATTGTTTTTAAAAAATAGATAAATATTTATGTTTGAGATTGCATAAATATATTGTGGATAAAGCATGAAACGAAATTACGCTGCAAAATGCCTGACCATACCGGCATTATCCGGAACTTACATCGAAAAACAAGGTGTTAAAAATATGATTCAAAAGAAAACAAATGTTGTAAAAAAACAGAACAGCTTCCCGGTTTCAGTTGGAACCGGTGAGAAAGTACGGACCAAACCTAAGGAGGTGACCTGATTGGAGACAAAAGAAGCACTTGACTATCTGAAAAATGCAAAATGGGGCTGCGGATTTGCAGACCCGTCTGACAAAGACGCGTTTGCCGAACAGTTCTTTGACTCGGTCTACTCCCCTCTCGGTCCGAAATACAAAGTAAAACACGGCGCCTTCCGCGACCTTGCAGCAGACCTGTTTACCCCGGTAACATACGGCGGCACACTTTATGCATATGACCCCAAAACCGGTCTATATTACGAAGCAGAAGAAGAAATCCGCGCCTGCGTTACGAAATGGCTTGATATCTGCTGTACCGGCGGATTATCAGACGATTTCCATTTCCTGCCCCCCTCATCCAAAATTACCTGGGCAGCAGACGAAATTATGAAACTTATCAGGTCAGAAAACGTTATTTCCGGCGAAGAATCGCCGTTTAATCATTTTAACGGCATACCGGTTGAAAACGGCGTCATTATATTTGACGAAAACCACCAGCCGCACCTGATTTCCTATACGCCTGAAATGCTGTACACCGTCAAACTCGCCGCCCCGCTGGATTTTGAAGCTGACACTTCCCGGGTTTTATCGGTACTTACCGAATGGGCAGGCGAATATTCCTGTGCACTGGTACAGGCCGTCGCCCAGGGGCTTCTTCAGTACCTGCCCGGTATGGCGCCGCTGAAAAAAACCTATTTCCTTACCGGACCGAAAAATTCCGGAAAGACAACCTACCTGCAGGCCGTTGAAAAAACGGCAGGAAGAAGCTGTGTATCTCACATAACGCTTCAGGAACTGTCTGAGCGGTTTAATGCAGCAGAACTTGAAGGAAAGATGTTTAATCTGGGTGATGATTTATCGGTCTTTACTCTTGCCGACTGCGGAGCATTCAAGCGGATTTCTGGAAAGGAATGGCATTCTGTTGAAGAAAAATACAAAAAACGCCACCTTGCAAGGCTGACTGCTGTACATATCTTTACGGCAAACAAGCTCCCGAAATTAAGCAGGGCTGTTGCATCTGATGATGCGTTCTGGGAACGGGTGTGTATTATTCCGTTTTGCGGAAACTTTACGAAGTCCTGCGGTTTTTCCGGACAAGTCTTTTCGCCTGCTTTCGCCTGTGGTCTGCTTTTGCTTGCGGTGCAGACGGTATCGCAGATTCTTGCATCAGGCGGCGGGCTTCTTTATGAGCAGGACATAGATGAGGTCCGCAATCTATGGGAAGGTGAGTCCACTCCCCTTGCTGATTATCTTGAAGAGGCAACGGTGAAAGATGATAGCGGGCATGTGGAAAAAGCAGCTCTTCTTGCCGGGCTGCAGGAGTATGCAAAAGCAAACGGGCTGAATAAAAGTCTGGTGCCGGATTCGATTAATGCTCTGACGCGGGAAATGACGCGGCTTGGATATGCTCCTTACAATTTAGGGCGGAAAAAAATACCCTGTTACAAGGGGCTTTCGTGGAAGACAGAATGCAGTCCCTCATCTTCCGGGAATTTAGCAGGGGTTGTGACATAAGGGCTATGTACCATATGTCCCATACTTTTTTTTGAAAACTTTTTCTATAAAATTATTTTTTGTGTGTACTAGTTTGTTGCAAAAAAAGTGGGAAAGTGTTCCACCTTGTCCTTCTCACTCAGAGGGAACAAAAAACAGGTGGACCACTTTGGAACCACTTTTATCAAAAGGTGGACCACTTTTTTATCTGTTCAGCCGGTCACTGTCTTTGTATCAGGAAAAATAGAAGTATCTAAAAAAATAACAGGGTATGTTTTCCGTTTTCAGAACTTCGGCAGTTTTCACAATTAATTCCAGGAATCAGGACAATTGCAATTTTACAGACAATTAGTTACACGATTGTTTTTACGAATCAGAGACGCCCGATGCTTTTAAGCCTTCGCACCACCGAACGCCGGTCAAGCCGGTTGTGATAAATAAATCCGGCCAGTTCCGCATTCGCCTTGAAATCATCCGCAAGCCGGTTGTAGCGCTGAATGAGAGATTCAAGCTTTGCAACATTTTTCTTATGCTCTGAAAGAAGCGGATAATAATCCTCACCCGCATTTGCCTTCCGTTCGATTTCTTTCTTTGATACAGTCAGTTCCTCTTTCATGGCTTCGATTTTCTTCTGCACAAAGACAATTTCATTGTACAGAGGCGAGCCGGCCGCAATACTTTCCTCAAGTTCACGCATGACCGCAAGGATTTTCACCGTATCACGAATGCCCCCATACGTTTTCGTGCCGTGTCCGATGGGAAAAACCTTCGGCCGGTTTTCGCAGACACCGTACTCTGACGATGCAGCACCGATATAGGAAATCGCCGTAGTTTCTGCAACCGCATACCCGCATCCCATGAAATCAAAACCCTCCGGCGCGGGAAGCCCTGCTGTTACATGGTTTTCGCGTGCAAAATGTAAAACTGCACAGGCATAGCCTTCGTGCGACAAAAGCCCTGCAAGAAGAACGGTTTTATCACTGCAAATCCCGGTATTTTCCACAACCGTTTCCACCGGATACCGCGGAGCACGTTCTATGGATGCCTCTTTTTCATGGTCATAGGGAATCGACTGCACGTATGCAGTAAGAAGTTCGACATACTCGTCCGGTGTCAGATTCTGCTCGCAGCGGATTTTGCGCATTCCGGCAAGCAGGGTTTTGTAAAACGGCTCAAGCAGAGGAGAAAGCGCAAATGCCTCATAGTATTTCTGCATCCATGCATCCTGAATTCCTGCGGGAACACGGGCGGCTTTTGCCGAAGAACGCGCCCCTTCGTAAAGGGCGCGGGAAACTTCTATCGTAAAGGAAAAATTGAGATGCCGGAACGGAAACGCGATTTTTGCGGTAAGAGTGCCTTCTGCATCCGACAAAACCAGTGCAGGATATTCAACAAAGTTTTCCAGACCGCGTTTTGCCATACCAATCAGAAATGCTTGACAATTTTTCCGGAGACGCCCGGAATAGCAACCTTCTTTTCAAGCCGGTTGACCAGAATGGTAGCCACCGTAACAATAGCGAGATAGAAAAGACCTATAGTTCCAAACGCCTCGATAAACGCAAGATAATGCATTGCAATCATCTTTGCCGCACAGGTCATTTCAATAACCGTGACAAAGTACGCAAGCGAGGTGTACTTAATCATGTAAATAAACTCATTGGATACCCCCGGAATTGCGCGGCGCATTGCCTGCGGAATGACCACATATAAGACGGCCTGACCTTTGGTCATACCAAGAGAACGTGCGGCCGTCATTTGCCCGCCTTTAATTGACTCAAGGGCGCCGCGGATGTATTCAGAGTTATACGCGCTGTTACAGAGAATAAAACCTATTACAGCAGCCGGAAACGCATCAATCATTATTCCAATGGACGGCAGACCGAAATAGAGGATGAACAACAGAACTAACAGCGGACAGCCGCGGAAGAAGATGACATACAGTTTTGAAAGCCATTGTACCGGTTTTGGACCATACACACGGGCAACTGCAACTGCTATGCCGAATAAAAGACCAAACGGTGCAGTCCATAAAATCAGCTGAAGAGTTACCAGCAGACCCTGAAGTACCGCAGGCAGTAAGACTTCAGTCCAGAAAACCGGGTCGGTGTTGATAATGCCTGATAACGCCTCAAGAACCATTATGCACACCTCCCTGAATTCATCTGCTTATTTCCTACTCCTCGTTATAGGCACCGATAAAGGAACGCAGCCGTGCGAAGTCCGGCGACGTTGGAATGTCTTTCGGGTCGCCGTGCTCGATAATCTCACCTTTTTCCATCAGGTAAATCTCGGTGGCAAAAGAGGTTGCAAACTTCATTTCATGCGTGACTACGATACAGGTCATGCCTTCGTCGGCAAGTTTTTTCATAACCTCCATTACCTCGCGTTTTAACTCCGGGTCCAGTGCCGAGGTCGGTTCATCAAATAAAATGACCTCCGGGTCCATAGCCAGGGTTCGTGCAATCGAGACACGCTGCGCCTGCCCTCCGGAAAGCTGCGCCGGATAGAAATCCGCACGATCCGCCATGCCGACACGTTCCAGCTCAAACATCGCCTTTTTCCGAGCTTCCTTTTTGTCCATCTTCTTTACTTTGATGAGCGCAAGTTCCACATTGCGCACCGCGGATAAATGGTCAAAGAGGTTGAAATTCTGAAACACCATGCCGAGCTTCTGGCGGTATTCATTGATTTTGCGCCCGGAATGAACAATATCCTCACCGTCAAGCCAGATATTGCCCAAATCCGGTACAGTAAGCATATTGATGCAGCGCAGAAGCGTGGATTTTCCCGTACCCGATGGTCCGACAAATACTTTCTTTTCCCCCTTGTACACATCAAAGGAGATATTTTTCAGCACATGCAAATCCCCGAAGGATTTGGAAAGGTTTTCCACCCGTAATATTGGTTCATCGGTCATAATTGTTCAGCCTCATTGTTTCCGTATCCGGGAATACGGACTTTGACTTCTATTTTCTGAATCAGAAACATTCCTGCATAGTTCAGCAGAATGAAAATCACCGCACAGGTAAGGTATAAAATCATGGCGTCGCCGGTTGCCGCAACACGGTATCCGGTACGTGTCAGAAGTTCAGTGACACCGATTGCAGATGCGATTGCCGAATCAGTTAAGAGAACCGGATACTCGTTTGCCCATGAAGGAAGCGCAATGCGCAGCGCCTGCGGAATAATAACACTCCTGATTGCCTGAAACCGCGTCATGCCAAGAGAACGGGCGGCAAGCATCTGTCCGTCTGAAATAGACTGGATTGCTCCGCGGAAAATCTGGGACTGATATGCTGCACTGCGCATTCCAAGAACGATGAACGCAATCACAAACGACGGAGTGCCATATAAACCCATCATCGGGAAGAATGCGAAATAGAATAAGAACAGCAGCACCAGATTCGGCAGACCGCGGAAGAACCATACATAGACATGGACAAAACCGCGCAGGACTGCAGGTCCGTAAACCTGTGCAATGGTCAGAATCAGTCCGAGCACAAATCCGAGCAGAAGAGACAGACCGACAAGTTCCAGCGTGACTACTAAGCCGCCCATCAGATAGCCGAGTGCATCAAGTGCCGTGCCAAACGATTCTAACATGTAGTACCTATGTATTATCTTTCACAGTACTAAAAATGGGTGGTTAGCCGTCCACCGAACAGATACCGTGAGCAAGGTGTATGTCGCCGCATTCAATGCATGCATTCACGCCGTCTTTAATCCGTTCCTTGTTCTGTGCCGTTGCCTTAAAGCCGAGAATCAGGCAGGTCTGACGAATCAGGTCGTCTTTGGGTGTTGCATACTGTTTTGCAAGAAGGAGTTTTGCAGCAGCGCCGATTTCAGAGGCGGATACATTGTCAATCGTCCATTTTGCCGGATGCTCGCGGGGAGTGACCGGTGCGCCCGGCACCGAGTAGAAGCCTTCGGTGTCGCGCACCAGGCGCACGCCGCTTACTTCGTCTTCGGCAAGGGAAACAATACGGTTCTTAATCTGGGGCGTCATACGCGAGACCGAACCGAGTTCTTTGATGCGGGTAAACAGCATTTCTTCGGAGATGGGCTGTTCTATGGAAACGATTTCCAGAATGCCGGTGGATAATACCTGGTCCGGTACGGAGGAAAACTGGTGGTAGCGGGTCAGTACTGATTCTTTGCAGATTACATAAGGTGTAAGGGCAAGGCGTGCATAGGATGCTGCAGGACGCTGCTCTTCGTCATCATCATCGCCTGCGGGTGCGGCTTTTGCCTGTTTCGCAGAAGAGCGCGGCGCAGATTCTGCGGCCGGTGCTTGCGTTTCAGTTTCATCTTCAGGCTCTTCATCGGATTCCGCCCGGACTGCGGTCGGTGCGGGCATTTCCTTTTGCGATTCTGCACGCGGTTTTGTTTTGCATTCTTCAAGGAAATCAAGCAGCACTTTAGTGCAGGACGCAGGATGCTGGAACCATTCGGCAGACCAGATCCGAAGGATATTCCAGCCGAGTCCTTTCAGAACCTGCAGGCGAAGCCGGTCGCGGTCGCGGGTTACTTCTGACGACCAGTAGAACGGGCCGTCGCACAAAATGCCCGCCATGTAGGTTCCTTTTTCGGTCGGATGAGCAACTGCAAGGTCGATTCTGAATCCTGCGCAGCCAAGGTTGCGTGTTACGGTAAATCCGCGGTCTTCAAGCATGCGCTGGATAGTGTTTGCAAAAAGACTTGACGCGTCGCTGTATGCTGCCGATTCAGCATCGCCTGCGTCTCTGAATTCGGCATAGGTGAGGAAATGCGACAGTGCTGCAACGCCGGAGGAGGTTTCATGGTCAACAGGCAGTTCTGCGCCGCGGAAGTTGCAGAAGACCACACACCGCTCGCGTGCACGGGTGATAATAACATTCAGACGGCGTTCTCCGCCGTTCTGGTTCAGCGGACCGAAATTGCGCGACAGCCGGTGGTTTTCGTCAAATCCGTAGCCGACACTGATGAGGATGGTATCACGCTCGTCACCCTGCACGGTTTCCAGATTTTTCACAAAGAAATTCTCGCCGTTTGCAGGCCGCATGAGCATTTCAACATCGGGATTCGTTCTGAGCAGCACGTCAACTTCGCGCCTGACGGCTTCCTGCTGTTTGGTTGAGAAGGTGGCAACACCTAATGTCTTGGTCGGATACCTGCGGTAATACTGAATAACCGCTTCTGCAACAGCACGGGCTTCGCGTCTGTTTACGCCGGATTTACCGCGTTCGTAGACCGCATCAGGCAGATAGACAAAGGAAAGACCAAGGTCAGGGGTTTCATGCTCGGGGGATGGGAAAACCATCAGGCTGTTGTCGTAAAACTCCTCGTTTGAGACCGCAATAAGCGATTCGTGCCGCGATCTGTAGTGCCAGCGAAGTCTTCTGGTTGGATAACTCTGTTTGCAGACATGCAAAAGACTTTCCATATCGGTTGCGGATGCAACTGATTCCTCTTCTTCCTCCTCGTCGCCGCCTGCAATTTCATCAAAGAACGTTGTCGGCGGAAGCTGGCGCGAATCACCCATGACAACAAGCTGTTTTCCGCGCATAAGAGCGCCAAGGGCGTCTTCGGGCTTTACCTGCGAGGCTTCGTCAAAGATGATGATGTCAAACTGCACTGAGCGCGGGTCAAGATACTGGGCAACGGAAAGCGGACTCATCATGAAACAGGGCTTGATTTTCTGAATCAGACCGCCTGATTTGGTCATAAGCATGCGAATCGACATGTGTCCGCGTTTACGGTTGAATTCGCCCGTAAGCACACCCATTTCAGATTCGCGGGAAGAACCGGAAACCATGTCCGGCAGGTTTTTGTCCAAAATCTGCACAATGCGGCGTGCGTTTTCAGATATTGCAAGCCGGTCTGCCGCGGCAAAGGCTTCAATCTTTTGTTCATGCGGAATCTGGGAGAATTTCGCAAGAACCGGGCGCGTGCTGTATGCTTCGCGCAAGAGTGAGTCGGCATACGCCGTAAGATAAGCAGGGATAAGGGAATCGCTTGCTATTTTGTCCGAAAAGAGCAGTTCGACCAGCGGTGCTGCGCCGGTTTTTTCTGCGGCATCGACAAAGGTCTGCAGCTGACTCCAGGAAACCAGCCGGTCGATGTCAGTAATCCATTCATCAGCAAGTTTGCGCGCCTGTGCAAAGGTAAGGTCTGCTTCTTCGGGAATGCCGAGGCGTGCAAAAAGTTTTGCACGTGACTCTGCATGTGCGGTAACCGCATGTTCCAGCACGCTGAACAGCGAATTTAAGTCCATTGCGCTGACTTTTCCGGAACCAATCAGGTCAATGGTGTTTACAGATACAAATCCTTCACCGATTAAGGTCAGGAGATTCTGCACCCATGCCTTGTATTCACGCAGTTTTTCCGGCTCGGTTTCAACGCCTTTCCAGAGTTTTCCAAAGAGCAGGGCGTATTCGTCTTCGTCTTTTGCAAGGATTTCAGAGTCATTGAGGTAATTTCTTGCCTCTTTTAAGTCGTCAAGGATGGAAATGTCATCCGGCACGCGTTTTGTGTAATAGGCAGCAATTTCGGCTTTAACTTTCTTGTAGTCGCCGGAAAACATCTTGGCAAACTTGCCTTTTTCTGCAACGGCGAGGAATTCGGAGAATAATTCTGCCGGTCCACGTTTGAAAATATCCGGCGTGAATTTCGCAAGAACAGCATTTTTGCGGTTGATGATGATTTCGACCTGATTTATCAGCCGGTTGATTTCATCGTCATTGCGCCACAGCGGATTTTTCAGAATGTCTGCGGTTACTGTAAACGTGCCGGTAAGACAGCGGCAGGTCTCAATCGTTGCAGAAATCTCGGTTTCGCTGCGGGGGGCGGGAATGTCGGCAAGGTCGGAAATTCTGCGCATTACCGTCTGCAGTGCTTCAATCTGTTTCTGATATTCCTGCGCCATGGCTAAAATTTCGTCCCGGTCGCTTGGCATCATCATGCCGGGTCTGGTGCCTGCCCACGGGTGCATGGAAAGGGTTTCGCCCGGACGAAGCATGGAATTGACAAAGGCTCCGAGGTCGGTTAAGGCGTCAATTGCCGCTTTGTATTCATCCGGCGTAATTGTTACAGCGTTCGGAAGAGTGATGCGCGGAAGCCTGCAGGTTTCATGACCGGGTGCGTCTTCAAATTCATAGCGGTACTGTTCGCGGATGCCGTATAAGTCGTAGGGGGTAAATCCGCAGGCGCCTATTGGTTCTTTGAGTGCAGCGCAGTAACCGGTTAAATCCGCACGAAGTCCGTCGATTTTTGCGTAATTGTCCGCATTTCCGGCAGGTGTTTCACTTGGATGCTGTGCGCAGCGTTCGAGTTCGCGGATGAACTCGGTTTTGCGTGCGTTCTGGCTGTGCAGTTCCAGTGTGAAGCGTGAAAGACCTGCAGTATCAAGCCGGCGTTTGACGACTTCAAGTGCTGCCATTTTTTCGGAGACGAAAAGAACCGTTTTGCCGCATGCAAGCATTTCGGCAATCAGGTTTGCAATGGTCTGGCTTTTTCCTGTTCCGGGCGGCCCTTCGACAACAAGGTTTTTGCCCGCTTTCGCCTCTTCAATTACCGCCATCTGTGAGGAGTCGGCATCAAGAATGTTGTAGGATTCGCCGCTTTTCAGCCGTCCATCAAGTTTGTTTTCATCAATAACGAGATCATTTGCCGCCGGTTCCGGTTCAAAGAGATTCTTAATCAGCGGATTTGACTCGATTTCAAAGGAACCGCCCCAGCTTTCGGGGTCAAGGTCCTTGAACATGACGAATTTTCTGAAACTGAACAAATCAAGCGCAATATCGGGAATAAAGTCCCAGTTACGGTGGGCTACAGCCTTACGCACCGCTTCAAAGTAGTCATCAAGTTCTCCAGGGCTGTCCGGATGTCCAAGGTCGGGAAGAGTGATATTTTCACTGGCAAGTTTGGCAATAAGGGACAGCGATATCTGCGGGTCGTCTCCGGTCCATTTAAGCGTATAGTTGTCTTTGACTTTTTCACGTTCAAGCGTGACCGGAATCATTAACAGAGGAGCGCGGTAGGCTTTTGACTGGTGCGCCATGTCTTTCCAGCCGACAAAGCCGAGCGCAAGATAGAGTACGGCATAACCCTGTTCTTCGATTACGGTTCTGCTTTTGCTCTGCAAAGCGTAGAGGCGTTTGCGCAGGTCGATATCAGTGTAAGGGGTTTCCAAAAGGAGGTCGGTCTGGTGTGCGCTTGAGATAAAGGACGGGTATTTCCAGATATTTTTTTCTTCCGGACCTGCGGTTTTGTCTTTTTCTGCAGGGTGGAATTTCATGCCCTTTTCGTCAAGTACCAGGGTTTTATAGACCTGGGAGGGGAGTTCGGTGATTACTTCTATCGACCGGGCGGTGGATGGTTTATAGTTTAAGAGGTTATTTTTGAGCGAGAGGTCTAACAGTCTGCTGCGAAATTCATTGAGTTCCGGTATTGCCTGTGCCATTACTAATTATATAGACGGTAAGGGTTATTAGTTTTCCTTATTAATAAGGAAAAAAGTTATGCCCCGACCTTCCTGTACACATCCACATTAATGCTTCCGATAGGCTCATGCGTAAACATCCTCGTGAAATAATACTTAATCCACGAAAGAACATCATTCTGCGACGTATCCAGCCAGTACTTGAAAACCATCCGTTCGCGGGTATATCCCTCAATATCACCGTACCCCTCAGCATCATGCACAAGCATAATATTTGCATTATGCGAAAGCGCACGCTCCAAATCCGGCACATCAACATAATACCAGATTTTATCACTCCAGTCCTTACCATGATAATACCACCCAAGCGGCCAGCAGACCTCCTGACCCAAAAGCAGCGTCTTTGTTGAAGACGCATCCATTTCCGCCATAATACCGCGGATATTTTCCGAATTCTGCACCTGAACAATCGGCTCTGCAATATCCGCCGGCGTATAACAGACATAACACGTCATACCAAGCAGGAAAATGACGGAAAGCACCAAAAACACCTTCCAGAAACGCACACAGCATACCAGACCAAACGCCGCTACAAATACCATCGGAAGAAGCTGATGCAAAGAAAGCCACGGCACTTTTTCACCCACATACGCATAGGTAATACATGCAATAATCGTCCAGTAAATGGCAAACCGCATGAATTCGCGCTGCTTATCAATAACCGGCGCAGCAACAGGGCGGGAAAAAATACCAATTACGCGCTTGCCAAAAGAAGATCCGGCAGATTTTTCCGGCTCAGCTGCAGACATGCCCTCTTCAAAAAGTTCCTCCTCTGATACAGCCGGAGCGGGTTGTTCTGCCGCCTTTGCCTTCGGACGCCGCAGGAAAAAAACCATGCCTGCTATTGCAAAAATCAGAACAGGCAGCTCATACAAGAAGAACTGCACCAGATAAAACGCGCCGCCAAGACCTGACGAAAGCCGGTTCTGCCCGTGCATCTCAAGCCAGTGGGAAATTGCCATCGGCCCTGCCAAAAGAGCCATCTCAGGATTCTGCCAGAACGATGTGTACATCGTAAACACAATCGCAAAGAAGACGCCGACGGCAATTAATGCATGTTTCCACCAGCCGGCAGGAAGAACCACCTTCTTTGACCAGATTAAATAGGCAAAAAATACCAAAAACGTCACAACAATAAGCGGCGCGTTTTCCTTGCAGCAAAGACAAAAACCCGCTGCCGCACCCGCTAAAGCAAACCAGTACCACTTTTTATTTCTGAACCAGGCAAGCATGGCGCAAATCATCAGAAGCGAGAAAAAGATAACAAACGTGTCATTACGCAGGAACCGTGCAAAATAAACGATTTCCGGCGAAATTGCAATAAACAGCGACGCAAGACACGCAACCTTTCCCGACACATATTCCATCCGGTAAATCCAGTAGACAAGCGGAATTAAAGCACAGCCGAAAATACACGGCAGAATCCGACCGACTAAATCCGTTGCCCCGAACAGATTAAACATCCCTGCCGTTACATAATATAAAAACGGCCCGTGATACACAGGGTCATATGTGTAAACACCTGATGAAGCAAGATTATAGGAGAAATATGCATGGATTGCTTCATCATGGTGATACAGTTTCAAATCAGGAATAAAGAACCGCAGAAGTATAGCAAGTATGAAAATGGCAAGCATTACATGCTCGACACGTATTTTTGATTTCAGGGAGGCGACTGCCGGATTCATAATTATCTACTATATAGGTTGTCAGAGAATAGAAGAGTTGCGATAAACAATCAAAAGAAAATACTTTTCAAAAACGGTCAAAACTAAAAGATGAGGGGGTAAACCCCTCCTGAAACAGTTTTAGTTTTCGAGAACAATCTCGATGCTGATATCTTTTGGAACCTGAATGCGCATAAGCTGACGGAGTGCACGCTCATCGGCGTCAAGGTCGATAAGTCTCTTGTGAACTCTCATCTGCCAGCGGTCCCAGGTTGCCGTACCTTCTCCATCCGGGGATTTCCGGATTGGAACGACGAGTCTCTTGGTCGGCAGCGGGATAGGTCCAGCCATATTTACACCGGTACGCTCTG
>DALTWF010000015.1 GCA_029987235.1 Methanocorpusculum sp. | reverse complement strand
TCAGATGCGGAAACGAAAGTCATCCGGAATCTGTGGTGGTCAATACCAAGGTTGTGAAGGATGGATTTTACAAGGAACATTCTCTTTGCTGCCTTGAAGTTGCCTGCAAGGTAGTGGCAGTCACCGAAGTGGCAGCCTGATACTAAGACACCGTCTGCGCCGTCAGCAAAGGCTTTCAGGACAAACAGAGTGTCGATACGACCGGTACACATGACACGCACAATTCTTACGTCTGGCGGGTACTGAGTACGGGCTGAACCTGCACCGTCTGCACCGGCGTAGGAACACCAGTTGCAGATGATACCGATAATTTTGGGTTTCCATTCGTCAGACATAATTAGTTGCCTCCAAGGAAGAATGCATCAATCTGAGCAAGAATCTGCGGGCTGGTGAAGTGCTGCATCTTGATTGCGCCGCCCGGACAGAATCCGCCGCAGGTACCGCAGCCTTTACACTTTGCAGCAGTGACCTGCATTACAGTGCGGCCGTCTTCGGCGGTGGTCATGGACAGGGCAGAGTACGGGCAGAGTCTGGTACACATGCCGCAGCCGGCACAGAGTTCCTGGACACACTGGGCGTAGTAAGGCTCAAGTTCGACTTTGCCTGCGTGGATTGGGATGGATGCTGCAGATGCAGCGCCTTCGGCCTGTGCAACGGTGTCCGGAATGTCTTTCGGACCCTGGCAGACGCCTGCGACGTAGACACCGGCAGTGGTGGTACCGCACGGGTTAAGCTTCGGGTGGGCTTCAAGGAGCCATTTGTCGCCGGAGCAGGAAACACCGAACTGTCTGCGGACTCTTTCGGTTTCTGCGGTCGGCTGGATGGCTGCTGCGAGAACAACAAGTTCGACTTCAATCTCAACAGGGGTGCCTAAGAGGGTGTCTTCTGCAACAACGATGAGGTTCTTGTTCGGGAGTTCCTGGACCTGGGCAACACGTCCGCGGATGAACTTGCAGCCTTCGTTCTGGATACGGTAGTAGAACTCTTCGTATGCTTTACCGAAGCTTCTGATATCCATGTAGAAGATGAAGGCGCGGCAGCCTGGAATCTTTTCCATGACCTGGTGGGCGTGCTTGAGTGAGTACATGCAGCAGAATCTGGAGCAGTACGGTTTGCCGATGCCGGTGTTGTCTCGGGAACCTGCACAGAGGACGAATCCGACGGACATCGGAGTTTCGCCGTCAGATGGTCTGACAAGGTGACCAACGGTCGGACCGGATGCGCAGATTAAGCGTTCGAATTCAAGGGAGGTGATGACGTTGTCGTATAACTTGTATCCCCATTCTTTCTTCTGTTCGATCGGGAAGGTTTCGTATCCGGTTGCAAGGATAACGGTTCCGACTTTGATGGTGAACAGTTCGTCCTGCATTTCGAGGTCGATTGCTTTCTTCTGACCGCATGCGGTGACGCAAAGACCGCATTTTACGCATGCCTTGAAGTCGATGGTGTAGATAAGAGGTACAACCTGTGCGTGCTGGATGTAGATTGCCTTGCGCGGGGCCATGCCGAATTCCCAGGTGTTGGGTTTGACGACAGGGCAGACTTCTTTACAGTCGCCGCATCCGGTACATCCTCCGCCGACGATGCCTTTTGCTGCGGCTTCGGCAGGTGTCATTACGCCGCGGGCGTGGCGACGGATGGTGACGTCGAAGTTGCCGATGTAGCCTTCAACATCTTCAACTTCTGCAAGGGTGTAGAGTTTGATGTTGGGGGTTCTGCCGGCTTCGGCCATCTTCGGGGATAAGATACACTGGGAGCAGTCGAGGGTCGGGAAGGTCTTGTCGAGCTGGGACATGCGGCCGCCGATGGTCGGTTCTTTCTCGATAAGGTAGGTTTCGATGCCTGCTGCGGCTAAGTCCATGGAGGCCTGGATACCTGCGATACCTGCTCCGACAACGAGGGCGCGGTGTTCAACCGGTACTGCCATCGGGAAGAGGTCTTCGAGTTTGGAGGCTTTTGCGACTGCGATGCGGACTGCGTCTTTTGCTTTTGCGGTGCCGCCGTCCCAGTCGTGCATGTGGACCCAGGAACCCTGGTCACGGATGTTGGCCATTTCAAATCTGAACTGGTTTAAGCCGCCGTTTGCAGTTGCGGTTCTGAAGGTCTGTTCGTGCAGTCTCGGGGTACATGCTGCAACAACTACACCGGTTAATTTGTGTTCGGCGATGGCCTCTTTGATCATGTTCTGACCAGGGGTGGAACACATGTATGCGTAGTGTTCGGCAACGATTACGTTTGGAACGGTCTTGGCGTATTCGCAGACGGCGTCTACGTCAAGGGAGCCGGCGATGTTGGTACCGCAGTGGCAGATGAAAACACCGATTCTCGGTACGAACGGAGCTTCTCCGGATTCTTTGATCTTTTTGCCTGTGTATGCCATCTTAGTTTCCTCCCTTCAGTTTGTCAAGCATCGGCTGGCAGGAAATCTGGTGAAGGTCAAGTCCTAATTCAACAGGGGACATGCCCTGGGCAAGACCTAACAGTTCACAGAAGTGCATAACCGGAAGGCCCCAGTTGACGCCGAATTTCTCGGAGATTTCGTACTGGCCGCGGTCGAACTGCAGCTGGCAGAACGGGCAGGTGTCTGCAATAACTTCTGCACCGGCTTCGGTCATGTGGGTAATCTTTTCGTTGGTGATGTCAAGGGAATGGGCGATGTCGTAGCCGCGGACTCCGCCGCCTGCACCGCAGCACTGCATCTTGTTGCGGTATTCAATCGGCTGGGCGCCGACTGCGGTGATAAGGTCTTCGAACCAGGTCGGGTGTTCGGTGTCGCCGATGGCAGGGTTTTCGAATTCCCGGTCTTTGGCGGGCTTAAGTAAGTGGCAGCCGTAGTGGCAGGCAATCTTTAAGCCGGAAAGCGGGGTGGTGACGGTGTCTTTGAGGGTGTCAAGACCGCAGACCTCGGGGTCGTAGTAGAGTTCGCAAAGGTGGTGGACGTTAATCGTGCCTTTGTATTCCATGTCGACTTCTTTGAGGACTTCGTTGACGTTGTCGCGGAGTTCGTCGTTGTTCTTCAGTTTGTGGTTGACTTCCCACATTGACTTGTAGCAGCCGTTGCAGATTAATGCAATGTCGGTGTTCATCTGCTCTGCAAGGATTAAGTTTCTTGCAGCCATTGCGTACCAGACGTTTAAGTCAATGGAACCGAATGCGCCCGGAGCAGGGCAGCAGGATGCGCCTTTCAGCGGAACAAGGTCAATGCCGAGTTTTTTACCGGTGCGAATTGCAGCGGCTTCGATACCGGGGTACCGGTTCGGGGCAATGCAGCCGAGGAAGAATGCGTAGGTGTGTGACATATTTACTTCCCTTCTCCTAATACTTTGTCTGCAAGCTGTTTGGTGCCGTAGATTTCAAGAATCTTGCGGATTGCCGGAATGAACTCGGGGTATTTGCAGGTGGTTTCGGGTTCTGCTTCAAGGCCGAGTTTAACTCTTGCCGCACGGTTTGCATCGTTGTTCGGTACGCCGTGACCGGTCTTGTAGATGTTGGTGACGGTGCCGAGGGCGTTCTTGGGGATAATTCCCTGTTTTGCTGCCATGTTTCTCATGGCCATGATGACGTCGGTCGGGACGAGGTCACGCGGGCATCTGTCGCTGCAGGTGTAGCAGGTGGTGCAGAGCCAGAGATCGGGGTCGTTTAAGCAGACGTCTCTCATGCCGAGGTTGGCACGGCGCATGAAGGACCGGATTCTGTAGCTGCTTCTCGGAGCAGACGGGCAGGAGCCGGTACAGGTTCCGCACTGGAAACACAGGTGGGCCATAGTGCCGGCAATCTTTTCTACTTCGCCGACGAAGGTCGGGTCGGAGTCTTCGGACGGGCGGAAGTAGCGGTCAGAAAGGCGTGCTGCTAACGCAGCATCTTTGTATGCTTTTGCGCTTGTCATGATATTTACTCCACCGGCTTGGTCTCAACCTGACCAAAGGTTGCTTCTACGACTTTAGAGGTTCTTGCAACGCAGAGTTTTGCCTCAATCTTCTTTGCAAGATCGGTGACAGTTCCTTTATAGTGAACTGCAGTTCTCTTTAAAGTGATTGCATCTTCGGACGGACATGCATTGACACATGCACCACAGAGGATACACAGATCCTTGTTGACTGCAATCTTGTCTTCAATGCCGTCTTTCTTAAGATTGGTTGCTCCAACCGGTTTGGGGAGATAAATTGCCTTGCACGGACATACGTCTGCACAGGTAGAACATCCTCCCGGACACTTTGCTGCATCGATAGTGAGATCACCCTCGAAGAACTTGGTGACGGTAACAGCCTCATTCGGGCATGCAGTCTTACACCAGGTACAGGTGACACAGTTCTCTTTGTCGATAGTGACTTTGCCTGCGAGTTTTGCATCTGCCTTTACGACACGCTCAACAGCGATTGCATCGTTTGGACATGCATCTGCACATACTTTGCACGCATTACAGAGTTTGGAATCCCAGATAACATTACCTGCGGACTTAGGGTTCTCTGCGGAAAATGCAGTGCGCTTGATTTTAAGTGCCGGACAAAGGGATGCACAGATACCGCATGCATCACATTTTGCTTTGTCAACAACAAGTTTGGTCTCTGCTGCAAGAGCTGCCTGACGCGGAGTCTTTCCGCCTTCTCCCTCATAAACCGGGATATCACGGACAATTGCATCATTCGGGCATGCTTCTGAGCAGATAGTGCATCTTTCACACTTGTTTTCATCGATTTCTGCAACGAAATCGAGTTCAGGGAAACCTTCCTGATCTTTAATCGGAAGTGCTGCTTCTCCGTCAATCTCAAGGGCGAGAGAGTTGAACGGACACATAATGGTACAGACACCACAGTAAGAACAGACCGACGGGTCGACCTTAATCGGTGCCTCGTTCGTTGCACCGCGAACGGCTGCGCCAACCATGCCAAGGGTAATTGCTTCCTTCGGACATGTATCAACACAAACACCGCACCCGGTACACTTGCTGACGTTTAATTTCAGGTGGGAGATCTTTTTCAGGAGACGCTGCTCCATGATAACGGTCTCATTCTCTGTTTTCACAGCGAACTTTGGAAACATTGTGCTCATTGCCATAATTATTTCCTCACCTTCAGTGCTCCTCAATAGCTTTCACTACAGGCGGAGCCTGTGATACCAGTCTGATAACACTGTACGGACATGCTTCGACGCATACACCGCAACCTGCACACAGTTCGTTGTTAACATCAAGGGACAGAGCCTTTCCGTTAGTAACGCGGTAGATCTTCTTTGTAGTAGTCGGATCTACGATGCAGAGTTCCAGCGCATTTACCGGACATGCAACTACACAGTTGTTACAACCAGTACATTTTTCCATGTTAATATGCATTGCAAATGCCATTGCTTATATGCACCAGCCTATATCGATCGAAATCGATTACTTGTATGGTTGAATAGGAGAATAGATAAATCTTCCTTATTAGACGAGCAGAAAAAAAGACCATTTTCCTGCCTTCTTTTTTTGAAAATAAACCATATAAAATATTCAAGAAAGTAAAGTAAACTATTTTCATTAATAAATAACCACTGAAAATAATCAAATCAAATAATCATGAGTTCTAAAAGCATTGGCGACTGATAGAAAATCTGACCGCTAAACTGCAGTTCTTTTTTTCATACCCAATCTATGCGCGTTTTTTCCTGAAAGACACATGAGAAGAATATGCTAAATACATGAGGAGAAGTTAACTTATAGTGTAAAACTACAGCAGAGAAATGTAAGATAAAAAAAAGTTACTCGTGGATTAACACGAGCATCATCTTAAACCGTGACAGCGGTTTGACTGCATGCGTAATATTTGCCGGCATAATCAGCATATCCCCTGCTCTGACAATATGAGGTTCGCCGCCTATTGGAATCTCGGCCTCGCCTTCCACACCGATAACAAGTGCGTCAAATGGTGCAGAGTGCTCGGAAAGCCCCTCGCCTTTTTCAAAAGCGAATGCAGTAACCGTTCCGGCTTTTTTGTTAATAACCATCCGCGATACGACAGAGCCCGCCTGATACGCGATCAGGTCTTTGACTGCCATTGTTTTGCCGATAAGTTCTTTCGGATCGAAATTCATAGTATACAATTAGTGTATGCAAATAAATAGTTTTAGAAAAGAGACACAGCCGCATCTGCCCGGCTCAAAAGAAGTTGAGCAAGTTCCGGATCAGCCCCAATAGGCTTTGCATAAACGAGGGGCACCTCTTTCCCGTTTGCAAGAACAAAGACACCGCGCGCCTCACCCGCGGAAAGACCAAGCGCATTTGGAATACTGTCCCTCACATGCACACCCCCCCCTAAAAATACCGGCACCGCAACAAGCACATCTATATTTTCACCCCGCATCTCCTCAAGACCTTCCGCAACAGACGGGCGCGTAAACTGCAGAAAACAGTACCGTACCGGTGCCCCGGATTTTTCCTGCACCATCTGCGCAAGTACCTGCATCTGCTTTAATGAATCCCCGGTCCGGTCACCGTGGGCAATCAGGAGAATCCCCCTCAATCAAACCACCGCATCATGACGATAGCATCTTCCCCGTCCGCATAATATCCCCCGAACACAATAACATCCTCATACCCGATTTTTTCATAAAAGCCGTGCGCACTCACATTGCTTTTACGTACCTCAAGACTGCAGGCTGTACATGCCTCAAGGAAAAAGTCCCTCTCAAGCCTGCGCAGGAGAAGCCTGCCTATACCAAGCGTACGCATTTCCGGCACCACCGCGAGATTGCAGATATGCCCGTATTTTTCATTATCAGTTTCCTCAATCGCCCCTGCTGAAAATCCGACCATGCGCCCGTCTGCCTCAGCCACATAAAATGAAGTCAGAAACACCGTCATCATTTCAAGCATACCCTTGTAATCCCACGGATCCTTAAAACACATCAGCTCAATCCGGTAGATATCTGGAATATCCTCGATTGTTGCCTTGCGGATTGTGCAGCCCGCACAGGTACCCCCTACACCATTGACGATTACCATTTGTTATTTTACTATTGAACTCCAAGAAATATAGTATCATGGTTAGCGTATATCCCTTCAAAGGTCTGAGACCGACCAGAAAAACCTACCCTGTTCTCCCTTCGGTCCCTTACGACGTAATCAGCGCAGAAGAGGCAGCAGCCGAAATCAAGGTAAATGACAAGAGTTTCCTGCGCGTAATCAGAACCGATGCAGAACTTTCAGACATCGACCCGCATGACGACAGAATTTATGCCCGCGCAAGAGAGATGTTTGATAAATTCAAGGCGGAAGGCATGTTTGAGACAGATGACACAGATTCGTACTATGTGTACAAAATCATCTTCCAGGGCGCGCCGTACGTCGGATTAGTCTCCTGCGTATCTGTCGAGGAATATAAGAAAAACATCATCAAAAAACACGAACTGACCCGCTACGACAAAGAAGAGGACAGAACTCGACACATTGACGCAGTATCCGCCCATACAGGTCAGGTTTTCCTCCTTTACAAAGGCGGAGACAACATTCATGCAATGCTCTCTAAAATCGCAGAAGGCACACCGGACGGAGAATACACCGCGAAAAACGGCACGGTTCACCAAATATTCCGCGTTAAAGACAAAGCCGTTGTTGATAAAATCACAGCCGCATTCGCATCCATTCCAAACCTGTACATTGCAGACGGTCACCACCGCGCAAAGTCTTCAGCAAACGTATGCGACAGGCGCGCATCCGAAAACCGCCTGACTCCTGATGCAGAAAAGTTCATGGCAGTCCTGTTTGCCTATGATTCGGTCAAAATCTACGGATATCACAGACTTGTGCGCGACCTTGCGGGTCTTAATGCAGACCAGTTCCTATCCGACCTTTCACTTCGTTTCAATATCACCGAAATCAAGAAGGTTGACATCAAAAAGAACGCCGTTCCACCAAAAGAGACCGCATCCAACAGGCATGTTATGCACCTGTACCTTGAAAGCAAATGGTATGAACTCACCCGCGATGTCGACCCGGTCGCCGATGCAATCGAGCGTCTGGACGTTTCCGTTCTGCAGAATGTTGTTTTAGACGATATGCTTGCCATTTTCGACCCGCGTGGCGACCCGCGCATTTCCTTTGTCGGCGGTGTTGTTCCACTTTCGGAAATCACGAAGGAAGTCGACAACGGCGAATATGCAGCCGCATTTATCATGCAGCCGGTCAGCGCGCAGCAGGTACTTGATGTTGCAGACAATGAATTAATTATGCCGCCGAAATCAACCTGGTTCGAGCCGAAACTCCTCTCCGGCATGGTAATTCATGAAATAAAATAAATCTCTTTTTTTATAAAAAAATCAGGGAGATAATACATCGCCGATGCCGATGTAATGCCCGTTTATCAGTTCAATTGCCGGCATCTCGCGTTTGCCTTCCGGCTTTGCCGATACAATACAGACCGCGCCGGCACCGCAGGCAACAACAAAGCCCTTTTTCTTAATTGCGGCGATAATCTCGCCCGGCCTACCGCTTCCTTCCGCAACCTCTGAACGGTAAAGTTTAATGATTTTTCCGCTCGGTGATTTGGTAAATGCACCAGGATTCGGCGACAAACCTCTGATTCTGTTGTGTACCTCGGATGCAGGACGCGACCAGTCGATATTGCACTCTTCCTTTGTAATCATAGACGCATAGGACGAAAGCGCACCATCCTGCTTAAACGGCTTTGCAGCCCCCGACTCAAGCAGATCAAGCGCCTCGGAAAGCGTATCGCGGCCAAGCACCGCCAGTCTGTCATGGAGTTCGCCAAATGTCTCGTTTTCACCGATTGGAATTGCTTTCTGTAAAATTACATCCCCGCAGTCAAGCCCCGATGTAACATACATAATAGAAACTCCCGCTTCGGCATCGCCGTTTAAGACCGAATACTGCATTGGTGCTGCCCCCCTGTATTTCGGAAGGAGAGAGCCGTGAATATTAATCGTATTCAGCCGCGGAATGGCAATTATTGAGTCAGGAATAAATTTTCCATAAGCAACAACCACCGAAATATCCGGCTTCAGTGCAGCAAGCACCTCATAAAGCGCCGGGTCTTTCATGTCTTCCGGCTGAAAAACCGGTATATTGTGATCCATTGCACAAACTTTTACCGGAGACGGCGTTAATTTATGACCGCGACCCGAGGGCTTGTCAGCCCGTGTAACCACACCGATTACTTCATGCTCAGAAATAAGCCGTACCAGCGTTGGAATGGCATATTCCGGCGTCCCCATGAACAATATTCTCATGCGCCGCCCTCCTTTGCCGCTAACGCTTCAAGCTGCTTTGCAATCAGTTTCTGCGTAACCGGCGTTGTTCTGTCAACGAAAAGAATACCATCCAGATGGTCGAATTCATGCTGAAATACGCGTGCGGGGAAATCCTTTAACTCCTCTTCAACAACCTCGCCTGTCTCATTTGTATAGCGGACCGAAATACGCCGCGGACGCCGGACTTTTTTATGAATTCCAGGAACAGAAAGGCACCCTTCTTCCATTTCAGCCATAGAATTGCCGGCGGAAACGATTTTGGGATTAATTACTTTACGCACGCCGTCACCCGCATTCATTACAAAGAACCGCTGTGAAATGCCGACCTGCGGTGCCGCAAGACCCACGCCATGCGCATCGCGCATCATCGGAACCATTGAATCCAAAATTCTGCACAGTTCTTCGGTAATTTCAGGAACCGCCGCAGCAACGGCGCGAAGCACAGGTTTTCCGTAAATCTGGATTTCCATATTACATCGGGCCAAGTCCGCCCATTCCTCCCTTCTGCATCTGTTTCATCATCTTGCCCATTGCCATTCTGTTACCCTTGAAACTTTTCAGCATCTTCTGCATGGTCTTATGATATTTGAGAAGGTCGCGCACTTCATCAACGGATGTTCCCGAACCCTTTGCCACCCGGATCATACGGGATGTGTTGATAATACCCGGTTCGTCCAGTTCCTGCGGCGTCATCGAATCCATGATGACTCTGAACCGCTTCATTTTATCCGTGGTTCCGTCAAGTGCATCATCAGAAACCTTCAGATTGCCAAGCGGCAGCATAGACATAACATGCTTTAACGGACCCATTTTCTGCACTGCTTCAAGCTGTTTGTACATGTCGTTTAAGGTGAATTTGCCGCGGAGCATCGCGTTTACGTCAACATCTTCAGCATTGATGTTTTCCTCCGCCTTTTCCACGAGTGCCTTTAAGTCACCCATTCCAAGAAGGCGGGAGATGAAACCGTTTGCCTCGAATTTTTCGAGGTCATCAATGGTTTCTCCATTACCGATAAAGACGATGCCGGACTCCGTTTCGGCAACGGCAGACATTGCACCTCCGCCTTTTGCCGTACCGTCCATTTTAGTCACAATTACGCCGTCAATGCCGATTGCGCCGTGGAATCTCCGCGCCTGTTCTCGCGCCGCCTGACCGATTGCCGCATCAATTACGAGCCACCGGTGATCCGGTTTGAGGAACTCATTAATCTGCATGATTTCGTCAATCAGGTCGTCTTCAAGCGCATGACGACCTGCAGTATCAACGATAATGACCTCAACATCCTTAAGCGCTGCAAGTCCGTCGCGAACGATTTTCACCGCGTCTTTTTCCTCAGGGTCGCCGTAGCAGGGTACGTTTATCTTTTTACAAAGCGTGGAAAGCTGTGCAAATGCACCTGGTCTGAAGTTGTCTGCGCCGATTGCACCGACTTTAAGACCTTTGCGCTGGAAATAACGGCATAATTTTCCGGTGGTTGTGGTTTTACCCGAACCCTGCAGACCTGCCATCAGGATTTTCTGCGGCTTTAATGCGAAATCAGCTTCTTTTCCGACAAGATTGACTAACTCCTGATAGACGATTCTGAGCACATGCTCGCGGGCGTTGGTGCCTTTGGGCATGTCTTCGGAAAGAGCACGCGTCTTAATAGACTGCGACAACTGCATGACGAGTTTGACGTTGACATCAGACGAAAGCAGCGCACGCTGAAGGTCGCGGACGAGTTCATCTACAGCATTTCTGTCAATCACTGTCTTTCCGGCGAGTTTTTTCATCGCATCCTTTAAGGATGAGGAAAGGTTGTCTAATCCTCCCATTACTCTTCGCCTCCGAAGATTTCATCAATAATCAGAGCAGGAGTGAACGGTTTCATGTCGTCATATCCCTGACCGACACCAATGAATACTAAGGGTTTTCCGATAGTATATGCGATAGATATTGCAGCGCCTCCTTTCGGATCCATATCAACCTTTGTTAAGATAACGCCGTCCGTAGACACAGTCTTTTCAAATTCCTCGGCACGGATTACAGCATCGTTTCCGGCAACCGCCTCGTCAACATAGAAGACAAGGTCCGGTTTTGTCACGCGCTTGATTTTATCCAGCTGATTCATGAGATTCTGCTTATTGTGGAACCGTCCGGCAGTATCACCTAAAACAACATCAATATTGTGCGCTTTTGCATATTCTATAGTATCGTAAAGGACTGAGGATGGGTCGGAGCCTTCCTGGTGGGCGATTAATTTGACGCCAATGCGCTCGCAGTGGACGCGAAGCTGGTCAATTGCGCCCGCTCTGAATGTGTCAGCCGCACCGCATACAACTGAAATCCCCTGACTTTTCAGGAAATGTGCGATTTTTGAAACAGATGTCGTTTTTCCTGTTCCGTTCACACCGGTAAAGATAATTTTAACCGGTTTTTCATGGTTTTTAATATAGGAAACCAGGTCAAACCCGTCGCCGAGTACTTTTTCGATTGCGTGCTTGAGCGCTTCCTCAACTACATCATCAGTGCTTGCAGAAAGTTTCTTTTTCTGCCCGGAAAGCTCTTCTTTCATGCTGTTGGTAATAGCTTCTGCAACCGGGAACGCTACATCTGCCTCTAGTAAAACCATCTGCAGGTCAAAGAGTACGTCATCGACCTTTTTCTCATTTAAGGCAACCTCGTGGTCGACAAAAAGCGACTTGAGTTTGCCTAAAACGCCTCCGGATTTATGTTTTTCCCCGTCAGCATCCGTATCTACAGGTTGTTCAGTCGCTACCGCGACCGGTTTTTCTTCCGGTGCCGAAGCAGTATCTTTTTTCGGCTCTTCAGCAGGCGCGATAACGGCAGCACCGTCTGCAGGTACGGCAGAATCTGCCGCCGTCTGCGGTATCTGCGGCGCCGAATCTTTTATCTGCTCTTCTTCCTTCTTCTTTCCTGAAATACCGAGCAGTTTTTTCAGTCCTTCAAACATTATCTATTTATTCGGCGTGTATGGTATAAATCTCTATTGAGTGGAGAAAGACAGAGCCGGTTCGCACATTAACAAAAAATGTTACAAAAAGTTATTTGAAATATTTCGCCATCGTCTGCATCAGCACATTCACATTAATCGGCTTTGGCACATGGTCGTTCATTCCTGCTTCGAGCGATGCTTTCCTGTCTTCTTCAAACGCATTTGCTGAAACGGCGATAACCGGCAGGTCTGCAAAACCGTCCATTTTCCGAATCCGGCGCGTTGCCTCATAACCATCCATTACCGGCATCTGAATATCCATCAGCACGAAGTCGTAATATGCCGGACCTTTTTCCTTAACCATATTTACCGCAACAGAACCGTCTTCGGCAGTTTCCACCGTCATGTCTGCTTCTTCAAGGATATCAACCGCAATTTCACGATTCATCTCATTGTCTTCAACAACAAGCACGCGCCGACCTGCAAGAACCGACATGTCAGGTTTACCTGCCGCGGCCTCCTCTTTTTCAGAGGAGGTGGATTCCGTGCCCTTCTGAATCTCAAACGGCAGTTCAACCACAAACTTCGTTCCCATCCCCAACTTGGAAAGGCACGTAATTGTACCGCCCATTAAATCCGTAAACGCCTTGCAGACCGAAAGACCAAGACCGGACCCCTCGATGTTTTTGTCTGATGCGGTCTGCTCACGCGAGAACTGCTCAAACATGTGCTGCATAAATTCCTCGCTCATGCCGATACCGTTATCCTCAACAGTGTACCGGTAAATACCACGCCCGTTCTCATAGCGGTCAAGCTGCTCTGCATAGACTTTTACCCAGCCGCCATGACTGGTGTACTTTATTGCGTTGGAGATAAGGTTTATGAAAATGCGGCTGCAGCGCGTAAAATCGCATATCACATACCGGTCTTTGTATTCACCGAACTCAAACGAAAGTGCAACATTTTTGGATGCGGCAAGCGTCTTTAAGGAATCCTCGATGTTGACGAAAGATAGCAGGAAATCTCCTTTATCTTTTGAAAGCGTCGCTTTTCCAGACTCGATTCTGCTCACATCAAGAATTGTGTTGATGAGTGATAACAGAAGAGTCCCTGACTTCTGCGTCTTTTCCAGCGCATCCCGCACTTTTTCCCTGTCATCAAGATTTTTGAGCGCAATGTTCGTGTAGCCCAAAATGGCGTTCATCGGGGTGCGCACATCATGACTCATATTAAAGAGGAAAACGGATTTTGCGCGGGATGCTTCTTCAAGATACTGGTTTGCCGCCTCTTTCTTTTCAAGAAGTTCACGGTCTTTTTGCGAGCGCAGAACAAAGTAGGTGAGACATGCCGCGACCGCAATAACCAGAATAATGAACATAATCATTATTCCAAACAGATTGCTAATCGCAGTCTGCATTGAAGCGCCAAGGTCTTTCGGGTTTACAACAATGACCGCCCATGCATTATATCCCGGAATCGGGGAGAAAAACGCCCCGTATTCTGTTCCATCTCTGATAAACTCAATGTATTCCTGTGTACCTGTGGAAAGACTTAAATCAAGTTTTTCTGCGTTTTCCGCATCCATTTCAATGCCGGAGAGGTCACCGTTTATGAAAATATCGCCAATTATTCCGGCTCCGAGATTATAGGTTGCAGTAAGCAGTTTTCCTTTGGAGGACACAATGAATGTGTCAGTCGGTACCGGAAATGCAGCGGAGAATATGCTGTTGAGATACTCAACCGTTCTTCCGACGGCAACGTGCGTTATTTCCACCGGTCTGTCATGATAGCGTGCAATTACCGGATTGGTCAGTTTTTCCACGACCAACAGATATTTCGGGTCCGGCGGACCGGTTAAATAATCCACAATGATGGTTTCTTTTTGCGGCGAGACAAGCACGGATTTACTGCGCCATTCAACTGTATGGTCATTTTCACTGGTGTAGGTATTTCCGGCTGAATCGATGCAAACCACGATACCGTTGAGGATACTGGTATCTTCGGCACGGGACTCCGCAAACGCAGTCAGGTCTGTTCCGGAAACAAATTCATTTTCGAATGAACTGGCGAGAAGTCGTGCGTACTCTTCGGTGGAACCGGCAGTAAAGCTTAATGTCTGGGCACTCTGCTCAATACTCGCTTCAAATGACTTGATATGTTCGTTGCGGAGGTTTTCGGAAAGAGTTGTTACGGTGGAAAACGCACCAAAGACCAGCATTGCAATTACGAGAACGACACACACGACAAAAAGAATCTTTCCCGGGTCGTTTACAATGCTTTTTTTCTCCACTCTGCCTCACTTCCGCATATAAGTTTCTTTGTCAGGTGCCGGTGCAGCATCCGAGATTTTCATTAACAGGCTGCCTGAGACTGTATCGCGCAGCATCCCATCTTTCTGCAGCGTTTTTTCTTCGCAGGCAATGGAACAGGATATGCTGCCGTCTGCAAAGACTTCTCTCCATGCAAGAATCGATGTGCTGTAGATTTTATCGCTTCTCACACCGAATTCTGATTTGACGGCAAATCCGTCATCACCGAGAGTAATCTGACAGTAAACCTCTTCTCCGTCACGGCTGTTTTTGTATTTTTCCGAGGAAAGAATACTGCCATCACGAGTAAAGGTACGGCCGGTTGAAACCTGAAGATAGGTGTTGTCTCCGGTCTTTTTGAAGTTCTGGTAATAAAGTATGTAGAATCCGGAGCTGCTTCCTTTTGTCCACACTGCGTTATGTTCCACGCCGATGTCGGAAATCAGTGCCGTTCCGTTTTCGTAGAATTCTATCCAGTATTCGGGGTCGTCCGACTCAATCCAGCGACCGCCGGTGAGTGTTTCCGGTCCTTCGTAAATGTAGGAGGAGGGTCCGTGAGTAAAGAGGAGTTTTGTTCCCGAATGTATGCATACATCAAAGAAGTAGTCGCGCCAGGTATTTTTGCCGTATGGTGTCCAGTGGAACGGAAGAATGTAGTTGTCCGCACTGATATAGCCCAGTCCGTTTTCCATATACACATAGGTGTATTCTTTGTTCGGATCCTGCCATGTGCCAATCAGGGTTTCTGAAACGGGTTTGCTGCTGTCGGTTATGCATCCTGAAGATGCGGTCAGGATGAGCATCAGTATTGAACCGATCAGTATTACAACTGTCTTCTTCATTTCGGACATTTACTATAAGGGGATAGTTATAGTATTTGTTTTTCTGTTATATAATTAATACCCCTGCGAATGATATGGCAAGGAGATAAAAAGTTTCAGATTTCAGAGCCGTTACAGCCGTTTTGCCATCGCCTGTACTGCATTTTCAACAGCTGACATTTCAGGTTTCATGATGGCTACCGGAATATCAACGATTTTTTCAATCAGGGAGGCAAGAACCGGGGCGCATACTATTCCGGATGCGCCTTCGTCTCTTGCGCGGGCTGCTGCTGCAAGGCAGTCTTCAAGGGAGTTTGCGGAGTAGCCGCGGATTTTGTAGTCGGTTCCGTTTACGGTGATTTTCGTTCCTTCAACGTCTTCGAGGAGGAATTTTGCAGCAATGACCGCAATAAAGCCGCCTGCAATCCGGGGGTAGAATACTTCGGCGATTTTTTTCACGGTGGCAAAGGAAGGGGAACGTTCGCCGTTGACGATTTTATACAGAGTTACGGGGCTTATGCCTGATGCTGCGGCAAGCTGATGCACTGACATGCCGCGACGTCTGAGTTCTTCTGTTATTGCAACAGATATCTCGGTTTCGAATATGCGCTGGTAAAACATTTGTATAGTTTCCGATAATAATTGAGGAAAATATATGTCGTTTTGGATGAAAAAATCACCGCATAAGAACTCAGTAATTCTTCTTTTTCACCGGCGCAGCCTTGACCTTTAACTCATCAGCACCGAGATTTTTCGGCAGCGGAATTGTAGTGACCCGCACAGCACGCTGCGAATCGTTGGGGCGCTGAGCACTGCCTGCACGTATTCCCCCTTCGATTTCCTTCGGGCGCTGTACGCCGCCCACTTTAATGAATCCGTCCGTCTCTTTCGGCCGTTTCAGTTCGGACATACGGATAAAGCCCTCGGTTTCTTTCGGACGCTGCGTTGCACCGAGCCGGATGAATCCGTCGGTTTCCTTCGGACGCTGAGGAGTTCCGGCCGTTTTTACGCTTCCTTCAAGAACGCCGGAAAATTCCGTCTCCTTCGGACGCTTGCGGCTGCCGAGACCGGAAATATCCATGCTGTCAGTCTCCTTCGGTTTGTCATTACCGCCGATATTTGCCTGACCGGAAAGAACCGTATCGACTTTTTTCTCCCGCTTCGGAAGCATAATGGTATTGTCGATTTTTTCAACCTTTTTCGTCCCGGCAATGACAATCTGCGGATCTTTTTTGCGGAGTGCGGGCTCAGCGGCAGATGCTTTCGAAACATCCGCGGAACGGACTGCATCGGCAAACGGATCTGCAGAAACCGGTCGTGAAGAAGCAGACTCATAAGAAGGCGCAGGTCTTTCCTGCGGCTTCTGATACGGAATCTCCCAGAAATCATCCGATACTGATGAAACCGGCTTTTCCTGACGAATATCACCGAACAAATCTTCATCCGGTGTATTCTGCTCCGCCCCGTGTGAATATGCCTGAGCTGCCGCGTACGAAATAGCGGCAGTGTATGCTGGCGCCGGAGATGGAGAGGGGACCGCCTTCTTCGGCACGTCATCAAAAATATCCTCCTCCTCTTCTTCAAAATACTTCTCCGGCTCATCTTCAATGGTCGAAAGCGGCTGTACGGGCGCGATTAACTCCGGTTCGAAAATGGTTTCATCCTTTGCCACGGCAATTTCTCCTATCTGCGGAATATCAGATTCATCAAACCCGCTGCAGTCAGTATAGGTCTTATACTGCTCCGACTTGTAACTCTGGCTGATTTCCTGTAATTCTGTGATACGCGGCACATTTTCAATGCCCGCAAGAACAACAATCACACCCACATACTTTGTTGATGGAACCGGATAATCACCTGCACGCATCTCAAGACCCTTAATGCTTCGGTCAATCCATTTGCGCACCGTCTGAAAACCCTTCATCGAAAGCTCGCTTGACGGTCCCGCAATTAAAATCAGCGCCTTGTTTGCAGACGTCAGGTCGCACGGAACCGAAATATCTTCATATACGGCGCGTTTCGCCAGTTCCACAATTCTTGCCGTGCGCTGATGTCCTTCATCAAGAAGATACTTCTCCATTTTCGCTTTGTGGAAAAATCCGCTCTTGACCACCGGCAGTTTTTCCAGAGCATAACCGATTGCAACCAGGTCCATGCCGGAAAGCGTGTTTAAAACTTCGCCCGCATCTAAAACCACCTCGGCCGAATCAACACCGGTTTCACCGAATTCACCGGCACGGAGAAGCAGACTTATCTGGCGCGACAGATAATCGTTTAACTGTCCGTAATACGACTGAATCGGCGTACTTGCACCGATTTTATGATGACCGGCATCTTCAAGACGCTGCATCCAGGTCTCGTTGTCGAAAATCAGGTTGGCGCTGGAAACCTTGCGAATCTGGGCAAGAGTCTCTGAAGCACGCGCAGAAACACGGGCGCCTTCGTTTCGTCCCGGGAGCGTGAGAATGGTAAAAACAGGGTCTGGCGAGGTTTCGTTTAACTGACGCAGAAACTCAGGGACAAGTTCTGCCATCCGCCCGCCGAGTCCGGCACAGACAAAAACCGCGTCAACCTCGTCAACACTTGCATCCTGGAAACAGTCGGCAAGATGGCTTACATCAAAATCCGTACCCCGGTCATTGTTTGATTTTACCGGATCAACAGGAGTTAAAACAATTTTGTGCGCATAATCATAGGTGGCTATGCTGTTGATATATGCACGGTCGCAGTCGAAAATATAAGAGCGTACGCTTCTGACGCCGCTTTCTACATCATGAAGCATAATGGTTTCTGCAATCCGGCAGCCTGCGCCGCCCACACCTATCAGTAACGCTCTCACAGTTGCTATATTATTTCAATTTATGAGCATATAATGTTTCATGAAAAAAAGAGGAGGGATGATATCAGGGGGAGTTCAGATGAAGTCCCACTTGTCGCCGGAATTTCCGCCTGATTTCCCCTTCTTCTGTGATTTTGCCGCCGCTTTCTTCTTGCGCACGCCGGTCACAATAAGAATTACCGCAAGAAGGACAACAATGACCGCAAGAGCCGCAACCGCGATAACGGTTACCGGCACGTCAGGCGTTAACACAACAGTGACGTTGTTTTCCCCGTTTACCAGGGTATAAGATACGGCTTCACAGGTGCAGCCGTCTTTTACCGCAGTGATTTTTATGGTCTTTCCAATATCATACGATGCGGTAAATAGTCCCATGTCATTAGTGACTCCCGCAACGGTTCCATCAATACATACAGGGATATTTGCAAGAGGAACGCTTCCGTCCTTTACTAAAACAGTAAGCGGAATGGTTGTTCTGGACATATCAATGGTAAATGCAGTGTTCAGCGCATTGACAAAGACACTTTCCTGAACCGGGGCAAATCCGTCCGCAGTTACCAAAATAACATGCGTGCCTTCGCTGTAGATGCCTAATGCATTTGCTTTTCCGTCTTCTCCGGAATAGGCGGCAAGATTTTCATCAATATAGACCGCGGCACGGGCAACCGGCGCGTTTCCTGATGTGACCAGTACTGTTATTGAATAGGCAAGCGGGGTGAGAACAATGTCATATTCGGTCTTTGACGCGGTTATGACTACATCGCCGTTATAGACCTCAAAACCCTCTTTGGTAACAGTGACCGGATATGCGCCGCTGTATGCAGATGGGGCAAGGGTCACAATACCGTCTGCATTGGTTACGCCTGCGGCAGTACCAGACAATGTTACGGATGCTCCTTCAATTCTGTTTCCTTTCGTATCGGTAACAAAGAAATACGGCGCTACATCTTTTTTTATAAGATAAATGGTCTCAGACGGTTCGTTACCTACTGAAATTGTGTCTGAAAAGCTTTCATAGGACGGGTGGGTTACAGAAAAAGCATAGGGTTGTCCGCGGGTGACGGAAAGCTGACAGTATCCGCTCGCATCGGTCGAGCCGGCAAGAACATTGTCGATATAAATTTCCGCATTGGGAATCAGGTAACCGTCAGTTGCCTTTACGATAACGGCAAGAGGGATTTCTCTTGACAGATAAACAAACTCCAGAGCGCCTGACTCACCGGAGGCAATGGTTATTTCTTTGGACTGCCCCACATATCCTGATTTTTGCACGGATACAATGTATTTGTTTCCGGCGGTTACACTAAACTGCACTTTTCCGGCAGAATCGGTATTTATCTGGGCGATGTGTGCCGCGCCTGTATCAGTCAGTTCAACAGATGCATCTGCAAGTCCTGCATAGTTATTGCTTGCATCCTGCACAACAACAGTCAGTACCACAGTGTCTGCGGCTCCTGCTCCGATGAGGAGAAAAACAGCTGCGAGGAGGATAAGAAGAACCCGTTTATACATGATAATTAGTTATTTTCCTATCCTCATTAATTAATCGGTTATTTTCTGCGCAGGAATGCCGCTGCGCATCCGAGTGCTGCCGCACAGGCTAAAATACCGAATCCGGGTGAGGCAGGAACTGCGGTTGCTGTCTGAACCGGCGCTGCCTGAGTCGGCAGGGGTGTCTGTATAATCTGTGCAGTCTGTGCCGGTTGTGCAGGTGCAGCGGAGCGTGCAATTACAGTGAATGTACCGGTATCTGTCGGGCCGTCGTTTGGGGTAACGGCGTTAATGCGGTATTCTCCGGGGGCAAGGTGCGGGTTGTGCGCGGTCACCGACCAGGTATTTACACCGTTGTAGCCTTTAACTACTCGTGCCTCCAGAGGAAGATAAACCGAGTCAGAAACACCGGTTTTTGAGACTCCGGAAAAAACAGTAGATACAATTTCCACCGTTACGACTGTGCCGGGTTTGAGATTGGTAGCGCCTGAGATGACAAAGTCGTCGCCTTCAACAACAACGCCCCCCGCGGATGAAATTATCAACGCCGGACTTGTTACAGTGATTTTTACCTTAATACATCTATCATCATGATATTCGAGATTGATAAGTTTTTCAAGCGCAAATGCTGCATTTGCGTTCTGCCGGGTGTCGATTGCAGAAGTCTGCTGGGGGTTTTCCGATAGTTTATGGTCACTGGTGGTTGCAAATACTTTTCCAGTAAGACCAGTTCCGCTATCGGTCACCTGCACATTGAATAGTTTGTCATACATCGGATGCTGGATAATCATGATATACTCACCAGTCGATAGACCGTTGGTGTTTAATTTGATAGTATATTGTGCATCGTCAACGGAAACTTTGCCCTGGGTGAAATAATTGGTGCCGAATACATAGTATCTGAGATATCCTGGATTCCCCTGAGCTTCACTGGTTATTTTCAGTTCATCACCTGCGGACACAGTGTATTCAGCATCGAATTCCACAGCTGCCGCAGGTACTGAAAAACTCAGGAGGAGAGCGGCTGCTGCGAGCAGTACTATTGTTAGTTTATTCATAGGAGTATTTTTGTCTGCAGAAGATAAGAGGTTTGTGTTCGTCATCATTTCCCAAACTATAATATCTTTCCTGTCCAATACTTCTCTATGTCACTTGACAGCTTCTTTCATCTGAAAGAAAACAACACCAAAGTATCCACCGAGATTCTCGCAGGTGTTACGACATTCTGTGCAATGGCGTACATTCTTGTAGTTAATCCGAGTGTATTAGGTGATGCCGGTATGCCGACCGGTGCGGTATATATGGCAACGATTATTGCAACAGTAATCGGTTGTCTTCTTTTAGGTCTGTTTGCAAACGTTCCGCTTGCACAGTCCGCCGGATTAGGTTTGAATGCATTCTTTGCATATACAGTCGTTCTCATGCTCGGATTTACCTGGATGGAAGGTCTTGCAATGGTCTTCATCTGCGGTATCTTAAACATGATTATCACGCTCACCAAAGTAAGAACCTGGCTTATCGCCTCAGTTCCGAAGGTGCTTAAAGTTGCAATCGGCTGTGGTATCGGTATTTTTATCGCATACATCGGTCTGTTAAAGGTCAACTTTGTTACCATTTCCGGTGCAGTACCGGGCATCAACTGGGCAGGTCTTGCATCTGATCCGGCTATCTGGCTGTTCGTTATTGCGCTGCTTCTTGTCATTATTCTGATGGCATTAAAAGTCAAGGGTGCTATTCTCATCAGCATTCTGGCTACTACTCTGCTTGGTCTGATTCCGATCTTCGGATGTACTGATCTGTCTGCTGCAGTAAATGTCAGCGAGGCATTTTCCCAGCTTCCGCAAACGTTCGGTGCAGCGTTCACTCAGGGATTCCCGCTGCTCTTTTCAGACCCGTCCAAAATTCTGGTTGTTGTAATCATCATCATCACTTTCAGCTTAGTTGATATGTTCGACACTATCGGTACTATTATCGGTGCTGGTCGTGAGATGAAACTCTTCAGCGATGAAGAGATTGAAAAGATGATGCACGGCAAGAGATTTGAGACCAGAACAGAGCGCGCACTTGTCGCTGATGCAACTGCAACTACCATTGGTGCGATTGTCGGTACTTCCAACATTACCACGTATGTCGAGTCTGCATCGGGTGTCGAGGCGGGAGGGCGTACCGGTCTTACTGCAGTTGTTACTGCTATCTGCTTTGCAATCTGTATTTTACTCGTTCCTGTCGCAACTGTTGTTCCGGCATCTGCAACGGGTCCGGTCCTTGTTATGGTCGGTATCCTGATGCTTAAGCCGTTTAGCGAAGTTGAATGGAAGAAACTTGAAGTTGCAATTCCATGCTTCTTTACCTCGGTGTTCATGGCAATCTGCTACAGTATTACTGATGGTATTGCTGCCGGTTTCTTCACCTATGTTGTCATCAACATCTTCCAGAAGAAAGCAAAGGAAATCCACCCGCTTGTGTGGGTAATCACTGTTCTGTTCGCACTTTATATGATTGCAAGAGCTCTCATTGCAGGCGGAATACTTTAAAATCTTTTTTTTTATCCGGTTATTGTCTGTTTCATTTCTTTTTGAAAATAAGTGAGTGACCTGTTTTTTGCTGAAAAACAACTCACCGGCTCAGAATCACAAGGAAAAGAAATAACTGGTGCAAAACATACAAAAAACAGTTTTAATAAACATACATTTGAAAAAACGCTGAGGGTGAGACTTGAACTCACGAGGGAGTTTCCCCCCACGGGCTTTCCAGGCCCGCGCCCTACCACTAGACTACCTCAGCCTAAGTTATAGCATACAATGTAGGATGTCCGCACATATTAATGTTGGTATTTACTCCGAGACAAAAACCCTGACCGACTTTGCAGCAATGCCGTGCATACCCTGAGTGATTTTTGCTGAATCAAAGAGAACCTGCACCAAAGCAACCAGTTTCCCGCTTTCCCGGACCAGGACAGCTTTATCCTCTGCTTTAAAACTGCTGCATGAAACAATGCCAGGGTATGCAAGCTCCGCCCCAGTAAGTATCGAATCAGCTGCCGCATCGCGCACCACAATCTGCGGAATACCTGCAATCGCCCGCTCCGGCGGAAGAATGAACGAATCAAGCAAAGCCTTGTTTCCGGACTCGACCGCATCACGGATTTCCTGCAAAGTATGCGCATCTTCTGCGGTGAACCCGCCCGACATCGTGCGCCGGAGTTCAATCATCTGCGCCCCGCAGCCGAGGACATTGCCGATATGCGTACACACAGACCGGATATACGTGCCTGCCTCGCAGCGGATGCGCAGCAGAACCAGGCGCCCCTGCATGTCAAGCACCTCAATCTTCCAGATAACGCGGATTCTCAGCGCCCGCTTAACCGCAGAACGCCGCGGCGGACGCTGATAGACACGCCCCGTAAAACCCTTTACGACCTCCTCGACACGTTCCCGCGGCACATCCGCATGAAGCCGCATTACCGCGACATACTCCTTTTCATGCTCTAATAAAAGGGGCGCAAGTTTTACCGCACGCCCGAGCATTACTACAAGCACCCCGGAAACCATCGGATCCAGTGTTCCCGAATGTCCGACCGGCGAATGCAGCATCTCCCCCACCCATGCTGCAACCTGATGACTTGACGGTCCCCGCGGCTTGTCCACTAACAAAACGCCTGTATAACTCAATGCATTGCCGTCCAGATATACGAATTCAGCGCAACAAGCGTTCCCTCAATCGACCCGTCACCGATGACCGCCGGATTCCAGCCGCCGTACATCATCGCATCCGCGGTAACATTACCGATAGCCATTGGAATAATGGTTCCCATCGGCGGCAGTTTTGCGAGTTTAAATGCAATCGGACTCGTAAACAGCACCGCACCGCATCCTTTTAAATCAAGCTCCTCGCCGGTCGCAACTATATCATAGCACTTGTATTCGCAGGGAATCCCGCCTGCCTTTTTAATATCCTCTGCAAGTTTCATATAAGCAAGGTCTGCACGCGGAATGCCGATTTTTTTCCCCCGGATCCATTTTCCAAGATACGTTATCAGATCGCGGGAATAGTAAAACGGAAGCATCTCGGCTGCAAGACCGATATTATGTAAATCCTTTGCAGTCTGCGGCCCGTTTGCTATCATGCGGACACGTGTTGCAAGGCGCGGGTCAATGCACGGCCCGAGTTTTTCCGCGGAAAAAGCGCTCGGGAAAAAAATCGCGTCAAATTCCCCGCGGTTGGCTGCCTGAATAAAACTCTGAATTGCATCCATATTTTTTACAGGGCGTACCGGAGACACGTCGCGTGCCTGGTGATTATACTGCTCGCAAAGTTTTGCATCGTCTACGGCCCCTGCATGACGGGTGATTGCAATTAGCATATATAATTATTGGGTGCAGGATTACAAAATGCTTACTCATGGGATGTATTAAAACCCCATACGGCAAATAAAATAGTATGCTTGAAATCGCCCTGGGAATTCTGGCAGGCGCTGTTCTTGGTACAGTGTCAGGTCTGGTTCCGGGCATTCATTCCAACACCTTTGCAGGACTTATTGCCGCATTTTCCCTGCCTCTTGCCGCGGTTTTCGGGTCAGAGGGAATCTGCGCCGCAATTGTTTCCATGGCGGTCGTGCACACGTTTTTAGACGCGGTGCCGTCAACATTTCTCGGCGTCCCTGACGCAGACACAGTAATTTCCGCGCTTCCTGCGCACCGGCTGTATCTTGAGGGAAAAGGCGAGGAAGCCGTGCGGGTGTCAAATCTTGGCAGTCTCTGGGGTTTTGTTCTGGCTCTTCCTTTGTTTGCGCTGTTTTATTTCTTTTTAGGTCAGGCGCAGGGTTTTGTTGACTGGGGAATAGGGCTTGTTATTTTACTTGCAGCAGGGCTGTTAATTGTCTTTTCCGCATCTCCTGGCTGGGCTTTTCTGATTATGCTTGCAACAGGCGCTCTTGGTGTTTTTGCAATGCAGTTTTCCTATCTTTCCGCAGGCATTTTTTCCGTAGGGGAGGTAATGCTTCCGCTTTTGACCGGGCTTTTTGCCGTTCCGGTTCTTCTGACTTCGATTAAGGCGGTTCCGGTAAAAAAAGAGCAGAAATTTTCCGGCATTGCACTTTTGCGGCCGCGCATTATGATTTCCGGAATAAAAGGGGCTGTTGCGGGGGCGATTGTCGGCTGGCTACCGGGTTTTTCAAGCGGCACGGCAAACGCCCTCCTTGCTGTGCATAAAAATCCGGAAAAGGCAAATCCGCGCGAGTATCTGGTCGCAACCTCGGCCGCAAATACCGCAAATGCTCTTCTCGGCATTGCGGCGCTGTATGCCGTAGGACGCATGCGGAGCGGGTCAATGGCTGTTCTTGCGGAATTTGAACTGCCGCCGGTTTTGATGATAGTATTTGCCGCAGGGGCGGCCGCAATGCTCGGGTTTTTCCTGACGATTGCCTTTTCCAAAAGTTCAAAAGTTGTTGCCCGGATTAATCAGAGGTATCTTTCCTTTGGTGTGCTGGTGTTTTTAGTGGTACTGACAATGCTTTGTACCGGCTGGTTCGGCATAGTAATCATGCTCCTTGCAGCAGCCCTCGGCAGGCTTCCGGTGTTATGCGGTCTGCCGCGAATTTTCTGCATGGGGGCGATTATGGTGCCGGTAATGCTTTTTTCGCTTGGGTTAATCTAAAGAAAAAAAAAAGATATTTAGAGCTGCACAAACTTTGCAGCAGTAATTCCGTCAGCTTTTGCAACTTCCTGCATTACATCAGCAGGTACAACATCACCGACAGATAAAATCATCAGAGATTCTGTGCCGACATGTGCACCGCCAACCTGCATGGAAGAAATGTTGACATTGTGTTTTCCAAGGATAGTTCCCACAATACCTATGATGCCCGGACGGTTGACATGGTCTGCAAGAATGACATTTCCGGACGGAACAAGGTCGGTCATGTACTTTCCGATGGAAATAATGCGTGCGCCGCCTTCTTTGGTAACAATACCGGAAATCTTCTGGCTTCCCTTCTTGGTTGTGATGGTAAGAGTAACAAGGGACTTGTAGTCGCCTGCTTCGCCGGAGGTCTTTTCAACAATGTTCAGTCCGCGCTCTTTTGCAACAAATTCGGCATTGACAATGTTTACCGGCTCGTGAAGAACATGCATAAGCATACCCTTGACACCAAGGCGGGTGACATATTTCAGGTTCTGCTTTAAGTCAGCAATTTCACCGAGATAGGCAAATTCAGCCTCGGTAATCGGTGCTTCTGCAATCTGTGCCGCAAGGGAACCCATTTTTTCTGCAAGAAGTGCGTAAGGCTCGACCTTTGGTTTCATTTCCGGTGCAACAAGCGGGGTGTTGACTGCGGAACGTGCTGAGCCGCCGCTTAATACATCAATGCACTGGTGTGCAACAGAGATTGCAACATTCTTCTGTGCTTCAACAGTGGATGCGCCAAGGTGCGGAGTGACAATGACATTGTCAAGGGTCAGAAGCGGAGAGTTGGTCGGCGGCTCCTGCTCAAACACATCAAGTGCGGCACCGGCTACTTTTCCGGAAACAAGTGCGTCATAAAGCGCCTTTTCATCAATGATTCCACCGCGTGCGCAGTTGATAATGCGGACGCCGTCTTTCATGGTCTTGATGGACTCGGCATTGACCATGTGAGTAGTGGACGGAATCAGCGGGGTGTGTACAGTGATAACGTCTGCTTTGGTGAATAATTCTGCAACAGACATCATTTCAACGCCCATTGCTGCACCGACTTCTGCCGGAATGAACGGGTCGTATGCAATAACGGTCATTGCAAGTGCCTGGGCGCGTTTTGCAACTTCGCGACCGATTCTGCCGAATCCGACAACACCAAGGACTTTGCCATTCATTTCATTGCCCATGAACTTCGAGCGTTTCCACTCGCCTTTTTTCAGGGATGCGGTTGCCTGCGGGATGTTTCTGGCAAGCGCCATCATCATTCCCACAGTGTGTTCGGTTGCAGCGAGGGTGTTTCCTTCCGGAGCGTTGGAAACAATAATTCCCTTCTTGGTTGCAGCCTCGGTATCAATGTTGTCGACACCGACACCTGCACGACCGATATATTTCATTTTGTCTGCTGCTTCAATAATGCGCGCGGTAACCTGGGTTCCGGAACGCACGATTAATGCATCATATTCGCCAATGATTTTTACGAGTTCGTCTTCGGAAAGGTCGGCTTTTTCGTCAACCTCGCAGAAGCCCTTTAATATGTCGACGCCTTCTTTTGCAAGAGGGTCGGAAACAAGTACTTTAAAGCTCACGGATAATCGGGTACTATATTTGTTGTTCCCGTGTATTAGAGTTGTCTAATGGTATGGCAAAAAAGAAGGAGTGAAAGATGAAATTATTTTGAGATTTTCTTTGTCAGTGCATCAATCTGCTGTTCAGTCATGCCGCCTTCTTTCAGATAGGCGACTGCTGCAGCACGCGGTTCGGTGGTACCGGTTTTTTCCATAAGGGAAGACAGACATTCATGGAATTTAATCTCTTCAACTCCGTTATAAAGTCCGGGTGTCTTGTCTTTGGTAATTCTGTAATAGTTTTCGTAGGTGAGCATGTAATCCCTGCAGGTTTCATCATAGTCCGCACCGCAGAGTGCTTCAAGCAGAAGGGCAACAAAACCGGTACGATTCTTTCCTTCAAGGCATGCAATGTAGAACGGACCTTCTGCCTCAGTCATCTTCACAAGTCCTTCAACAAGTTTTTCTGCAAATTCTTTAGACTGGTATGCAGTACTTAAACCAAGGGCAATGACATGACCATCTTTGTAAAGTTTGTCAAAGTAAGGTGCATTGTGTCCTTCTGCCGCCTGGAACTGCTGTATTTGCTCATCGGTGTCGGCAAGGTCGATAATGGTCTTGACTCCGGTTTTTTCAAGGAGTTTATTGACAATTTCCACACGGTTTCCGGTGTTGTCAATCGGTGATGCACCGCGATAGATGTAATTTTCTTTCAGTGTTCCGCCTGCCGATGCACGGAAGTTTGCAAACTGCTCGTCAGAATCAAAATCCGCCCGGTTTCTGGTATATTTCAGGGAGTTAAGTTTCTGGTAGTCTGCGTATTTCTGCGGTTCGGCAAGAGAGACGGTAACGGTTTCATTTTCGGTAACGCCAAGGGTGTTCCACTCATCACCGGTGTTTACCTTTACAATTTCAGTGGTGTTAAAGACATTGCGGGCAAGAAGAATCAGTGTACCGCTTTTTTCAAAGACACCGGTGACAAAAGGTACGTCTTTGCAGACAACACCGTTGGAAAATGTAATATCAACGCTGTCGCCCGGAACAAATCCGAGTGCCTGAAAATCTTCTGACAGAATGTCTAAGTTAATCGTTCCAAAACGGTCGTTTTCGTAAATACCGCAGGTAACCCAAAGGGGAGGTATCTCTATAGTCGGGACCGGTTCCGGCGTGCCTGTTCCTGCCGGTGCAGATGAAACACACCCTGCACAGGCAAGAACACAGCACAGAAGCACTGCAAGTGCTGCAAAAAGCATCAGCTGATTCTTTTTCATACCGGATGTATTTGGTTCAGTGAATAATTAATATTTCCGGAATTTCAGGAGAAAAAAAAAACAAAAACGAGGCCAAGGCCGGGGGTCGAACCCGGGTCTAAAGATCCACAGTCTTAAAGGATATCCAGCTACCCTACCTTAGCAAAGTACTCTAACATATTAGAGTTCAAGAGATATTAACATATCTCTCTATCCTCTCCGTACTTTAATTACTTGAGACCGCATATATTTACTTATTATTCATCTAATCACGAGGAGAGAAATAGAATCATGCCAGACCATATCAGAACGCCGATTGTCTGCGTGCTCGGTCACGTAGACCACGGCAAAACCTCGCTTCTGGACCGGATACGCGGTTCAAAAGTCACCGCCGGCGAAGCAGGCGCCATCACCCAGCATATAGGGGCAACACTCATCCCCTTTGAATCCATCACAAAAATAAACGGAGACCTCGGCAAAATAAAGACAGATGTTCCGGGTCTTCTGTTTATCGACACCCCGGGACATCATGCCTTTACCACGCTTCGCGCGCGCGGCGGTGCACTTGCAGATATTGCTATACTGGTTGTCGATGTAAACGAAGGATTCAAGCAGCAGACCGTTGAAGCACTCCAGATTTTACGCAACTGCAAAACGCCGTTTGTTATTGCAGCAACGAAAATCGACCGGATTAACGGCTGGAGACCGACGGAAAACGCCTCGTTTATCAAATCCTACAAAAACCAGAGCGAGCGCGTGCAAAACGATGTTGAGACCAAAGTCTATGAACTTGTCGGAAAACTCTCGGAAATGGGTTTCAACTCCGAACGGTTTGACCGCGTTTCCGATTTCCAGCGCAATTTAGTCATCGTTCCGGTAAGCAGCATGACCGGTGAGGGAATCGGCGATTTGCTTATGGTCATGATAGGACTTGCCCAGCGGTTCTTAACCGAAGGACTGAAGATGCATGTGGACGGCCCTGGAATCGGCACGGTTCTTGAGGTGAAAGAGGAAAAAGGTCTTGGAATGACGCTTGATGTGATTTTATACGACGGTATCTTAAACATCGGCGATGAAATCGGTCTGGCAAAAGCGGACGGCGCATTTTCAACCAAAGTACGCGCGCTTCTGCAGCCGCGTCCGATGCAGGAAATTCTTGTCGAAGACCGGTTCCAGCGCGTAAAAACCGTGAGTGCTGCGGCCGGTGTGAAAATCACCGCGCCGAATCTGGAAGGCGTTGTTGCCGGAAGTCCGCTTCGGGTAATCCGCGGCGACGAAGAAGAGATTCTTGAGAAAATCAACAGTGAAATGCAGGAGATTAATGTCAAACTTTCAGAAAACGGCATTTCCGTGCGCGCTGATACTATCGGCGCTCTTGAAGCACTGTCCAAGGAACTTGAAGGCAAAAACATCCCCGTAATGCGCGCGGATGTAGGTCCCTTGTCCCGCCGCGACCTGATTGATATTGATGTCATGAAAGACGACATTTACAAAACCGCCCTGCTCTTTAACGTCCCGGTGCTTCCTGATGCCCAGGAAATGCTTGATGCGCACGAAAGCGATGTGAAAATCTTTTCAAACCGCGTGATTTACAAGTTAATCGACGACTATGTCGACTGGCGCGACCAGCTGCTGCACGAGCGCGAGGCAAAACAGTTTGAATCGGTCATACTTCCGGCAAAACTTGCCATTCTTCCGGGCTGTGTCTTCCGCATGAGCGGTCCTGCCGTTGTGGGCGTGCGCATTTTAGGCGGCATTCTGCGCCCGAAGGTAAACATCTGCAACCGTGAAGGAAAGATTATCGGCGAAATCAAGCAGATGAAGCTGAATAAGGAGAATATCACCGAGGCAAAGGAAGGTCAGGAGGTTGCGGTTTCCATCGATGGTGCAACAATCGGCCGCAATGTCGAGGTTGAAGAGACGCTGTATGTCGCCGTTCCGGAGCGCCATGTCAAGGTTTTGGAGACGGAAATGCTGAAGTCACTGAATGCGGGAACGGTTGAGGCACTTGATGAATATACCGCAATGTTTCGCAAGTCCTCACCGTTCTGGGGTAAGTAGTCTTATAAACAATGACATCCAAATAATATAGATACTTCGTCACCCTGAATAAAGGAGAAGTGAATACATATGGTAGAGTATAAAGTAGTATTATCCGATCCGAAGACCGGAAAGTCTTACAAGATTGACGCCACCGGCGCAGCAGCAGGTTCCATCCTCGGCAAGAAGATTGGCACTGAAATTGATGCAGCACCGTTCGGCTTAGCAGGTTACAAAATGATTATCACCGGCGGTTCCGACAAGACCGGTATCCCGGCACGCCCGGACCTTCCGGGACAGGAAAAGCGCGGCATCCTTATGACCGACGGTTTTGGATTCAACGCAAAGCACAACGGTGAGAGAAGAAGAAAGAGTCAGCGCGGCAATGAAATTGCAGCCGACTTTGTTCAGGTAAACGCAAAGATTTCCGTCTACGGCGAAAAAGCAATCGACGAGATTTTTGCACCGGCAGAAGCTGAAGCAGCTGCCGAGTAAAATAAATTTTTTCTCTCTTCGATTTTCAAAAAAAAATTATTCGGTAATCTTTTTCAAAAGCGCAGCCTGGTATTTTGCGGTCGCAACACCGTATTTCTTCGCAAGAACCACGATTGCCGCCTCGGCATACAGCTGCCCGTCAAAATGCCGTCTGATTTCCTCAATCTCGCCTGCAAGTTCATGCTCGTCTTTTTCTGTTTTCCGTACAAGGTCTTTTAACAGTGCATCAAACGGGTCTGAGACGGGAAGCGCCGCTGCAGTAAAAACCGCGTCCGTCGGTTTGAAACCCATGGCTATTTTGACATCCTTCAGTTCGTCTGATAGAAAATATCTGCCGCTGTCAGCATCACGGAAAATGCAGCCTAAATCTTCGGCAAGCGGCAGAAGTTTTGTTTTTATCTCCTCTGAATTCATCCATTTCTTGTCCTGCGTATAGTAAAAAATGAAATCCATCCGGCTCAGGCTTTCTTTTCGCATGTGACGAAACGGTGCTGCTATTGTTATTTCCAGTTCAGTCGGCTCGCGCTCCAAACGTATCCCTCGTATATTGTATCATTTGGTGCGGAAAAGAGATAAGGTCTTGCAAAACCCTTATTCTCTTGCACACCAATATTCCATTACCCAATAATGCAGATAGGAAAAATCAGAATAGCACAAGGACAGCCGAAAATCCTTGGCGTCTTAAATATCAGCCCCGAGTCATTTTTTACCGACTCATTTACACCGATACGCCAACTTTTGCACCGTGTTGAACAGATGAGAAGAGACGGTGCAGACATCATCGATTTAGGCGCGCGAAGCACCGCGCTTAATGCACTCCCGCTTTCCGTTGCCGAAGAGAAAAGCCGTGTGACTGCTGCACTTGCCGAATTAAAGGATGCAGACATCCCCTTTTCTCTTGACACCATGCATGCCGAAGTCCTTGAGGCGGCACTCCGGTTTGATATCGCCGCGGTAAATGACATAAGCGGTTTGTTACATCCTGCGTTTGCTCATCTTGCGGCAGATTCAGGGCTGCCTGTAATTTGCATGGCGTCGCAGAAAACGCCGGGAGACGCCCTTTCTTTTGCCGAAACAAAAGCGGCATGTGCCGCGGTTCTTGACCGCGCGGCAGCATATGAAATAGAAAATCTGATTCTTGACCCGGGTGTGGGCAGGTGGAGTGAGGCGCGCACGAGCGAAGCCGACTGGGAACTGTGCCGCAGATTTGGCGAACTGAAAACATTCGGCCGTCCGCTTCTTGCTGCTGTATCGCGCAAGGCGTTTATCGGGACAGCGCTCGGCCGCGAGCCGCAGGAAAGACTTGCAGGCACCCTTGGCGTGGAATTTGCCTTGTGCGAAGCAGGTGCAGACCTGCTTCGTGTGCATGATGTTGCTGCCGCACGGGATATTATTGCGGTTTTTGAAAAACTGCGCAGATAACAGGTGATTTTTTTTTTACCTGTAGATTTATCTGTATAGAAAGAACTATCTGGTTTATTTTATAATTATACTCTATGCTGTTTGAAGTACACTATATCGATACCCCGAAATTATTTGTCTATATTTCCGAAAGCGACTGTCTGCCGCTCGGCATCGGGCAGCTGACGCATATTACTCTTGCTAACCCGGAAAAACATCTGTCGCAGAATGTGTATGCTATCCCTGCAAAAGAAGACCGTATTTCAGGTCAGATATATCTGTCGGATGAACTGAAAGAACTGCTCGAGGTTGAAGAGGGCGGAAGAATTGAAGTAACCCTTGCGCTCCCTCCGAAATCCATTTCCGCCGTCCGTAAAAAAATCAGCGGCGGAAAACTCACCCGTCCGGAAATTGCGCAGATTATTGATGATATCCGTACCGGTGCGCTGTCGCCTTTTGAAATTACCGCGTTCATAACCGCGGCGGAAACCAGGGGTTTTGATATGGATGAAACCGAGGCATTGACGCGGGAGATGGTTGCATCAGGCGATACCATCAGGTTTAATCACTCGCCAATTGTCGACCATCATTCAATCGGAGGTGTTCCGGGAAACAAGGTTTCCCTTCTTGCTGTTCCGATAATAGCTGCGGCAGGTCTTCTGATTCCAAAGACCTGTTCGCGTGCAATTACCGGGGCAGGAGGCACTGCGGATTTAATGGAGGCGCTTGCGCCGGTTGCATTTTCATCTGAGGAAATCAGGACGATGACAGAAAAGGCAGGGGGTGTTATTGTCTGGGGCGGGGCAACGAATCTTGTTCCGGCTGATGATATGATTGTAAACTATCAGAAACTCATTGACCTGGATCCGCACGGTATTATGCTTGCCTCGGTCTTAGGCAAGAAAAAAGCGGCGGGTTCTGATATCTGTGTCCTTGATATTCCGGTCGGTCCGGGTACCAAAGTCAGTACGCCGGAAGACGGCCGGGCGCTTTCCCATGAGTTAATTGAACTGGGCCGCCGTCTTGGGATTCAGGTCAGATGCATGCTTACTTTCGGCGGTGCGCCGGTAGGGCGCACTATCGGGGTAAATCTTGAGGTCGCCGAGGCGCTGAAGATTTTAGAGGATGGCGGCGGTTCTGGTTCGCTGATGCAGAAGAGCTGCGCCCTTGCGGGTGCTGCGCTTGAGATGGCAGGTAAAGCAGACCCGGGTAAGGGAGCTGCTTTGGCAGAGGAGCTTATCCGCTCAGGCAAAGCGTATCAGAAGATGAAGGATATTATCGCTGTTCAGGGCGGAAATCCGGAGGTGAAATCCGCCGACTTAAAGCCCGGAAAGTACTCGTTTATTGTCCGCGCTCCTTTTGACGGGCGGGTTGTTGCAATGAACAACCGCGCGTTGGTAAAAATCGCAAGGCTTTGCGGTGCTCCGGCAGAGCATGGGGCGGGTCTTTATTTTGACAAAAAGACCGGGGAGCCGGTTAAGAGGGGTGAGCCGTTGTTTAGAATCTATGCGGAAAATGAAAACAAACTCAGGCAGGCGGTTGAATTTGCGCGTACTGTAATGCCTCTTACGGTAAACAGTATCATTATAGACCTTATATAAGCGGGGGAGGGAAAGGGGGGCGGCCGGTTTTTGAAAAAAACGAGCCGGCAAGCCTTTTGCATAGGCACGCCAATATATAAGCAATGTCTCTGTCCTTTACTGTATACGGACTTTCCACCGGCCTGCTGAAGACAGGCGATGATCTGACCGGGCGCATTGTCGATACGCTGAAAAGCACCGGCGCCGGGCAATTTGCAGATAATGATATCCTTCTTCTTGCTGAATCGCCTCTTGCTACTGTGGAGGGGCGCATTGTGCGCGAAAGCGATGTAAAGCCGGGCGCTGAAGCAATCTCGCTTGCGAAGCAGTATCATATGAGTCCGGCAATGGCGGAGCTGGTTCTTCATGAAGCGGATGAAATAGTCGGGGGTGTTCCCGGGTATCTTCTTGCCCGGAAAGGCAATCTTTTCCTTCCGAACTGCGGTATTGATGAGTCAAATGCGCCGGACGGCTGGGTTACGATGCTTCCGGCGGACCCTGACGCATCCGCAGAACGCGTTCGCCGGGAGGTGCGCGAGCGCACCGGAAAGGATATTGCGGTCATTGTCATTGATTCGCGTACGCATGCAATGCGTCTTGGTGTTTCGGGTGTTGCAATCGGCTGTGCAGGCATTCTTCCGATTGAGGATGAGCGCGGGAAAAAGGACTTGTTCGGTCATGAGCTGCATGTAACGCGGCGTGCAACGGCTGACAATCTTGCATCAGCGGCGGAGCTTCTGATGGGGGAGTCTTCGGAGGGGGTTCCTGCGGTTCTTATCCGAGGGTATTCGTATGTGAAGGCGGAGGGGGTAAAGATTGAGGGGATTTCTCCGGAGGAGGATTTGTTCCTTGGTATGACGCGCGAGGCGTCGATGAGGAATTAGGTTTTTTGTTTCTTTACCCCGACAGAAACTTCTATATCCGCCACCGGATAATTATACTCTATGAAACTCAACGTCAATTATATCGATACCCCGGAATTATTTGCCTATATCTCCGAATGCGACGCGACCCCATCCGGCATCAGGCAGCTGACACATATTACCCTTGCCAACCCGGAAAAACACCTCTCGCAGAATGCCTATGCCATCCTCGCAAAAGATAAACAGGCACCAGGCGAAATATATATCTCAAAAGAATTAAAAGAACTGCTCGAGATTGAAGAAGGAAATGAAATAGAAATAACCCTTGCGCGCCCCCCGAAATCCATATCCGCCGTCCATAAAAAAATCAGCGGCGAAAAACTCACCCGCCCCCAAATTGCACAGATTATTGAAGACCTCCATGCCGGCGCACTGTCGCCTTTGGAAATCACCGCATTCATAACCGCAGTGGAAACACGCGGCTTTGACATGGATGAAACCGAGGCATTCGCCCGTGAAATGATTGCATCCGGCGACACCATCAAATTTAACCAGACACCTATCGTAGACCACCATTCCATCGGCGGAGTACCGGGAAACAAAGTAACCCTTCTTGTAGTCCCGATTATCGCAGCAGCAGGACTTCTTGTACCAAAGACCTGCTCGCGCGCAATAACCGGAGCAGGAGGTACCGCAGATTTAATGGAAGCAATAGCGCCGGTTGCATTTTCCTCTGAAGAAATCAAAAAGATGACCGAAAAAGCAGGCGCCGTCATAGTCTGGGGCGGTGCAACAAACCTTGTTCCGGCCGACGACTACCTGGTTAACTTTGAAAAACTCATTGACTTAAATCCCCACGGCATTATGCTTGCCTCGATTCTGAGCAAGAAAAAAGCGGCCGGCTCAGACATCTGCGTACTTGACATCCCTGTCGGCTGGGGAACCAAAGTCAATACCCCGGAAGACGCACGGGCTCTCTCCCATGAATTAATTGAACTGGGCCGCCGCCTTGGTATAAAAGTGGAATGCATGCTTACCTTCGGCGATGCGCCGGTAGGTCGCACCATCGGCGTAAATCTCGAAGTCGCCGAAGCACTGAAGATATTAGAAGACTGCGGCGGCTCAGGCTCGCTCATGCAGAAGAGCTGCGCCCTTGCCGGTGCAGCACTTGAAATGGCCGGAAAAGCAGAGCACGGAAAAGGCATGAAAGCAGCAGAAGACCTTGTCCGCTCGGGAAAAGCATATCAGAAGATGAAAGATATCATCGCCGTCCAGGGCGGAAACCCCGAGGTAAAATCAGCCGACTTAAAGCCCGGAAAGTACACATTTGCCGTCCGCGCCCCCTATGACGGACGGGTTGTCGAAATGAACAACCGCGCATTGGTAAAAACCGCACGCCTTGCGGGAGCTCCTGCAGACCACGGCGCAGGAATATACTTCAATAAAAAAACCGGCGAGCCGGTAAAGAAGGGCGAGGCATTGTTCAAAATCTATGCGGACAACGAAAACAAACTCAGCCAGGCGGTTGAATATGCCCGCACCGCAATGCCGCTTTCAGTAAACAGTATTATAATAGACCTTGTGCAGTAAACCGGGGAATTATTTTCCCCAGATTGTTTTTCTGAAATTCCGTCCGGTCTTTTCAATCCCGGAATCCCGTACATCTTCCACCATTTTACGGTAGTTTTCCGAGCCGTTTTGTTTTTCCGTCATCCATTCGCGGGCAAATTCTCCTGACTGCACTTCGGAAAGAATGATTTTCATTTCGACTTTGAGTTCTTCATTTATCAGGCGGTTTCCGCGCGTAATGCCGCCGTAACTTGCCGTTTTTGAGACGAAATCATGCATCTTTGAAAATCCGCCTTCGTAAATCAGGTCGATAACGAGTTTTGCTTCATGCGCACATTCGGAAAAGGCGAGTTCTTCCGGATATCCGGCATCAACCAGTGTCTGATATGCTGCTTCGATTAACGCCGGAACCCCGCCGCAGATAACCGCCTGTTCACCGAACAGGTCGGTGTCTGTCTCGTCTTTAAAGGAGGTGGCAAAAACCGCAGTGCGTGCAGAGCCGATTCCCTTTGCAAAAGCAAGTGCGGTATCAAGCGCGTGTCCGGACGCATCCTGCGCAACCGAGACCAGACTCGGCACGCCGCCGCCATCGACATATAATTTGCGCACCATCGGCCCGACGCCTTTCGGCGCGACTAATATTACATCAACGTCCGCCGGCGGCTGAATAAATTGGTAATGAATATTGAATCCGTGCGCAAAGGAAAGCGTCTGTCCGGGCCGCAGATACGGCGCAATGTCTTTTTCGTATATTGCGGCGGCTGATTCGTCGGGAAACATCAGTGCAAGGACGTCCGCAGTTTTTACTGCATCCGGCACGGACATAACAGAAAAACCGTCTGCTGAGGCAGCATCAAAAGATTTTCCCGGGCGGTTTCCTATTATTACCTGCTCTCCTGAATCACGCAGATTCAAAGCCTGTGCCCGACCCTGCGAGCCGTATCCAAGTATTGCTATGGTTTTATGGTGAAACGCTGCAGGTGCAAGTTCAGCATCAGAATATTTTTCAAGCATCGTGTGTTGTAGATTGGACGGGAAGTATATTAAGAGTGTCTCTCTACCCCCTGCAGCATGGAAACTTATATATTTCCCTGTGCCAAAGAAGATAGTACAATGTTGAAAGACACTTGTCTGTGTCTTCAACCGACAAAGTAGGATACACTAAAAATGTCACTACCAGATGTGCAGTCTACCGCTCCTGATGTACGTATCAGCCTGACGCGGGTAGGAGTAAAGAATGTAAGAAAACTCATCGAAGTCGCAAGACCGGGAAATAAACGGCCGGTTATCTTTATTTCCGTTTTCGATGTGTATGTTGATCTGCCAAGCAGTTTAAAAGGTGCAAACCTTTCCCGCAACTTCGAGGTTATCGATGAAGTAATCCAGCAGGCAGCTGAAGGCGAAGTCAGCGGAATTGAAGACATTTGCGGCGTTGTTGCCAAAAAACTCCTCGACCACCATGAATACGCCGAACAGACCGAGGTCTTCATGCACAGTCAGTATATGATGAACCGCGAGACTCCTGTTTCCAAGATGGACTGCCAGGAGGTTATCAATGTCCATGCACATGCAACCGCGCAGAGAAACGGCGGAAACCACATTGTAAGAAAGAGTATCGGTGCAGAAGTTACCGGAATTACCGCATGTCCGTGCGCCCAGAATCTGATGAAGGACCGTGCGATGCGCGTAATGGAGGAACTTTCAATCCCGCAGGAGAAAATAGATGCATTCTTTGCAGAAATTCCGATGGCAACACACAACCAGCGCGGTCAGGGATTCCTGTCTATTGAGACCGACGGCGATATTGTCGTCCCTCTTGACAAGATTGTCAATGTCTTAAAAGAGTCGATGTCTGCCAAGATTTACGAGCTCTTAAAACGCGGCGACGAAAGCTATGTTGTTTATGCTGCCCACAAAAACGCCCGCTTCGTTGAAGACTGCGTGCGTGAAATGGCGCGTCAGGTTGTTTCCGCATTCCCTGACCTGCCGGGAGATACGCGCGTAACGCTTCACCAGACAAACAAAGAATCCATTCATCAGCATGATGCTTACGCAGAACGCGATGCAACCCTTGCAGAGCTCCGCGGCGAGCTGAATGCCTAATCAATCTTTTTTCCGGTACTTTTCAACCGGCATATTTCACTTCTGAAAAATACCGTCTGCGCGTCAGGTCGTTTTTTATTAAATGTGTCAGACACCCGTATAACAAGTTGATAAATAGTTAACACGAATCTGACATCCCTCCCTATTGCAGGCGAACAATTTATAATGAACAAGAACGAAACATATACACTAACGTACAATCGTACGTGTCATTAATCCAAAAGGACAATGGTTAATATTTCTGTATAGCTTGTCGAACACCTAATAAATTAGGATGAGGCGAAAACATTGTCGAAAGTAGTAGAAATTTCCCCGACCACCAGA
>DALTWF010000014.1 GCA_029987235.1 Methanocorpusculum sp. | reverse complement strand
GACATAAGCCAGGAGATTGAGGTTCCTTCGGGAATGTTTCCGTTTTCGAAAATCTGCTCAAATTCGTCTTCAAATCGGATTTGCATAGGGGATTTGGAGTCAAAGTATATATACTCATCGATACCTCAGTTTACAGAAGTTTGCAAAAAAAATGTGGATTCCCCCCCCCCAAAAGTTAATTTTGGAGATATGTTTAAATACTGGGGTTATCGATTGGACAGGCTCTCCAAAACCTCAATTCTGTTCCAAAACTAATTATTACTAATTTGAGGTCGCTTACGCTCCCGACACGAATCACCAGCCCTTCGGGCTTGCCCAACCCCTTGGTCACTTCGTTCCCGCGGGGAAAAACACGAAATATCCTCACCAATTCTTTCACAAAAACTACCGGAAACACACTAAAATTTTCGTGAGATTTCGGTAGTTTTCGTGAAATATTTTATTTTTCGTGATTTTTGTGAAAGATTTAGTGATTTTCGTGTCAGGAGCGGAAGCGACTCATTCAATTTCATACTCACCCCAGCCCCTGCACTGAAAAAAGAAACCTGTTCCAAAACCCCTCCTGTATTTTCAGGTTTTGGAACAACACCCGCAAAAACTCAGACGGAATCTGCTGCAGAAATCTATGAAAAAAGGAGGAATTTAAGATTAGGATTCAGATTCGGCAACCGTCTTGCGCCCGGGACCGCCTTCAACACCGGTACTGATAATCTGCGTGGAAGACGATTCAACCCAGCGTGCATAAAGTGTCTGCGGTTTGGTATCATTTACTACAGATGTTTCAGTGATTTTGGTACCGCCCACTGTATTCGTGTACCAGCCGTCAAATATGTATGACGTGGTGGTAATCGTTGTTGTACCGCCGGAAACAACCGGCGCATCCGTTACTGTCGCACGGGACGGCGTAGGCAGAGTACCATATGGAGAACCATAGGACACAGATTTGGATGCCGGACTAACCGAACCACCGTTTGCATCGAATGTGACAGGTACAGAATCACCAATCCACTGTGCATAAAGTGTCACATCATGATCCGGCATAATCATAGTTCCACCCGGCACATACCGGATAATACCATTTTGAACCGTATCCCAGCCTGCAAACGTATAATGTGTCCTTGTGGGTTTTGCAGAAGAAATGGTAACAGACGTACCTGCACTATAACTGCCCGAGGAGATTGTTCCTCCGTACGTTCCGTCGTTGAGATTATAAGTTACACTGTGTTTGACACCGGATGATGAAGTCGGAGTTGCTGTCGGAGTCGCCGAACCGGAAGAGTCACCCCAGTTTGCATACAGCGTCAAAGTACCGCCTTTCTCCACAACATTTGTGGTGAAAGTATATTCTGTAGATAACTTTCCATCTTTATCTTTTGTATACCATCCCTTAAACGAATAACCTGAACGAACAGGGTCCTCAGCCGGTTTGGGAATCGTAGTTATATGTCCACTACTGTACTGATCTTTATTTCTCGTAATGTAATACCTCGTCTGCTCAGTATATCCATTAGGAAGTGTTCCGCCGTTTGCATTATAAATTACTTTATAAAACGTAAATCCGGGGTCTTCGTTGCCGGCTGTAGCATCATATCTCCAGTATCCGTAGACATAGACTTTCGAGAAATCATCTTCTATATAGTGAGTTCCATCATATTTTTTAAAGCCCACACCTAATGGAACACATTCCCACACTGTCCCTATAGGCTGAAGATTACCAGTACCTGTCGCCATCCATCCGGAGAATATATGCTCTTCTTTATTACCAAATAAGGAGTTTTTGTAATTTTCCGGATTCGCGCCGTCACGGAACAAACGTGCGTAATCAGGCTTAACACCACTAAGTCCGCGCAAATCTGCATTCACTGTAGTATAATCATAAGGGTCAACTATCGAATGCGGTATACCATACACAAGATGTACATCCATACTGGGTCTATACTGCAGTTTTGTTGAATAATCTCCCTGAGATGGAATTTCCCATCCGCAATAACACAGGATATATGTCCACTTTACATACAGCGTAAGCTCTTCCCCGGTATTTTCATATATCCAGTTTCCGTCATCATCCGTATATCCGGACACTCCGGGAATAGTTTTTCCACCGCCATCAAGAACCTGCACACCCTGACCATACGGCTCGGTATAATAGCCGGCCGCAGTATAAATATCCTTGTATATGTGAGTATCAGGCATTGTTAACGGAGTAAATGTATCTTCAAGTTCTTTTGTACTGCTGTTGTAATCTAATGCCTGAGTGGTACCGGACACGATAGCTTCCTTACCGACAGGTAATCTGGTTTCAGTTCCCGGGTCAGACACATCGGTATTTTTCGGATAAAACACATTCTCATCAACCTTCAGGTTAATAACAGTGACTTCCGGAGCATAATATACATACACTTCTACATCACCGTCACCCATTTTTCCGGAAACATACTCGATTTTTTTGGTTAAATCACTGGAATCATATGATGTGTATCCGAAAACCGTTGGAACCTGAACGCTGTAAATATCACCTATTTCAAAATACCCTTCATAATCTGCAGCGAGTTCAACATTATCCAAAGTGATGAAATGAATCGTCAGTTTCCGGTAATCATCGCCTCCGGACACAGGTGTCGGAGCAACAGTCACTTTGGGTGTAAGAGTCGCAGACGGAGTGGGAATAACAGTCGGGCGGGCGCCTTCACCGGATGCATACAAACCTCCTCTGTACAAAACATACTCTTTTGTTCCGTCGGTATTTATGATACAAACAGCCTCGGCCGGTATGGCAACACCATTTTCATCATAGAATAATAATACCTGACCGGTTGACATAGTATCATTTCCAGACACAGTATGTGCCGGAGAAGGACCAATGGGTATATCTTCACCGTTAACATAATTTTTCACGACACACAGATTGGTAATATCCTTGCCATTAAAATACACTTTTGTATTTGCCCATTCAATAGAGTCGCCACCTGTATGATACAACCGATTTTGCATCTCGATGTCAGCAAGCTGGAATGACATCTGCGGACCGTTATATGTAGCATCAGTTACCTGAGTGATTAAAAATACACTGACGATTCCTGCAGAAATAATCACCAGTGCCACCAGGAGCACTACTCCGACAACACTTGAAACGCCTGAATTCGATTCCATAGATAAGTTATATTTTATATCTCACACTATTTATACATTATGTCCGGACAAAAGTATCTGCCAGCGACCTGCAAAAATAAGATAAGGACTGTATGGTAAAAAATCAGGATAAAGAAGACTGAGTCTGCTTCACTCCGTACAAAGGACTGGTAATACTGTCATCAATAAAGAAATCAAAGTACCAGCCGCCGGTTACCTCCGCATCACGGTAGAACGAACCCGGACCTCCGGGAACCTCCGTTATTGTACCAAGAGATATAATACTCAGCGGACCTTTCAGACCCTGCTCGTTCAGAACAAGGTTAACCTGCTGCATTTCATAGAAATAATCATACCATAATTCCGCTTCCCATTTCTCAGGGGAATAAAAGGTCAGACCATACCACAACTGATCATACTCATCTTCATACCAGGTACTTAATGACACGTCACCGTTTGTTGTAACACAAACTGAACATAAATCATCATACTGGGACATAATAATATCATTATATGTACTGTCAGTTTCATAACTGCTGATTAACGGCCGGATAATCCAGAATGCAGAATCCCTGTCACGCCGGAATACGCCTCCGCCCTCAAGACCTATTTCACAATCATGAGCAGACTGAACAGACAAACGGTCAATCCTGATTTTTTTCGCATCAGTACCGATAACCGTATACGTTTTAATATCGCCATCCGTTCCGTAAAACCGTGCAACATCCTGCTTCAGTTCAAGAGTGGCAGTCTGACCGGGTCTTCCAACCGGGATAATATTTGAATAGGTGACAGAACCGGGACGGGTGTAACCTTCTTTTCTTTTTGTATTATAATCACTGAGGTAAATTGAATGCAGAACAGCCTGGTAATCGCCGAATTTGTTTTCCACCTTGTAAGAATGCTGATAATTCATCTCATTTATCTGCCCCGGCACGCCAAGAAGAGCCCACACTGCTACAACTACTGCTAATACGGCTAAAACCATAATGAAAATGATTACAACCGAAACACCGGAATCCTTTTTATCCATTATATGTGCCTCCTGTATCAAGTTCAAAAACATTCACCATTTTTCCATCAAACGGCACCTGATTAACAAGTTTAAAGGTAATGACTGCAAACTCATTTCCGCCTAACTCTTCCAGATATCCGTTCTCAACTGCTGAAATGATATCTGTACTGGAACTGTGCAGAGAAGTCATCAGCGGTCTGCCCGATGTATAAGAGGCCGGTGAATTATACAACTTTCCGCCATCATAACAAATCCATACATTCTCTGCATATCTGTTTGCGGACTGGTACGTTATCTTCAGTTTTGAATAGCCAGAATTACCTCCTTCGTTATTTCTGATAGTTTCACCGGCTTCAAGACGAATCGTGCCTCCGGAAAACATAGATGACAAATCCGGAAGAAATGTAACCTGGGTTTTATCCCCTCTCGGACCAAAGGAAACAATACATGACCTGCTGACACCGAGAATATTACTGCTCATCAGCGTATCAATATCATATTTGAGATTTGCCATCTCAAGCAGAACTTCATCATTATGGGTTATTTCATTATTTTCGCCATGAATAGGCACAGCTACCATAATCCAGATAAGACATGCCGCAATAATGAGCGAGATAATGATGATAAAACTGACAATTTCAGTTACACCGCTGTCTTTTGAAGGCATCAGGCACTTACCCCCGAAGCAATACTTACATCATAATATTTAACCTGGACGATATCTCCGTTGGGGTTGAAATAGTCATTATAAGTTTTTCCGTCATCTGTTACCGGATCATACGCCACATTTAATTCTTTCCGGTAAAATTCGTCAAAAACCCATTTTCTCCAGTAATCAGCGATATTTTTGTTTAACTCCGTCTCTTTATCATCAGTAACAGCATCATATACTTTTACCGCATCAAGACCGTCACCAGATGTATGATACAACTCCACATAATCTCTTTTTAATTCAAGGACATTACCGTTTATTCTCCTGTAATCCATAGGCAGGGTGGAATCATCCGGGAATGTGAATCTGTTGAAAGATTTTGTGAAGGCATAATTTATTACGACAGGGAGGTTCCCAAGAAGCACGGATTTTTTTAAGTCCTTGTCTGCTGCAATCAATATATAGTTCTTGGCCTTTGTATTATCTCTTAAATATGCATCAATAAAGGGATCTATCAGTTTATAGGTATTTCCGGCTTCATCCGCATAAAACACAACTCCCCCTTCATAGATTATAGAATAATTCGGCGCATATGCGTTATCTGTAAAGTATGAAACTCTCAGAAGATTCACTTCTGCATACTTCGGAGCTGATAATTCATCGGATTGTGTTTCTCTTCTTGGTTCCGGCGGGAGAAGCAGTTTAACACCACTTTTACTTATGGTCATGCCGACATAGGTATCAAGCAGCTGAATTCTGGTCCCTTTCTCTATCTTAATTCTTCCCGACCCGAGTGTCGGTGCAAGATACAGGAGTGTTGAAAGACTGGTTCGCTCGCTCGGTGCAAGGGATATCAAATACGAATTAGTATTTTCTCTCAGATTATTCAGCCACATCAAATCTATCCCTTTCTTCAAATCCGCAAACTCAAGCAAAACTTTTTCATCATGGGCACTTTCCGCCTGGTACCCCTGATCTGGAATTATAATCAGCATCCAGGCAGCGACCACTATAACTACCAGACCCATAATCAGAATAAATGCAATTACATCTGAAGCCGCACCGTCTTTCTGCCGGAACATGAATGAATAAATATTGGTGATAGTACTATATGATAGTTTTGAGTGAGGCAAACCACCAAACCAAACAATAAATACCCTCACCGACCTATTTTAATGCATGAAACTATCCTGTTACCCCGGAATTCTGGGTCTTGCATGCGGTGACGCTCTTGGTGTCCCCGTGGAATTCACCCCCCGCAAAATCCTGCAGGAAAACCCTGTTTGCAAAATGCGCGGGTTTGGAACGGGAAACAAACCGGAGGGAACCTGGTCGGATGACACAAGTCTTACGCTTGCAGCACTTGACAGTCTTGCGCACGGGATAAATCCAGAGGACTGCATAATGCGGTTTTCCGCATGGCTTAATGAAGGAAAATATACCTCAGACGGCGATGTTTTTGACGTGGGAACTGCCACATACCGTGCAATAGAAAGCCGTATTCCCGGAACTGCGGAAAAAGACAACGGAAACGGTTCGCTTATGCGGATTTTGCCCGCGGTGTACTGCGCGTATGCAAAATACGGCCGGGACGCGGTGCGGACGCCGGAGGCGTTTGAGCTCATTCATACCTATTCAGCTCTTACGCATGCGCATCCGATTAGCAAAATGACCTGCGGCATTTACGCCTGTGTTGCAGTAAAACTGCTTGACGGAGAAGATAAAGTCTGGGCGGTTGAGGAGGGGGCTTCTGCTGCGGCACGGTACTATCATGAAAATCCGGACTTCCGGCCGTCCTATCAGTATTTCACACGGATTTTCAACCGGATTTTAGGGAAGATAGGGGAAGTCGGCATCAGAAGCGGGGGGTTTGCGGTTGATACGCTTGAGGCAGCACTGTGGGTTCTTCTGCAGGAGGATTCCTATGAGAAAACGGTGCTTCATGCGGTAAATTTAGGAGAGGACACAGATACAACCGCGGCCGTTGCAGGAGGGCTTGCCGGGATTTTGTACGGTGCTGAGGCGATTCCTGATGAGTGGACCAGGTGTCTTAAGGGAAAGGAGCAGATTGATACGCTGTGCAGGGCGTTTGATGAGGCGTGGTTTTAATTATTTTTGTAACTATTCACCATGATGAATAGTTACAAAAAAACAAAAGAACGTCCAAGTCGGAATTCGAATCCGAGTCGCAGCCGTGACAGGGCTGCATGATAGGCCACTACACTACTTGGACACAAGTACCTTTGCATCATCTCTGAAACTTAGAAAAACAAAAACGTCCAAGTCGGAATTCGAATCCGAGTCGCAGCCGTGACAGGGCTGCATGATAGGCCACTACACTACTTGGACATTCAAGTGTCAGAGTCATTCTAAAATGGTCCCGACTCCCGGAATCGAACCGGGGACATCTCGGTTCCTACAAGGAAATCCCGCAGGATAAACTAACTACAGCCGAGCTCTCTACCGTCTGAGATAAGTCGGGAATGACTGCTTTAATTAGAATGATGTCTGAGAATATAAACATGACGATTTAACCTTCCGAAAACAGACAAAAAATACATACAGTAAGCATACCTACATAGTAACAAAATGAACGGATTTGCTGTAATAGGATGCCCGAAATGCCGCAGAAAAATGGTTGCGGACCTTGCGTACGATACCAAAACATGCCAGTGCGGAAATAAAATAAATCTGAAAAAAACACGGTTTCTTGCCCTTGCCGATACAGCAGCCGAAGCAGGTGACATCCTGCGCGCACTCAACAGTACACAGAACACCGGCTTTACCTCAGCGCAGGATTTGTAAACCGCCTAATCCAGCTTCATATTCCTCTGCGGCTTTACAACCATCTTCGGCGGCTTTGCCTCAGGCACAAACGAATCAAAGATGAAAATATCACCCGTCTCAAAAGAATCAGTCAGGGTTTTTTCATCCCTGAGCGTCCAGTAAACAACGGCCGGTGCAAAAAGATACCGGCAGATAAACTGACTCACCTGTTTTGTATGGCGCACATCGCATGCAACAAAATCCGGATAGGTGAGAAAATTCGTCAGCAGATTTTCCAAGGCGATTTTTGCAAAAAAATTCACTTGTACTTTTTCGGCAAAATACGAAGTCACCAGTACCCCGCGCAGAAAATTTCTGCGGTGCAGCCGGAACCATAAAACCGCACCCGGAGAAAACGACTCGATACAAAAGGTCCCCGAATATCTGTCAAGCAGTTCCGCAGTCTTTTCACACAACTCCTTCGTATTTTTCTGCGGCTTGATTTCCACAATGACCGGAACTTTTCCGCAAATCAGGTCAAGCACCGCAGAAAGTTTTGGAACCGAACCGGTTTCAAAAATCCGCACGGATTGCAGTTCGGCAAACGTCAGTTCCTCGATTTTGCGCAAATCCCCTGCTGCACGCTCAAGAGTATCGTCATGAAACACCACAACCTCCCCGTCTTTTGTCAGCCGCACGTCAAGTTCTATACCAAATCCCGCCTTAACCGCGGCTTTAAATGCAGGAAGGGTGTTTTCCAAAACCCCGTCACCCCACAGCCCCCGGTGCGCAATAAACTGCTTCGAAAAGGGTATCATTTTTGCTTTCCGGGACAGTTTCGGGCATATCAGGAAGAGATAGAAGAGGATTGCAAGACAAATAACCACAAGCGGAACAAAGTTCATTATACAATGTAGTACCACAACCAATATACTCTTTTCACTCAAAACTATTACTATGCATAAACCAATACTGCAGGTAGCCCTTGACCTTACCGAAGAAAAGCGCGCCCTGCAAATCGCAGAAGAAGCAGTTGCCGGGGGCGCCGACTGGATTGAAGCCGGAACTCCTCTGATAAAATCGGAAGGCATGCATGTTGTGCGTTCCCTTCGCGCAAAATTCCCAAAAAATACAATAGTCGCCGACCTGAAAACATCCGATACCGGCGCCCTTGAGGTGGAAATCGCCGCAAAAGCAGGCGCGGATGTAGTCTGCATCCTGGGTACGGCAGACGATGCTGTAATTTCTGATGCTGTCCGCGGCGCAAATCTCTACGGCGTTGAGCTAATGGCTGACATGATGAACGCAGCCGACCCGGAAAAACGCGCCCGCGAACTTGCCGCACTCGGCGTACATATAATCAATGCACATGTCGGCATCGACCAGCAGATGGAAGGACGCGACCCCTTAGAGCTTCTTGCCCGGCTCGGCGGCCTTGGCGTAAAAATCGCCGCGGCAGGCGGATTAAATAAAAATACAGCCCCCGGCGCCGCAAAAGCAGGAGCAGATATAATAATCTGCGGCGCCTCAATAATCAAAGCAGCCGATGTAAAAGCCGCGGCAGGCGAAATACGCGCGGCAATCGATAACCCGGCAGCAGCACCCGCCGCACGCAAATCCGCAGACGAAGAAATCCGCGCCCTTTTAGAACAGGTTTCCGCGCCCAACGTCACTGATGCGATGTACAGAAAGGGCGCGATGTGCGGACTTGCTGTATCCCATGTACCGAAAAAACTCATCGGAAAAGCCGTAACAGTGCAGACGTTCGGCGGAGACTGGTCAAAGCCGGTTCAGGCAATCGACTTCTGCAGTCCGGGCGATGTTTTAGTCATCAACAATGATGGAAAAACTGATGTCGCGCCATGGGGCGAACTTGCCACGCGTTCCGCGGAAAACCGCGGAATCGCGGGAATTATCATTGACGGCGCAGTGCGCGACTGGGATGACATCATTACCCTCGGCATACCGGTTTATGCAAAATCCGTTCAGCCCAACGCCTACGAACCGAAAGGATTCGGCGAAATAAACGCTGAAATAACCTGCTGCGGACAGGAAGTACGCCCGGGCGACTGGCTTTGCGGCGACCGCTCAGGAGTCGTTGTAATCCCGCGCGAACGGGCGTATGAAATCGCCCGCCGCGCTGTCGAAGTCCACAAAACAGAAATCCGCATCAGAGAAGAAATCAGACGCGGAGGGACACTCGGAAGCCTTGCAGAACTCCTGAAATGGGAGAAAAAATAATGCCTCCGAAATCAAAAACCGTCACTGTTGACAACCCGAAAGACCCGAAATGCTGGTGCCGCGAGGCGGCAGCCCGCATGGAAAAAGAAGCGTACGCAGAAGCGCTTTACTGCTATGAGCAGGCCGTGCGCTTCTATCCCAAAGACGATACAAAAAAAGACACGGCTGATGTCTGGTACAACATCGGATGCCTGTATGAAAAAACCGGACACCGTGATGCAGCAGCCGGCTGCTTTACGGCATGCGCAAAGAAATTCCTTACCGATTACCGTTTTTATGCGGAACTTTCCCGCATTCTTGCTTTAACGGGAAAGACTGAAGAAGCCCTGAAAGCAGCAGACGAAGCCCTGATAATTAACCCCTATTCCTCGCCGGTTCACGCAAACAAGGCAGGATATCTTCTCATGGCGAAAAAGCCGGGCGAGGCGTTAGCCGAAGCAGAAGAAGCAATCCGGATTGATTCAACCTCGGTTTTGGGTTACCTGCACAAAGCAAATGCCCTTGTTCTCCTGGGAAAAGCATCTGATGCGGCCCGGTTTCTTGAGGAATCAAAAGATAAACTCAGCGATGAGCCGCGCGTACTGCAGGCTTTTGCAACAGTGTACCTTCAGGCGCAGGAATATGAAAATGCCCGCGATGCAGCCGAACGCTATGCGGCATTGTGCGCCGGTGATGACAAAGCATGGAGCTTAAAAGGCGCGGCCCATGCGTATTTAGGCGAAAAAGAGGCGGCTGAATGCGCATTCCGTACTGCAGCAAAGATTAACCCCAAAGACAAATCACACAAGGCAAATCTGGCTGCAGTGAAAAAACTTTAAAAAAAACTGGATTTATTCTAGTTACTCCTCATCAGCCTCAAACTCCTTATTTTTCAGCAGTTTTTTGCCATGAAGGACAGCAAAGAAATACACTACGGCAGTAACAACCAGTGCCATGATGCACGATACCTCATGCGGCAGCGCAAAACCGAACGGAACACCCGGCGTATGACCGGAACCCATCCAGAAGAAATACGTGCTGACAATGAATAAGATAAACGCCCCCGGAACAAGCGTAATCAGATACTGTTTTCCTTTGGAAACCAGATAAACCGTTGCCATCAAAAACGCAAACACGGCCATAATCTGATTAAACCATGAGAAATAATTCCAGAGAATAGTATATCCCTGCGGAACAAGATTTGCCCAGATCAGACCTGCCCCCACAATAACGACAAGCGGAAGAAGAAGAAGCAGACGATTCCTCATTTTTATCTGATCAATCTTAAGATAACCGGCAAGTGAAACACGTGATGAACGAAGCGCCGTATCGCCGCTTGTCAGAGCAAAGAAGAAAATCAGCACAACACCAAAGACAACAAGAACGACTGACGGAAAAGCCATATTTAATATGCCGAACACAATATTGTTTCCGCTCGACTCGGCAAGCATCTCCGGCTTCAGATTATAAAGAATAGAGGCCCCCGCAGCCCAGATCATAGCAATAACACCCTCCATTACCATCATGCCGTAATAAACATGTCTGCCGTCGCGCTCGCATCCCACAGTCCGTGCAACAATCGGTGCCTGGGTTGCATGAAATCCTGATAATATACCACAGGCAATTGTGATAAAGAGCATCGGAATAATCGGCAGACCGTCCGGATGAGCGGTGATTGCCTGATACAGACCTTCCGGCGTAAAAACCACATCAGGTACATTGCCAAACTGGGGAACAAGGAAGATTATAAGCAGAATCGACATCAGAAAGAGAAACAGACCAACAACCGGGTATATTTTACCGATAATTTTGTTAATCGGGAAAATCGTGGACACAATGTAATACCCAAAGATAAGTACTGATGCGAGAACAAACACCCAGATACCGTTTAATCCGAAATTGCCGAGCATCTGCTGTACAAAACCGGCCGGTATATTGGTAAATGCAATCGTAGTAAGCAGAAGAGCAAACGTCATAAATACTAAAAACACGTTTCCGACTTTATGACCGAGGAATTTCCGCACCAGAAGCGGCAGGTCCGCACCGTTGTTTCTCATTGAAATCATGCCGGCAAAATAATCATGAACCGCACCGCCGATAATATTTCCTATCGGGAGAATCAGAAAGACAATCGGTCCGAACTTCATTCCGAGAGCCACGCCGATAATCGGGCCGATTCCTGCAATGTTGAGCAGATGAAGCAGCGTATTTTTCCACTTCGGCATAACAACACGGTCAACATTATCACAGTGTTCAACAGCCGGAGTCTTGCGGTCATCAGGACCGAATAACCGCTCGGCAATTTTGCCCCAGATAAAATAGCCTGCGATTAAAATTGCAATACCTATCAGAAATGTTATCATGGTTTTATCTGTTCCCTATAAGTGATAGAGTATATGCAAGAGAAACTATTTAAATAATGTGATTATGCAGAAGAAATAGAAGCCATTATGACTTGAATTGTCAAACCAAGTGCAACACCTTTGAATAATAAACTTCAAACGGCGTTTTATATCCCAGGCACTTTCTCGGTCGGTGATTCAGTTCATCAACTTTGGCTTGTATATAATCGTCTGTAATACACGTTATATCTTTTGATTTTGGGAAATACTCCCTTAATAACCCGTTTGTATTTTCATTTGTTCCTCTTCTCCATGGCTGATGTGGAAGAGGAAAATAAAACTTAACTCCACTGAGATTTGCTGATATTTCTTTGTGATTAGCAAACTCCTTTCCCCTGTCTGGAGTAATAGTCTGCAGTGGTTGTCCTTTAAGCAATGCAATCATAGCTGCCGTTACTGATGCACTGTCTTTCTTTTCTGCTTTGCAGCATAAGAGAAAACGGCTCCGCATATCTACTAATGTTACTAAACATGCTTTGCCCTTGACACCAATAACAGTATCAGCTTCCCAATCACCCAGTCGTGACCGATTCGCTGCTTCTATCGGTCTATCACATAGTTCATTGCTAATCTGGATTTTTCCACGTTTCTCCTGATGATTCCGGGTATGTCTTGTCTTTCCCCTGTGTCTGAGTTTTCTATGGCAGAGGCACTTATCCTCAGGTCTATCAAGTTGGCCTGAATATATTCCACGATAGATTGTTGAAGTACTTATCTTAATATCAGAGTTTTCATGTTTAGCACGTTCTGAGATTTGCTGAGGAGACCATTGATGATTATGGAATTTGTCCTGACATAAGCATGGATTTTAGGATTTGAGAGTTTCAATTCAGGACGTGATGCGCGTCTTCTATTTGTGTACTTTTCTTGTGCAGCATAGGCTGAATAGCCATTTGGTCCGGAGTTTCGAGAGAGTTCACGAGAGATTGTTGATTTATCCCGATCTAATTCAACAGCAATCGTTGTGATTGATTTATTCTCAGATAGGCTTTTCAGAATATATTCTCTTTCAGCAGGTGTAAGATGAGTGTATTGACACATTGTTATCATCACATTGGCGTTTTTGACCAAAGATGATAACTGAATTGAACTGTTGCACTTGGTTTGACAATTCAAGGATAAAAAAAAGTACCGGAAAATCCGGTTACACAACAATATTCGTCTCAGACAGCGGCTTAATCCGGATAAGAATATAATTTCTCATACGGCTCGGCAGAACGTTAGCAACATCCCCGAGCTTAACCCCGTCCTCGACAACCGTTTCACGGAACTTATCCGCATATTCAGCATACGGCAGCTTGATTCTCAGACCGTTTAACTGAACCGCAACCGGCGCGGGTGACAAAACTTCCTCCACCTCCGGAAACACCTGTTTGATTACATCCTGCACACGGGCCGGCGATACGGAAAGCGGGTCATTTGCAATCTCCTCACGGCGTTTGGAAATGACTTTTTCAACCTCCGCAATCACCGCATCAAGCCGAGCAATATCCTCGCCGGTCTGTGTTCTGTGCATAAACCGACCTAAACCCCCTACATAGCCCGCGACAGGGGGGTCGGTCATCTCCTCAAGGATTTCCCTGCTTGACCCACCTGTTAAAATTATCGGCACATTAATGCCCTTCCGCAGTTTCGGAAACTTCTGACCGATACAGGAGGCGAAATTGCCTAAGACAAATATAGCCGCATCATGCTCGTTAATTAAATCACGCTCCTCATCATTTAACTGCGCAATACGGCGGCCGAATCCGCGTGCCATGCCTAAGATGTTGGATTTTGATCCGTTGCTTCTGAGATACTCCGCAACATCACAGGCCGAATGCGGCAGATGATGAATCTCAAGACTCGGAATAACCACGGCGATTTCCGTACCGACAAGCGGCGACTCGGTAACCTCGCCCGAAAGCGGACGGGAAAATTCTTTCAGCGGCTCGATATCCTCTTTCGGCATCAAAACCTGCAGAATGACCTCGTTTGCAATGTTGTGCCGCTGGACAATGTAGCCCCCGAGGTCTTCGATATAATCGACGACCTCATCAAGCCGGTACACACCGCCCTTATACGTTACCGGAACTAAAATCATACCAGAGCCGCCTCCATTTTTGCAAAACATTCAGCAACAAGCTTTTCTGCAATGTCTTCCGGCAGCGTATTTTCCGATGCTGCATACCAGAATCTGTTTGTGCCGTAATTCTCACGGCGGACCTTGAAACCCTCCGGCGCGATAACCTGTACCGCATAGATAAGGTCCTTAAAGAGCGACTCGGACGGGTCGATAACGACCCATTCACCGATGTCTGCAGGTATTTCCACACCCTCAATGATGACCGTAAACCGGTCCGGCTGGTCAACTGCATCATGACCGAGCCTGTTCCAAAGCATCTTAAGCATTGCCGCAAGATAGGTTTCGTCACCGACAGCAATCGTGCATTTGCCGTCCTGAATCATCACATTTCCCACCTCGGAAACGCGGATTGCAGACCGGGGCGGGCGGATAATGCCTGCCGCGACAAATATTGGATACTGCGGGTCTATGTAGAGATGCAGACCCTCGACGATAGATAAGAGGTTGTGGTCCTGCAGAACCGTGCGGGTAATCTTCTGATAGTTGTCAGAGCCGTCTTCGGTGCTTTCAACCTCGAAATACTCTAAACCCGGCATTTCACTTCCTCTTTGCCTCAACAAAGCCCGAAGAAATAAGTGCCGCACCTACAGCTCCGATAAACTGCGAGTGATGCGGAACTACTACTTCGGTGTTGAGCATGCGGCCCATGGCGCGGACTAATCCCTGAATAAGTGAAGAGCCTCCGACCATAATAACCGGCTCTTTGATATCGACTTCCTGCAGCTGCTGCTCATAGACCTGCTGGGCAACCGAGTGACAGGCTGCTGCTGCAACATCCTCGCGTTTGTATCCGGAAGCAAGAGCATTTACAAGAGACTGGGTACCGAACACGATACAGTAACTGTTCATCGGAACATGTTCACCGCCCTCGCTCTTCATGGAAAGAGCACCTAACTCGGTGATGTCGCAGCCAAGACGCTTTGAGGTCATCTCAAGGAATCTGCCTGATGCACCGGCACAGATACCGCCCATGGTAAACGAGCCCGGAATTCCGTCATTTACGGAAATTGCCTTGTTGTCCATTCCGCCGATATCAATGACCGTTGCAAAGCCTCTCTGTGCATTGGCTAAATAGACCGCACCCTTCGAGTTGACGGTTAACTCTTCCTGTACAAGGTCCGCATTCAGGTGTTTGCCGATTAAGAAACGACCGTATCCGGTCGTTCCTATTGCCTCGATATCCGACATTTTCAGACCGGACTCGGCAAGAGCAAGCTGGATTACTTCGTCTGCGGATTTGAGAACCTCCGTGGTCGGTCTCCAGCCGGTTCCGACAATCTCGTTGTCCTTCATAATGACGCACTTGGTTGTAGACGAGCCCGAATCAACACCCATGGTGATGCCGACCTGGACTTCGCGGGCCATAAGCGCCCGGCGCTTTGCGATGGTGGATAGTGCTTCAAGTCTTGTAAGAAGCGTTGATGCGCCGGTACGTTCGTTAAACGAGTAGGAAACAACCGGTATCTTTGAGTTTTCCACAATATAACGGCGCAGTTCGTTTCTTACAATGGCTGCTTCCGCACAGCGGAAACAGGATGCAACAAAGATACCGTCTGCCTCGACTTTGCCCTCGACAACGGCTTTTGCACGCGCAATGGCGAGTTTTAAGTCAGGGCTTTTTACCGGCAGACCGAACTCCTTGTATGCGTTTCTGACATCGGACAAGGCGACGTCAGGATAAAACATCTGTGCACCGACCTGTTCTGCAGCGCTCGTGATTTCATTCTGAATACCGGAGTATTCTGCGCCGCAGGTAATCTGGGCAATGCGTACTGGTGCGTCACTCATGCTTTTACCTCCAGATTCTGCAGGAACTCCTTTATTTTTGCAACGAAGGTGACACCTTCCTCGCGTGACTGCGGATAACGCAGTTCAAGACGCGGCATTTTCTTTTCGCGGAGCATGAACTCAAGGAGTTCATTGGTTCTTGCACAGCCCATGCAGCCGAAGGAGAGTTCCGGTTCGCTGATAAGAATGCAGGCTTCTGCCTGGTCTACCAGAGGACCGTATAAGGACATCCGACCGCGGATACCGGACGGAACTTCAACTGCGGCCCATTTCAGACCTTTCTGGGGGTCTTCGGAAGTCATCTGAATCGGCGGAGAATCAAAGCCCGGGGTCTGGATATGGTCGCGTATCGATACCGCAGAGCCGAGCGGCTCATGACCGAACCTTGCCACAAGGTCGGATAAAATCAGGCTTGTTGCCGGATAAACGAAAACTTTTGCCATTATAATTCCTCACGAATAAGTTCTTCAATAATACTTGCGTCAATCGGTCCGGTTACAGGGAGTTCTTCTCCTGCAGCTTTGTGCAGTTCTTCGGGCGTCATTTTGTCAACCGCGTCAAGTCCAAAGGAGATATAGCGGACCTTCTGCATCTCGAACTCATGTCCGAGATAACCGGGGCGGGCGCCGCCTAAGTTTGCACGACAACGCCGTGCATCCCCGGGGGGGAAACCTCTGTCTTTGATGAATATTCGGTTTTTATCAAGAGAACGCAGGTGTTCGACAATTCGGGCGACATCTTCTGGCGTTCCGGTAATCTGACATCCAAAACAGGTCTCTTTTACCATGACTCCCTGCGCAATTTCATAGGCTGCGGTTGCAACATCCTGTGGAGTGGTGTCAGGTGAGTCGACAAAGACGTATTTGGTTACGGTGCCGACATACTGGGGGATGTATTCTTTCATTCAAAAACCTCCCTGATATAGACGGTTTTTCCTTCTTTAAGGGTTGCAAGTTTGTCAATGTCAATGACACGACCGATAATGTTCGTTCCGGAGTATGGCTCTCCGGTCGGGCCGAATTCATCACTGCCGCCGGCTACACGCACGCCTGCCATTCCTGCCGCGGGACGGGAGGAGTTGGATAATGCAAGTGCATCTGATCCAGGACGGGCTTTGGGCACGTTTTCCGGAATAATATTGATGTTTGATGCGAATTCCGGTTTGAAGAGGTACATTTCATTGTCCCCGTTGTAAATAAAGGGCATTGTGCCGACGGTGTAGCGTTTAAGACCAGTAACGCGTCTGAACAGGTCCACGGATTTGGGCGCGTTTGCATAATCAAGGGTGATGTCAACCACGTCTTTTAAGTCGATGGTGTAAAGCGAGACCTTTCCTTCTTTTAATACTTCAAGGGTGGTGGCGGGTTTCTGGTCGATTACGACGCGGTTTTCCACGTCACGGTTGTCTGCCATGACTTTGAGGCCGCGTGCCTTTGCCGCAGCGACTGCATCACCTAATTTCATGCCGCGGAGGTCAAGAAGGGGCGGGGTTACTTCGACGGCAAGAGATGCGCCTTTTCCGGCAAAGCGGGCAAGTTCTATGCCTTTTGTTACGCTGCCGACACGTGTGTGATGTGCGTTTGCGGGTACGTCTTTGGTGTAAATGTAAATGGCGCCGCTTGATTTTCCCGCTGTCCTGAGGGTAACAGAGCCCTCACGCCTGGGTTTCTGGTGTTCCTGAGGCACGTCAAGTCTTCCCTGCAGGTGATCGCGGATATACGTTGATGCGGTCCGCTGTATCTGCATGGAATTCATCTGCAGGCAGAAGAGCAGGTGTTCGACCGATTCGGCGCATGTGGTGTCGATATCTGCATGCTCTGCGGTGTAGCCTTCTGCGGTGATGCAGATTTTGGAGAATATCTGCATGCCTTCTTCCACAGGAGTTGTCATATCGGCGGTCAGCTTTGCGCTGCTTGCGTCAACGCTTGAGAAAACCTGTTCAATTTTAGTAATCCGGTCGCCGTGGACCCATTTGTCCATAAGACCCAGACCGTAAATGACGCGACCTATGACGGCGCCGCCCTCTGCTGCTCCGTAGTCGTCGGTATGTTCACGCCTTACAAAGATTAAGTAGGCATGCTTTGCATCATATCCGCCGCAGCCTAAAATTACATCGCCGAAAATGTAACGGACAGTGCCCCGGGCGGGCGTAAAACCGGCTGCAAACGGACCGAAGGAGGCTGAGTTGCGGTCTTCGAAATGAACACGGAGGGAGGCAGTGTCATTGTATGCAAGGGGAAAGGCGCATCCTGCTTTTAATTCAATGACAATGTCGCCCGCCGTGGTTGTGAGGCGAAGATGCGAGGTTGCCGTTTTGGATATCTCGGAGGGCTTAAGCAGGGCGACCGAGGTTCCTTTAGGCTGATCCGGCAGGATGTCTGCAAGGGACGCGCCCTTTTGTGCAGACATCGCATCTCCATTCAGATAGAAACTAACTGCGGGCATCTGTTACATCTCAAACATTTCATCGGTGGTTGTGTGCAGGGCGTCGTCATCCTTTTCACCTTCAGGGGCGCCGCCGGAAAGCGTTGCTTTCTTTGCCACACCGGATTCTGCACGCTCGTGTTCCTTTGCAACCGACTCTTTCATGATGATGATTTCCTTCTCGGAAAGATTCTTTAAAACCTCATCAGTCTTGCCGATTGCTACAATCTTTCCGCCGCGCATGAACATGCAGCGGTCGCAGACATCACGGACGAACTCCATATCATGGGAAACGATGACGAAGGTCTCGTCCATTTCCTCCCGGGCATTGAGAATCGAGTGTTTGACGTCGATTTTGGTAATCGGGTCCATGGTTCCGGTCGGCTCATCGAGAAGGATGATTCTCGGCTCTTTGATTAAGACCTGGGCAAGGGCGACACGGTGTTTTTCTCCCTCGGAAAGAGAGGCTGGCAGGCGGTGGAGGACGTCATTTGCCTTTTTGTCGGTGAATCCTGCCATCTTTAAGGTGATGAGGGCTTTGCGGGTTGCAAGTTCCTTGGGGAATTCAAGACCGATTGCATCGGTAAGGTTGTCAATAATCGAGCAGTGCGGGTATAAGTCGTATTCCTGGTGAAGGAGACCAATGTACTGTTTTGCACGGCCCCGGTACATGTAGCCCGGTTTTTTCATGTCGACCCACTCGTCGCCGATGCGGACGTCTAATTTTCCTGCGGTTGGTTCATAGAGTCCGGCAATCATTCTGGAAAGGGTGGTTTTTCCTCCGCCGGAGACGCCGATAATACCGAAGATTTCCTTTTCCTTGATTTCAAAGGTAATGTTGTTTACGGCGTTGATTACTCCGCGGTCAACAGCGATAAACTTCTTTAACAGATTCTCGGCTTTGACGATTTCTTCTCCTCCTTCATGAAGAGTGTAGGTGATATCATCGTGATAGCCTTTCATGAACTCGGCAACGATTTCCTCCGGGGTTCCTACCCTGGTGATTCTGCCGTCATCAAGGAGCACTGCACGGTCGCAGGCTTCTTCGAGTGTCTGCGGGAAGTGTGAGGTTATTATCATGCCCATGTTCTTTTCGTGGGCTGCCTGTTTGAGCAAATCATGCACGATGTTTGCGGTCTTGGTATCAAGGGTTCCGGTCGGCTCATCTGCGCAGAGGAAAAGAGGTTCACGCGCAAGCTGACGGGCAAGGACGACACGCTGTTTTTCTCCGCCGGAAAGATCGCGTGCGATGTGCATCATTCTGTGTGTCAGACGGACTTCGTCGATTAAGTCTGCAGCACGGTTGATGGCTTTTTCTGCGGGGTAGTGGATGTCATCAAGTGCTTTGAGGACATTTTCTATGACGCGGTCGTCACCGTAGAGTGCGAAGGTGCGCTGAAACATAAGCGACGTTCTGTGCATGATGTCGGTTTTCAGCTTGTCGTTTTCCGGAGCCCAGAAGTCGATGTTCTGTGCTTCAAGGATTCCGTCGCAGTCGGGGCATTTGCGGTCCGCCCAACTCTGGAATTCGATTTTACCACACTTGGGGCATCTTGAAATGTGGTAAATAATCTGTCCGGAGGTCGGTGCCTGGTCGATTCCACGGATGAGGTGGATTAATACGGTTTTTCCGCATCCGCTCCGGCCGATTACACCGACGATTTCGCCTTCGGCTATCTCGAGGTTGATGTTGTCGAGTACGCGTGCGATTTTTTGTTCACCCTCGCCGTTTCCCTGTCCCGCAGGAAAATCCATGGTGAGGTTTTTTAACGTAATGAATGGGGTGGCCATATTACTCAATCCATTAATACGGATATATAGGTTGTGATGTGTTATTAGGATTTGGAAAGGGGACGGGGAAGACCTGCCCCGTCTATATGCCTTATATTTTTATCCCAATAGACACAATATATCTCTATGGAAATACGCAAAATACAGGTAACCGGCGGCTCATCCTATGTTCTCTCACTCCCCAAAACATGGGTCCGCGAACGAAATATCAGTAAAAATGACCCGATTGGCGTCGTAACACAGGCAGATGGAACCCTTCTTCTCACTCCGAATATCCACTACGACAGCACCGTCCGCATAAAAGAATTCGCCCTCAAAGACTACTCGGATGCTGGCATGCTCCTTCGATCTCTGATTGGCGCTTACATCTCCGGCTTTACCAGCATCAAAATCTCATCCGCCGGCAGAATCCCCCCAAAAGTCCGCCAGGTAGTCCGAAAATTCACACAGATGACCATTGGTCAGGAAGTAGCTGACGAAACCGAAAACAGCATCATTTTAAAAGACATTCTCAACCCCATCGAAATGCCCTTTGAAAATACTATCCGCCGCATGTATATCATCGTAAAAGCCATGCATAACGACGCACTCTACTCACTTGTACAGGGCAAACGCGACCTTGCCGAAGACGTTGTCGCACGCGACACCGATGTCGACCGCCTTCACTGGCTCATCCACCGCCAGTTCTCACTCATCGTTGAAAACCCTTCCCTCTCACTCAAAATGGACATAACACCCATGCTTGCCTCCACCTATCATCAGATTTCAAGAATCATTGAACGTGTCGGTGATCATGCAGTCCTGATAGCCCAGTCCTCACTTATCCTTATAGAAAAAGGTCTCGACCGCCAGACTATTGTAAAACTCGGCGAGTTCGGAGAAGAATCCCTTGCCATGTTCAACCGCGCCGTACAGGCAATCTATGCAGGAAACATCGCCGGAGCAAACAAAATTATCGCAGACAACGAAGAACTTGAACAAAAATACCATATCTTAGCCGACTCCACCCGGAAAATGAAAGCACAGGACGCAGTCGCCTTAAACCAGATAGTAAACTCGCTGCACAGGATTACTGAATACAGTTCGGACATTGCCGAAATCCTGATAAACCGTATGGTTGCCGGAATCTGATGCAGACAAAACTCATTGACGAAGTGGTTGCCGAACCTGACTTTCGCAGCCGTTTTTCAAAAGAAGGCGTAACAGAAAATCTCATGCAGGATTTCCGGGACTATGTCTTTGCATTCTACGAAAAAAACGGCCGCCATGAGATGCAATGGCGGCACACGACCGACCCGTACAAAATTATCGTATCCGAGGTCATGCTTCAGCAGACACAGGTGCCGCGTGTAGCGATAGTCTATCCGAAGTTCATTGAACGATTCCCGACCATAGATGCATTAGCAAACGCTTCCGCAGAAGAAGTGCTTGCCGCATGGCAAGGAATGGGATATAACCGGCGGGTGCTGAACCTGCAGAAACTCTGCAAAACTGTGCTGAATGAATATAAAGGATTCTTTCCGCAGGAACCGGAAAAATTAGTAAAACTGCCCGGAATCGGCCCTGCAACCTCATGCTCGATAGCCGCATTTGCCTGGAACCGCGACGTTATCTTCATTGAAACAAACATCCGCCGGGTGTTTATCCACTATTTCTTCCCGCCCGATGCGGAAGTGGACGACAGCGAACTTCTGCCGCTTGTTTCTGCAGCGCTTCCAAAAGGAAAAGCCCGAAAATGGTACTGGGCGTTAATGGATCTGGGCACCGAAATGAAAACAAAAATGCCCAATCCAAACCGCCGGAGCAGGCAGTATGTAAAACAGAGTAAATTCGAAGGCTCAAACCGGCAGCTTCGCGGTGCGGTGCTGAAAAAGATGCTTGACTTAGGGAAAGCGGATGCGGGTTTTGTCGCAGAATCGCTTAAAGCAGACGGGAACAAGGTGACCGCGGTGCTTGAAAAAATGGCGGACGAGGGATTTTTCGTGCGGGAGGCAGACGGCGTGTACAAGGTCGGGAAGTAACGGTACAACAACACCAAACCCTATTTATAGGAGGATGGAGAATAGGATATTATCAGACTTTCGACACATGAATCTGCAAATGAATAAAACCACCCAGGCTGTAATTCTGGCAGTCACTGCAGCATTAATTTTTTCTCTGCATACACCTGTTTCTGCTCTGCTTCTTGAAAATTCCGGACCTATGGGTGCTACTGGATTCATGAATATTGCAGTCGGCATAGTTGCCCTTCTTATTTTCATCTGTATACGCAATAAGAAGGTCAATGATCCGGCACGCCATCTCCGCAAAACCGATATTCCTGCACTGATTCTGATGAATATCGCTGATTTTCTTGGAAGCGTGTTTCTGATGCTGGGTCTTACCCTGGCCTCTTCAACCTCTGCATCTCTGATGCTGAATTTTGAAATCGTGGCAGCGGCGGTACTTGCGATGGTGTATCTTAAGGAAAAGATTGCCAAACCACTCTGGATTGCAGTTACATTAATTACTCTCGGCTGTATTACTGTTTCATCAGGAGCACCGCAAGGGTTGTTCGCATCTCCTGGTCTGTTTCTGATTTTACTTACCTGTGTCTGCTGGGCATTCGGAAACGTCCTGAAAAAGAAGGTTGCAGAGCGGAATCCGTCAGAAATTCTTGCGGTAAGGGGTTTTTCAATCGGTACTGCAGGGCTTGTTCTCATGTTTGTCTGCGGAGAGGAGGCCCCATCGGTTTCTACCATCCTGCTGCTTTGTCTGACCGGTCTTATCGCATACGGCGTTGGAACCATGGTTCTCCTTATTGCGCAGCGTGAATTGAGCGGGGCAAAATCAACAACAATTATCGGGATCTCTCCGTTTTTATCTGCAGTATGGTCACTGATTATTTTCCACGAGGCGCCGACGCTTTCTTTCTTCATCGGTCTTCTGCTGCTTGTTCCGGGCTTTTACATGGCAACAACCACCAAAGACTATGAGGTGGATATTCCAAAAGCGGATTACGGAGAGGTGCCGGAACTGGAAAGCCTGCGCAGCGACACTTATTTTGAGGTACGCAATTATCTGACGTCGCTCGGATTTATTCTGATTTCGGTGTCTTCGCTCATCATGCTTCTGGCAAATATAAGCACAAATTTTGATCACAGAGTTCTTCTCCCGCATCAGTTTGAACTGGAATTGTCAATCTGGGCGTTTCTGGTAATTATCGGTATTCTGCTTATAATAATCAGGAAACGAAATATTGCAGGAATCACGTTTCTAATCTATGGTTTGTCTGCAATAATCCTTGCATTTACGAATCAAAACAGGTATCTTACGTTTATGCTTGGAATTTTTACCCTGATTATTTCCGGTATTTTCCTTCTTGATGCGTCAAAAAAGAAATATATTTTCTTTACCCTGTTCTTTTCAGAGGGGATAAGTATGATGATATGGGCGGTTCCGGGGCTTGAATCGATGTATTACGTTCTGGAGGGGATGTTTATTTTATTCACTTTGTATCTCGGGTTTGCAGCATCAAATCTCCTGCCGCATATTCACGGAACGGACAGACTGACAAGTGATGAAGTATTCAGTTTCAAACGCTGCGGCTCGATGCTCGGTTACATTATCCTTGCTCTCGGGTTTATTCCGTGGGCACTTATGTATATTTTAGGCAGTGATGCGGTTTCGGTCAGTGACAGCAATATGGTTAGTGCAATATGTTCGGTGTTTCTGTTTATTACAGCCCTTTTACTGCTGTTTATCGGGCATGCAAGGTTCACCAGTGTAATTTTTATCGGGGTGTCGTTTGTCTTCTGGATTTCACAATATGTATCGGGAATGGCATTTTACGTGCTTGGTATTATCCTGCTGATTTTCGGTCTGTTTGCCATCTGCCGCAAAAAGTCGTTCCTGCTGGTTGCACTGATGTTAATTCTCTTCGGCATTTCGGCGTTTTCATCAATAACGGTCAGCGGTATGGTTGAACTGTATCTGCCGCAGATTCTGCTTAACGTAATTCCAAGTATAATTGCATTATATCTTGCAGCAGCGTTGTTTTCTTCAAAAAACAGGCTGCCGTTGTTTTAAATAAATACCGTTGCGGTCAGGACGGCTGATTCCTAAGACAAGTACTATGTACTCATAGTGCAAATATAAATTTATTATGGACAACGGAGCCTATGTTCAGAACATGATGAGTCTGATGAATGCACGTGTTGACGCGATTGCACATTCTTTAGACTATCAGCAGATAGACAATTTTATTAATGGTCTGCTTGAAGCAAAACGCATTTTCATTATGGGTGCGGGTCGTTCGGGACTTGTTGCAAAATCCTTTGCAATGCGCCTGATGCACACCGGTTTTACCTCGTATGTAGTCGGTGAAACCATCACACCTGCAATTGACAAGGGCGACTTATTCATAGCAGTTTCCGGTTCAGGCGGCACAAAAACCATCGCAGACCTTGCAGAAACCGCAAAATCCCTCGATGCAAAAGTAGCTCTTATCACCTCCAATCCGGACTCAAGAATCGGTCACATTGCAGATTATGTGGTCAAAATCGATGCCCGCCGCGAAACGGACGAACCCGACAGCCATGAATATGAAATCCGCCAGATACTTGGTCAGTACCGCTCCTTTGCACCGCTTGGAACGCTCTTTGAAACTTCCGCCCTTATTTTCGGTGATGCACTGATTTCAACCATCATGCAGATGAAAGACATTGAAGAGCGTGATTTAAAGCGCAGACACACCAATATCGAGTAAAAATGAAATTTACCAGACGAGTTAATGCAATAGATATCTCGGGCATCAGAAAGATGTTTGAGGCGGCAGGTCCGAATGCAATCAATATGGGTCTTGGTCAGCCGGATTTCGATACGCCGGAAAATATCAAAGACGCGGCGGTTCGTGCCCTTGCCGAAGGAAAAACAGGCTACACAAACAACGCAGGTATTGACGAACTGCGCCTTGCGGTCGCAGAAAAACTCCGGCGTGAAAACGGGCTCGAATTTGCAAAGGAAAACGTGCTTATTACCGCAGGCGGTTCGGGAGCTTTGCACGCAGCGGTCCAGTGCCTGATTGAAGAAGGCGACAAACTGGTCTTTAACAATCCGGGTTTTGTCTCCTACGGCAGTCTTGCAAAACTTGCAGGCGGCATTGCAGAACCGGTTCCGCTTACGCCTGCACTGCATTTGGACGTGGAAGCCCTGAAAGAGAAGTTTTCCGACCCGCACGTGCGTGTGTTTGTTTTAAACAGCCCCGCAAATCCTACAGGCATGGTCGAAAGCCCGGAAACTATCAAAGCAGTTGTAGAATCTGCGGTCGACTCAGGTGTTACGGTCATCTCTGATGAAGTATATGAAAAATTCTGCTACGGCGATGCAAAATTCGTTTCCGCGGCAAAATTCGGCGACAAGGTAATTACGGTCAATGCGGCAAGCAAAACCTATGCAATGACAGGCTGGCGTGTCGGATTTATGGCGGCAGATGCGGAAATTATCGGTCAGGCGGTCAAAGTGCAGCAGTATTCACTGGCATGTCCAACTTCAATCGCCCAGTATGCAGCGCTTGAAGCATATGCCGGTCCGCAGGACTCGGTTTCTGTCATGAAAAAAGAGTACGAGGCACGGCGCAATCTGTTAATTTCAGGTCTGCGCGACCTTGGAATCGATGTTGCAATGCCGGAAGGTGCGTTCTATGCGTTCCCGAAGCTTGACCTTGAGACGACAATGAAAATTGTGGCAGCAGACGTTATAATTACGCCCGGTACAGCATTCGGCAGTCTCGGCGAAGGATATGCGCGCATGAGTTATGCCGCGTCGCAGGAAAACATCCGCGAGGCGTTAAAGAGAATCGCATCAGTGGTAAATTAAGGAGAATACTATGGAAATCAAAGAATTAACTGAATTACTTGCAAAACTGTCGAATGCACACGGAATATCCGGCTACGAGAGCCGTGTTGCAAAAGTCATTAAAGAAGAGATTGCAGGATATGTTGATGAAATCTCGACCGATAAAATGGGCAACCTTGTTGCCGTAAAGAAAGGCGATGATTTTACCATCATGCTTGCAGCACACATGGATGAAATAGGTCTTATGGTCCAGTATGTGGACGAAAAAGGTTTCATCAGATTTGTTGCCGTTGGCGGATGGTTCAATCCGGTGCTCGTTTCCCAGCGTGTGATTCTGCACGGCGAAAAAGGCGACATCCCAGGCGTATTAGGTATGAAACCGCCGCATGTAATGTCTGAAGCAGACCGCAAGAAGCCGGTCGAACTTGCAGACATGTTCATTGATGTCGGTGCAAAGTCGCCTGAAGAGGTTGAAAAACTCGGTATTTCCATCGGTACTCCAGTAACTATCGACCGCGAATTCAAGCCGCTTGCTGGAACCGCTGTTACCGGAAAGGCGCTTGACAACCGTGCAGGATGCGCCATGCTTATCGGGGCATTAAAGGAAATGAAAACCACTCACACTGTTGTTGCGGTTTTCACCGTGCAGGAAGAGGTCGGATTAAAGGGCGCAAAGACGGCATCCTTCCATGTCAATCCTGACATTGCTATCGCGACTGATGTCACCATTCCGGGCGACTCTCCGGGAATCGAGCGCCGCAAGGCCCCGGTGTTCATGGGCGAAGGTCCTGTTGTAGTTATGGTTTCCGCATCAGGCCGCGGACATTTAGCCGACCCGCGTATTGTTGACTGGCTCAAAAAGACCGCCAAAAAGAATGATATCAAGATTCAGATTGAAGTCGGCGACGGCGGAAACACTGACGCATCTGCAATCAACTTCGAGCGCGGCGGAATTCCGTCGGTTCCGGTCTCTGTCCCGGCAAGATATATTCACTCTCCGGTTGAGGTTATCGACATGCTTGATTTACAGGAGGCAGTGCGCCTTCTTGCAAAAGCAGTTGAAACCAAACCGAAATTATAACTTTTTTTGCGCGCGGGATTCGTGTAAAACCTGTAAACTACTAAATTTTAAAAATTAGTATTAGACAGGAAAAGGTGTCTGAATTTGAAACGGAGAAATATCCCAAGTATTTGATTTCTGAACTACTAACGAATTACTAATTTTTTAGTACGATGCAGCAGATTCTCTGAAGAACCAAAGTAAAAAAAAAACAAAAACAAAAGACGTCCCGACGGGGATTCGAACCCCAGTCTGAAGCTCCGCAGGCTCCAAGGATATCCTCTACCCTACCGGGACTTGTGCCTTATACTATTGTACTTCGTATAATATAAAGACACCGCTTTGGATATCTTCCGCCGCACACCAGACTCCGGCTCCTTCTAAAAACCCTGCCCCGCTCGATAATATGATAAGTACAGCCCGCCAAATAATAAAGAACAGTGGACATGTAGCCAAGCCAGGATATGGCATCAGCCTCCTAAGCTGAAGATCCAGGGTTCGAATCCCTGCATGCCCGTAATTAATATGAATTTACACGAAATAACCGAAGGAAGCACCACATTTCGTGCACCTGTTCAGGAAGAAGATGCTCAGTTCCCACCGGGAACAGCACCCGTTTTTTACAATACCAGAATGGAATTCAACCGCGACATGACCGTGCTTTTGACACAGGTCATTAAACCGGCTGAATACCTTGACACCATGGCCGCAACAGGTGTGCGGGGTCTGCGCATCGCAAACGAGGTGCACATCCCTGTTTTCATCAACGACCGCGATGAGACAGCGGTCTCGATTATCCGCGAAAACGCAAAGGAGATGGCAGAAGACATCACCGTAACCTGCGATGATGCAAACCGCCTGATGTGCTCCGGACGCTATGACGCAATAGACCTTGACCCCTTCGGAACACCGGCGCCCTTTTTAGATGCCGCATCCCGCGCCGCAAAACAGTATCTCTTTGTCACAGCCACCGATACGGCGCCCCTCTGCGGAGCACACTTAGCCGCAGGCAGGCGCCGGTATTTTGCAACACCGCGCAACACCGAGTACCATGCAGAAGTCGGCCTACGCATGATGATGGGCGCCGTAGCAAAGGAACTCGTCAAATACGACCGCGGCATGACGCCGCTTTTGAGCTTTGCAAACGCGCATTACTACCGCACGCATGTAAAAATCATAAGCCGCGTTACAGCAGCAGAAGAGACCATGCAAAACATCGGCTTTGTTATGCACTGCCCGAAATGCCGCTTTCGGGCCGAACAGAAAGGCTCGCTTCTGCCCCGTGCAGGTGTCTGCCCCCACTGCGGCGCAGAACTGCAGCCCATAGGTCCTATGTGGATGGGGGCGTTGCAGGGAGACGGAATTATCGATGCGATGCTTCAAATTCTGCCTTCCATGCAGTTCGGCACCGCGCGGCAGATGGAAAAAATGCTGAATCTGCTCAGAATCGAGCCGGATACCGCAACATTTTACGATTACCACATCCACGCACAGAAACTGCACCTCTCCCCGCCGAAGATGACAGAACTCATCAACGGCCTCAATGAAGCCGGATACTATACCACAAAAACCCATTTTTCCGGCACGGGAATCAAAACCCTTGCGCCGATTGAAGTAATAGAAGACTGGATTACAACCTGGAACAGGGAGCACAACTTATGAAAATCCCGGAACTGTTAGCGCCCGCCGGCTCGTTTGACGCCTTAAAAGCAGCAGTCTTCGCAGGAGCGGACGCTGTATATCTCGGCGGCAGAAACTTCGGCGCACGCGCATATGCCGCAAACTTTTCCAACGATGACATTGCACGCGCCGTAGAATTTGCGCACAAATACGGCGTAAAAGTCTATGTTACGGTAAATACTATAGTGTTTGATGACGAACTTCCTCAGGTCGCAGAGTATCTGAAATTCCTCTCCGGTGCCGGCGTTGACGCAGTTCTCGTTCAGGATGCGGGCGTTTTGGAAACCGCCCGCGAAGTTGCGCCCGACCTTCCGGTTCACGCAAGCACGCAGATGACGCTGCACAACTGCGAGGGAATACGTTATGCGGCATCGCAGGGCATCTCCCGTGTGGTTCTCGCCCGCGAGACCAGTCTTGAAAATCTGAAGGCAATGCAGGCTGCCGCAAAAGATTGCGGCGTAGAACTGGAAATCTTTGTACACGGCGCAATATGTTACTGCTACTCGGGTCAGTGCCTGTTTTCATCCGTAATAGGCGGCCGTTCGGGAAACCGGGGCATGTGCGCCCAGCCGTGCCGCAAACAGTACACGCTTCTTGCCGATGGTGATGTTGTTCCGACCGATGGAAATTATGTTCTTTCACCGCGCGATTTATGTTTATACCCGTATCTGAAGGAGATTGCCGAAACCGGTGCTGCCGCGCTGAAAATCGAAGGCCGCATGAAAACGCCGGAATACGTCGCGGTGGTCACAAATATCTACCGCCGCGCCCTTGATGCGGTCGCTAGCGGCACATTTGAGCCGCGTCAGGAAGACATGGAAGACCTTGCATTCGCGTTTAACCGCGGGTTTACGAAAGGCTATCTTATGGGCGACCGCGGCGCAGCATTCATGAATTACAAAAAACCGGACAACCGCGGTGTGTTTGCCGGAACGGTGAGCGGCATTGATGAAAAACGCGGCAAGGCAATTGTAAAAATCGAAGGACCGGTGCCGGACACAGGCGACGGCATCGTTTACCGTTTCGCCGGCCGCGAATCAGGTCTTTCGCTCAATAAAGAGCCGTATATCTTCCCCGAAGGCGATGCATACAAAATTCCGGCGCCGATGGATGTTGTGCAGGGTGCAGAACTCTGGATTACCCACCGGCTGAAAACGGACAGACGCGCCGCCGCCTTATTATCAAAGGCGCCGGAAGGCCGTATTCCGCTTGATGTTAATGCAGCGGTCGATGATGAAGGATGTCTCGTTTTATCCTCAGGCAATATCTCCGTAAAATCGGAAATACCCTTCATGGAGGCAAAAAACCGCCCGTTCTCCTGTGAACAGCTTGAAACCCAGATCAGAAAAACCGGAGGAACGCCGTTTGTCATCCGTTCGATTGAAATGAACTATGACGGTACGAAATTCCTGCCGCAGGGAGTTGTCGCAGACGTCCGCCGGAACTTATTAGAAGGATGCGAAGCGCGTCTTTCGACCAAACCTGAGCGCCGCATTCGCGCATTTTCTATTCCTGCGACCGCAAAGCCGCAGACCTGCGCAGAACCGGTGCTTCAGGTGTACACCGATTCAGTAGTCTGTGCCAAAACAGCGTATTCGGCCGGCATCGAACAGGTGGTTTTTGAAGGAAAAGAGGAAATCTATGACATTCCTGTCATCTACAAACTCCCGCGGATTGTTGCTGAAAACGAGTTTGAGAAGAAAATTACCGCAATTCCCGCATCCGCAAAAGGTGTTATGATTGACAATGCGGGTATGGCAGACTGCATTCACGGCATGGAAAAATACGCCGGCCCCGGTTTTAACATCGCAAACGCCGTCTCGGCAAACCGTGCCGGCAAATTCTGCCGGCAGGTCTGTCTCTCACCGGAACTTTCCGGAAAGCAGATTCGCCGCCTTATGGCAGGACTTGCCGGTTACGCGCACCCTCCGCGTGTCGAGGTAATTGTCCAGGGAAATCTTGAGGTCATGATTTCACAGAACTGCATCCCGGCAACGGCTCAGGGCTGCCGCGCCTGTAGTCAGGCATGGGCATTAAAAGACAAAACCGGCCGCGTCTTCCGTGTAAGATCTGATTCAAGCCACCGGACGCATATCTTAAACTCTGCAGAGACCTGTCTTGTACAGTATGTAAAAGAACTCGCGTCCGCGGGTGTTTGTGTCTTTTCCATCGACGCACGCGGCAGAAGCCCGGAATATATCAGAAGAATGGCAAGCATATACCGCAAGGCACTTGACGGTGAGGATGCAAAAGCGCTCAAAGAAGAAATACGTGAGATTTCCTCAGGCGGCGTCACCGCAGGACATTATCTGCGCGGAACGGGTGCAGAGTAAGCCATGGATACAATCTGGTTTCTGGTAATCCTTATTTTAGCCCTGTTAGCTCTGCTGCTCGGCTTTTTCCTCTATATTTACGCAGAACACAAAAACAAAGATACAAAAAAGAAGAGCGCAAAAAAACCGGCAGCAAAAAAGAAGAGTACCGCACAGCCGAAGGAAAAAACGGCTGCCGGGGCAAAAAAGCCTGCAAAAAAAGTCACCGCAAAAAAACCTGCCGAAAAAAAGACACCGGCCAAAACCCCAGCAAAAAAAGCAGCTGCCCCTGCAAAAAAAACCGCAGGAAAGCCCGCTAAGAAAACGGTAAAGACGGAAAAACAGGACGGCGGCGTAGTCTGCGCAGCAGGATATGAAGAGTATGCAGAACTCTTCAAACCCGGCAAACAGAAAGAATCAGACGAATTTGACACCCGTATCGCCTGGCCGGAAATCAAAGACCTGTCAAAAATGTCCGAGTCCGAGGCAAAGGCATGCTACCTTCGCCTCACCTCATACACCAAAGGCGCTGAATTTGAAGACGAGGTCGCCGCATTTCTGAAAAGCAACAAAATCAAGGGTTATCACAAGGTTTTATCCAATCTCTATGTACCCCTGGGTCACGGAAAATACACGGAAATCGACTGTCTGCTTGTGCATATTTCCGGCGTTTACGTAGTCGAGTGCAAGAACTATTCCGGGCTGATTACCGGCGCTGCCGGGATGAAACAGTGGAATGTGTCATATGACAACGGTTACAGGACAAAACTGTACAACCCGGTGAAGCAGAATGCGGGCCACATTGAAGCACTTGAAGAATTTCTGCCCGAACCCGCACCGAAGATGGTCTCAAAGATTGTCTTCGGCGATGATGCTCTGCTTAAAGTACCCGCCGGTCTGCAAAACGAGGTAATGTCTTTTTCCGCGCTGAAAAAGACGTTTCCAAAAGAGACCGAAGATATTGTCAGAGAATATTCACCGGCGGAAGTGGACCGGATTGCATCAGCGCTGCTTCCTGCGGTTCAGGTGCCGTACCTTGCACGGTTAAAACACATTGCGCGGCTTTCAAAGGAAGGGAAAGACCGCGGCGCAGACGGTGCGGATTTCGAGTCGTATTTCGGGTAAGGGCATTCTTTTTTTTTATTTTAGAGAACTGATGCAGGCATTTCATTTTCTCCATCCAATAGAGAACTAAATATCTTCCTAACGCATATAGTATACTGGTATTAACAACTCATGGCAAAAGATCAGATACGAAGCGGCAGACTTGATGCCGAGCGAAGCACGCTTGTGGAAGACTATCTATCCTCCATGCGTGCCGACAGGGAAATCGCCGTATGCGACTTAAAAGTCGATATGGCGCACGTCCTGATGCTTGAAAAACAGCATCTCATCGACACCGCTTCAGCAAAAAAACTCCTCACCGTACTGCACGGCTACTTCAAAAACGGAGTGCCGGACGGCGCATTTGACGAAACACGCGAGGATATTCATGCAGGAATCGAAGCCTGCCTTATTGAAGACGCAGGCGCTGACGCCGGAGGACGCATGCACCTTGGCCGCTCGCGCAACGACGAGGTTGCAACCTGCCTGAAAATGCGCACCCGCGAACTGCTTTTGCAGACTATTTCGGGCACCTTTGAACTGCGCCGCGTGCTATTGGCGCGGGCCGAAGAACACCTCAATACCCTGATGCCGGGCTTTACCCACCTGCAGCATGCGCAGCCGACAACCTTAGCCCACTATCTTCTCTCCTATGAGAACCTGCTCGCCCGCGACAGCTCGCGCATCTTCGACACCTATGCCCGCATGAACAAATGCCCGCTCGGCTCCGCCGCATTTGCCGGAACCGGATTCAATCTTGACCGGGAATACACCGCAGAACTCTTAGGATTTGCGGGTCCCATGGAAAATTCCATGGACGGCGTTGCAAACCGCGACTTCATCCTCGAAAGCCTCTCGGACCTCTCGATTCTGATGATAAACGTCAGCCGCATCTGCGAAGAACTTATTCTCTGGTCAAGCCCCCTTGTGCACTTCGTTGTCTTAAACGACGCCTACTGCTCGACATCAAGCATTATGCCGCAGAAGAAAAACCCAGACACCCTTGAAATAATGCGTGCCAAATCCGCTGCCGTCTGCGGCGAATTAAACGCCGGCCTCACCCTTGTCAAATCCCTCCCCATGAGTTACAACCGGGATTTACAGGACTTAAACCCGCACTTATGGAGCGCGTTTTCCCAGGTCACCGCATCCTTATCTCTTCTGGCGGAAATCCTTGAGACCGCAGAGTTCGACGAGGCGACCATGAAAAAACAGGCAAAAGTCGGCAATACGACCGCAACGGAACTTGCAGACTTCATGGTCCGCGAATTCAACCTGCCGTTCAGAACCTCGCACAATATAGTCGGAAGGGCCGTTAAATTAGGCGAACTCGACCTTGAAACACTGGAAAGAGCCGCAAAAGAACTCGGTGTCGAGTCCCTGAAGAAAAAAGGACTGACACAAGGCATAATTGATAAAGTGCTCAACCCCCGCGAGAATCTGAAAGCAAAGAAGACATTCGGCTCGCCGAATCCGAAACTGGTCAAAAAAGCCATTCAGGTGGCAGATATCCAGTTAGTGCAGGATGAAGTAACATCAGATATCCTCCGTGACGCACTTGAAGACGCAGACGAAAAAATAGCAGCAAAAATACAGGAATTAGCATGACATTTTCAAACAGTGACCCGGTGAGCGTCGAATTTGCAGGACTCACCTTAAAAGGCATTTACATCAATGCAGCAGGCAGCAATGCCATTGTAAAACTATCCAGCGGATACAACATCTGTGTCCCGGAAAACCTCTGCACCCCGCGCGAAGCAGAAAACAAGCCTGAAGCGCCTGCAGCAAAGGCGGAAGCGCCGGCACAGGATGCAAATCTGCCGAAACTTTCCATTATTTCCACCGGTGGAACGATTGCAAGTACCGTTGATTACAGAACCGGTGCGGTATCTTCCAAGTTCACCGCGGAAGATATTTTGAGAAGCATCCCCGAACTCGGAAAAATCGCACAGTATCACACGCTTCAGCCGTTTAACGTTCTTTCCGAAAACATGAACCCTGCAATGTGGCAGGAACTTGCCCGCGCGGTCTATGCAGAAATCGAAGCCGGCGCAAAGGGAGTTATTATTACCCACGGAACAGACACCATGCTTTACAGTGCCGCGGCTCTTTCCTTCATGCTTGACACCCCTGCCCCAGTAATCTTTGTCGGTGCACAGAGAAGCGCAGACCGGCCGTCGTCTGATAACGCAATGAACGCAATCTGCTCTGCAAAGGCGGGAATTTCAGAATTAGGCGAAGTTATGGTCTGTATGCACTCAACCTCAGACGATATCGCATGTTCTCTTCACCGCGCAACACGCGTCAGAAAGAACCACACCTCGCGCCGTGACGCATTCCAGAGCATCGGAAGAGGTCCCGTAGGTACGGTATCCTATCCGGAAGGGGCGGTTACTCTTGCAAACGATGCGGTCCGCCGCGGGGAAAAAATCCTGGCGCTCCATGACAAAATGGAGCCGCACTGCGGCCTTCTGCAGTACTATCCGGGCATGAACCCTGCCGTACTTGATGCATTCAGGGGATACAAGGGCCTTGTTATCGCCGGCACCGGACTCGGCCATGTCGGAACCGACTGCATTCCGAAATTAAAAGCCCTCGCTGACGCAGGAACGGTCGTTGTTATGACGTCCCAATGCCAGGCAGGCTCGGTCTGCGACCGTGTGTATGAAACAGGCCGCGACATCTTAAACGCAGGTGTAATCGAAGGCGGTTCAATGCTTCCAGAGGTGGCCCTGGTAAAACTTATGTGGGTGCTTGCAAACGCCCCTGAAGGCGAGGCAGCCGCATATATGCAGAAAAATCTGAAAGGCGAATTTGACTTCGGAGGTGCCTGAAATGGTTGACTACAAAGCACTCGGACTGAAAGCCGGTATTGAAATTCACCAGCAGTTAAACACGAAAGAAAAACTCTTCTGCCACTCGCCGACGCAGATTCGCGACTCGGCAGAACACACCGGCGAAGTACACAGATATCTCCGCGTTGCAACCTCTGAAATGGGCGACGTGGACCGTGCCGCAAAAGAGGAACTCATGCAGGACCGCCTGTTTACGTACTACACGTATGACACCACCGGTCTGGTCGAAATCGATGAGGAACCGCCGTGCCCGATGAACCGTGATGCGCTTGACATCGTTTTAACCATCGCCAAGATGTTTAAAATGACGCCGCTTCCGGAAGTCCACACCATGAGAAAGATGATTGTGGACGGGTCTGCGACCTCAGGATTTCAGCGCACGGCACTTGTTGCATTAAACGGCGCGGTGGCAAATGCCTGCCGGATTGAAACCGTCGCGGTCGAGGAAGACGCATGCCAGCGTGTCGAGGGTACTACCTACTCTGTAGACCGCCTCGGCATCCCGCTCATTGAAATCACCACTGCTCCCTGTATGCACACCCCTGAAGAAGTGCATGACGTAGCTCAGTACATCGGAATGACGCTTCGTTCCACCGGCCGCGTTAAGCGCGGTCTTGGAACGATTCGTCAGGATGTCAATGTCTCCATCGCTGACGGAGCGCGTGTTGAAATCAAGGGTGTGCAGGAACTTGATTTAATCGCTGAGGTTGTTCGCCGCGAGGTTCAGAGACAGTTATCCCTTCTTGCCATCCGCGATGAGTTAATCGCCCGCAATGCCCTTGTAAACGGCGAGGTTTATGATGTAACCAAGGTTTTCGCCGACACGAAGTCGAATGTGCTGAAAAAGGCAAAAGTCATCCTCGGAACCGTTCTTCACGGATTCAACGGCCTTGTTGGTCTTGAAATCCAGCCGGGCAGGCGCCTTGGTTCAGAAATGTCCGATTACGCAAAGAAGTGCGGTGTCGGCGGTCTGTTCCACACCGATGAACTGCCGAACTACGGCGTGACCGCAGAAGAAGTCAGGGTCTTAAAAGACACGCTTGGCGCCGGAAAAGACGATGCAGTAGTGATTGTAGCCGCAACCGAGCAGAAATGCCGCTGCGCAATGCAGATGATTATCCGCCGCGCACGCATGGCTTTTGAGGGAGTGCCTGAGGAAACCCGTAAGATGCTTGAAGGCGGCTCTACTGCATATATGCGTCCGCTTCCCGGGGCGGCCCGTATGTATCCTGAGACTGATATTCTGCCGGTTCCGGTATCTGATGAGTATTTCGCATCCATTCAGATTCCGGACCTGCTGACGGTAAAGGAAAAGCGCTTTGTCGAAGAGTACGGTCTTGACGAGGGTCTTGCGCACCAGATGGCTTACTCTGAAAAACTGCCGCTCTTTGAGCGCGCCGTTTCCGAAGGAATCAGACCGGTCTTTGCCGCCCGCACGATTCTCGGCACCCTTAAGGAGTTGGGCCGCCTGAATGTGGATGTGGATAAGATTTCTGACGATTCCCTCATTAACGTCATGAAAGCAATCGAGGCGGGTCAGGCGGCAAAAGAGGCGGTGCAGGATATTCTTTCCGCCTGCGCGAAGGGCATGACCGTGCAGGAAGCAATTTCAAAGGTCGCGCCGGCATTTTCGCGCGATGATCTGGAAAAACTTGTCAAAGGTGTTGTCTCCGACCGTCTTGATTTCATCAAATCGCGCGGCAAAGCGGCATTAGGACCGGTAATGGGCGTTGTTATGAAAGAAGTCCGCGGAAGAATCGACGGAAAAGTCGTTTCCGAGGTGTTAAATGATGAGCTTGGAAAAGTCCTCTGAGGGGGTCTTTTCCGGGAGTCAGAGAGATATCTTTAAGTGAATGTGCAACCAACAAAATAAGGAGTTCAAAATATGGGCAAAACAGGTAGTATTAACTGGCACCAGGTAAAAGGTGTTAATGGTCAGATCCGCCTTGTCCCCCAGAAAGAGGGAGAGGTTAAGAAACCGGGACCGAACCAGAGATTCAAGAGATCAGCAATTGTAACCAAGATTGAAAGCCGCATGGCAAATTCCCAGCAGCAGGGCCGCGGACGCGGACCGAAGGTAGCAGACGAGAGAGTCCGCCGCCGGATTCGCCGCTCGAAGGCATCCATGATGGGCGCAAAAGCAAAGGCAAAGCACTAAGCATCCTGTCTTTGCACAAATAGGGAACTTCTGTTCCCGTATTTTTTTCTGTTTTCCGGTTTGTTTTGTCAGAGTAAGTGATATCGCTGCGCGATATTGTGAAAAGTACTATAGTAATATAAATGAATTTACAGAAACTATCTATATAATTCAATCAAATTATTCCTTGGAGAAATCATGAACAAGAGCGCCCAAACACAGACACACTTAAGCAAAATACAGCTCGGCATATTTTTTGAAAGTATTGCCAATCCTGACTCGACCGTATACAACTGCTCATTCATAGAACCATTTGACAAAGCAACAGATATTGCCAGGTTAAAAAAAGCAATTGAAGCGGTTATTTCTGCACATCCCGGACTAAAGACACGAATAACCTACAATTCAGCAGGGGAACCTGTTTTTGATTTCACCTCCGATATTGAAGTGCGCGTAATTTCCCTTAGCGAAGACGAATTTAATGCACGCAAATCATCTCTTGTTCGCACATTTAATCTCATAAACAACCCGCTCGCACGCTTCGAAATATATACCACCCCAAAATCAAATTATTTATTCGCCGATATTCATCACGTAGTTGCTGACGGGACCTCAATACTTGTGATGTGTGAAGATGTCACCAAAGCATATGCAGGAGAGGAAATTCCTGCTGAATCCTACTCGCCGGTTGACCATGTTTTGGAGGAAGATGCATTATACGAAAGCGAGCAGCAGACAGCAGGAAAATATTATGATGCTCTCCTATCAGATATCGACACAGGTTTACTTCCTATCCGCGATGCATACGGCGAAGTCCCCCGGTCAGATATCTACGAAACTGAATTCAGCATTGATGAGGCAGCCTTCAAAACCCTGCGTCATTCGCTTAAGATATCCACAACTGCATTATTTACTGCTGTAATGGGTTTTGTCACCGCTAAATTTACCGGAGCAGATGAATCCCTCATCACCACTGTGTATAACGGGCGCGACTGTGAAAAAAAGAACAACCTTGTATCTATGCTCGTCCGCACCATGCCTCATGTTGTTAAACCGGGCAATGACAAAACAGTCGCGCAGATTCTGCGTGAAAGTATGGACGAACTTTCTGAAACAAAAAAGTTCAGTGCATACTCGTTTGTTGATATCGCACGCGACTATGGTGTAACTTCTGACATCGGCTTTTCCTATCAGGGCAGGCTGGATTGCTTTGATTTTGTTCAGGACGGGTTTGCCCCGGCTGTCCGGATTTTTGATAACAAACAGATTGAAATTTCAAAAATTGTTCTGGAAATATATGAGCACGGTACAGGTACCTATAAACTGCATATACGGTGGAGAACGGATTTCTACACCCGTTCCTTTATTGAGTCTTTTGCCCGGGCATATATAAAAACCGTTCATGAATTTCTGATAAAAGAACAGGTCTGTGATATTGAAACAGCAGATGAGCCAACTCTGGATATTCTCGACCAGTTCAATCAGACCGAATATGCATATGACCGGACAAAAACCCTTATCAACCTCTTTGACGAACAGGTAAAACAGCAGCCTGATGCGCCTGCCGTAATCTGCAATGACACAACCCTTACCTATGCAGAACTTGGTGACCTTAGTGAACGGCTCGCCTCTTATATCCATGCAAAAGGAATCGGAACAGATGAATTTGTATCGATTTTAGTCCCCCGCAATGAATTCATGGCGATTACCTCACTCGGTGTCACAAAAGCAGGGGCCGCATACCAGCCGCTTGATGCAACGTATCCTCCTGACCGGCTGAATTTCATGGTGAAAGATTCCGGGGCGCGCCTTCTTATCGCCGACAGACAACTTCGCCCGCTTCTTGCAGACTACACAGGCGACGTGCTTTATACTGATGAGATAGCAACTCTTCCTGCTGCTGAAGACTTATCCGCCCTGCGCCCCAAACCACAGGATGCGATAATTATTTTGTACACCTCGGGCACTACAGGCACACCCAAAGGCTGTATTCTGGAACACAAAAACATTGCAGGATATCATCAGACCTACAGAAAAATGATGAATCTCAGCCCGGAAAGCCGCGTTGCCTCCTATGCAAGTTTCGGCTTTGACGCAGGACTCATGGATATT
>DALTWF010000051.1 GCA_029987235.1 Methanocorpusculum sp. | reverse complement strand
CTTTTGTAAGTTTGTTTCTTCTAAGTTTTAACCAAATAGCGTAAGCGACTGAATTAAACTGTTTTAAAAAACTTGAATTATTCAGAATTATGTGCGGTTTCAACAAACCGGCACGTTTTCTCAGCATCGCGCACCCCGCTCTTTTTTACTCCGGTATGCACATCAACTGCAAACGGATGAACAGTTTCGATTGCTTCTGTGAGATTTTCCGGTGTCAGCCCGCCGGCTAAAATAACCGGAACAGATACCTTTTCAACTATTTCTGCACTGATGTTCCAGTCGTGTGTAATTCCTGTTCCACCGATTTTGCCGTTTGCCTTTGTGTCAAGAATCAGTGTATCGGCATATTTGGCAAAAAGAATAGCATTATCAATACACTCTCTACTGGTAATATGAATCGCTTTGATTATTTTTAGATACGGCAGCACTTTTTTGATTGTGAAAATATCCTTTGGCTCAATCTCATTTTGAATCTGAAGTGCTGAACATCCTGTTTCCTTCACAATGCGGATAAGTTCATCTGTTTTTTGCAGATGTGTTACTGCAACGGGTGTCACAAACGGCGGCAGTGATGAAATCATTGCGCGCGCAAGTTCGGTCGACACTGCGTCTTCTATGCTATCCGGCATACCAACCAGAAATCCAACTGCATCTGCACCCGCATCAATTGCGCATTTTAAATCTGCAAATGATGCTGTACCACAGATTTTACATTTCATCTGCGACCTCTATATCATAGACCGCATGCCAGCTTGTCGGAGAATATGACCGGATGGATTTTTCAAACACGCGCGCGCCAGGGAACGCGCGCAGAATATCTTCCATGTGTTCTCCTTCATGCTCGACCAGTGAATAGAGATGTATTTTTGTCCCGGGTTTTGCAAGACGTGCGGCCGCTTCTAAAAATTCATACGCGGCAAACGGCAGATTCATAATTATCCTGTCAAATTTCATCGGATCAAGAACATCCGGCAGATTTTTTGCATCGCCAAGCATCGGCAGCACGTTATTGAGATGGTTCATCCGCAGATTTCTCTGCATCAGACGGATTGCCTCGGGATTTAAGTCGTTGCAGATCATCAGTTTTGCTTTTTTACCCAGGATTACCGGAAACGGCCCCACTCCGGCAAACAGATCCAGAATGGTTTCACCATCAGTCATCTGTGATAAGAGTCTCTGCCGCTCATTGGAAAGCCGCGCGGAAAAATATGCTGCGGTTAAATCAACAATCATCCGGTGACCGTATTCATTATAAATGGTTTCAGTTGTCGGAAGCCCTGCAAGAACCCTGAATGTTTTTGTACGGAACTCACCTTCAACAGGTGATGTTGCATAAAGCGCAGTATGAACATTCGGGCGCGCGGCAAGAATTTTTTCTGCGGCTTCTGCATCATCATCCTGTAAAATAACAATCCCGCCCACCTGTTCATGCCGCGCAAGTTCGGTGCGCTCCGGAAGCGCAGCAAAAACCGCGCGCAAATCAGCATTTCTCTCATCAAGTACCGGAATGAGAAGAAATCCGTTCTCAACCCGTGGCCGCAGAGTTCTGTCGGCAATTCCTGATGCAATTATTTCCCTGCGTGCTGTTTCACCTTTAGATAACGGGACTTTTCTGCACCACTGTTCAACATCCATGTTTTGCCTCCAGTACAATTTCTTTTAAATCAAGTGCGGCTTTTGTGATGTCGGGAGCGGAAACAACCGCAGAAATTACCGCAATTCCATCAAGCCCGGCTTTTATTACCTCGCGTACATTTGTTTTATTTATACCCCCGATACCGAGTATTTTTGCATCCGAAAACGCTTTACGGATTTCTATGATTGTATTTACCCCGTGACCTGCGCCGGCATCGGATTTTGATGCCGTGTCAAAAACCGGACTTACTGCAACGTAATCTGCTCCGTCTGCAAGTCCTTTCCGCGCTTCTTCAATGGAGCCTACTGAAATACCTATGATAAATCCGGGCGGTGAAAGTTTGCGCACAACAGAGACAGGCAAATCACTCTGTCCCACATGCACACCGTCTGCATTTGAGGCAAGCGCGATATCCAACCGGTCGTTTACGATGAACAGCGCTTTTCCGCGGGTTATCTCACGGATTTCACATGCAGATTCATACAGTTTGCGCGACTCTGCACATTTGTCTCTGAGCTGAATGATGTCCGCACCGCCTTTAACAGCCTCGCGCGCGATTTCTGCATGAGATTTGCCGTTTGAAAGTTTTTCATCCGTTACAACATACAGACTGCAGTTCATGCATACTCCGTGATTTTTGCTCTTGAAAAATCTTCTTCAGTGAGCGCTGCAGCAGCATCGAAATAACCCGGCTTGAAACTTCCGGGACCGGTTGCGGTTTTCGCCGAATTTTCTCCTGCAATTCCAAGATAGGTCATGGCCGAAACGCAGGCGCAGAATACATCGCCGTTTTGAAAAACCGGCGCGGTAAATGATGCAGCAACAGCTGATGCCATACATCCTGTGCCGGAAACTCTGCTCATCAGTTCAACACCGTTGGAAACACCTGCGGTACGTTTTCCATCAGTAATAATATCTTCTTTTCCACTCACAATTATTACTGCATTCGTCTTTTTTGCAAGGTTTTTTGCAATATCTCTGATGTTTTCCGAAACATATTCACAGTCAACCCCTTTCATTTCCGATTTTATTCCGGATAATGCTGCAATTTCTCCTGCGTTTCCTTTTATCACTGTTGCATACTGCATCAATTCCCGCGCGGTATTTGTCCGGTATTCTGTAGCACCTGCGCCGACCGGGTCAAGAATTACCGGAATTCCTGCAGTCTTTGCTGTTTTTGCGCATGCTTTCATTACCTCAATCTGTGTGTTGTCCGGCGTTCCGATATTTAAGACAAGAGCACCGGATTTTTTTGTCATTTCAACCGCATCGGGCATAAAATGAGTCATAACCGGCGATGCACCGAAACTTATTGTAATATTTGCACAGTCGTTTACGGTGACATAATTTGTTATCTGGTGAATTAACGGCGCCGTTTTTCGAACAAGGTCAAGATAGTGCGCGAGATTTTGCATTCTGTATATATTGTACGCACGTGTCGGAGAAAAAAGTATTAGTCAGTGACATGCCTATTCTTATGTATGAGTGAATATACTGACAAAATACGTGCAGGTGAGGTGAAACTTTATGCATTGGAAAAAGAGCTGCCTGCCCGTGATGCAGTAAGTGTGCGCCGTACTTATATCGAGGAGGAAACACAGTCTTCGTTAGATACAGTAGGTACCTATACAATTCCGGAAGAACCTGCTGTTTTCCGCAATATCGAAAATATGATTGGCTGTGTGCAAATGCCATTAGGAGTTGCAGGTCCTCTCTCTGTCAATGGTGAATATGCAGACGGTTCATTCTGGATTCCGCTTGCAACAACCGAGGGAGCTTTGGTCGCATCAATTAACCGCGGATGCAGTGCAATAACCAAAGCGGGCGGTGCACAATGCCGGATTATCTCGGATAAAATGACCCGTGCACCTGTTTTTGCAGCAAAAAGCATAGTTCATGCAGTGGATTCTGCACGCTGGGCGGAAGATAACTTCACTATCCTGAAAAAATCCGCAGAATTAACCACATCGCATGGAAAACTGACCGGACTGACCACCTATACTGCGGGGACAAATCTGTATGTCCGCTTTGAATTCGATACGAAAGATGCGATGGGCATGAATATGGCAACCCTTGCATCCGAAGCGGCGGCAAAAGTTCTTGCGGAAAAAACCGGTGTGCGCCTTATTGCAGTTTCGGGAAATATGTGCTGTGATAAAAAAACGTCTGCAATAAATATCGTTGAGGGAAGAGGAAAAACAGTAACCGCAGGCGTATTTTTATCTGAGGAACTGGTGCGTACTGTTTTCAAAACAGAAGCATCTCTTCTTGCCGAGGCAAACATGCGCAAAAATCTGGTCGGTTCCATTCGCGCGGCATCATTTGGAGCAAATGCGCATGCGGCAAACGTGATTGCGGCATTATTCATTGCCTGCGGTCAGGATGCGGCACATGTTGTTGAGGGAAGCACCTGCATTACCACTGCGGATGTTGTTGAAGGAGGAGTATATGTTTCAGTTACACTTCCATCTCTACCGGTTGGTACTGTGGGTGGTGGCACATCTCTTCCGACTCAGTCGGAATGTCTTTCGCTTCTCGGATGCAAAGGCGACGGGAAAGCGCGTAAATTTGCAGAAATTGCAGCATCTGCAGTTCTTGCAGGAGAATTATCGCTCCTTGGCGCACTTTCTGCCCAGCATTTGGGCAAAGCGCACAAGGAACTCGGTCGCGGCTGAATTATGCGCCAGTCCCCATAATTGTTGTTACAACGGAAATTACTACCGGAATCAGACAGGCAATAATAACTGCAGTAAGTATCTTCTTTTCCGGTCCTGCACCAATTTTTTCAAATCCTTTTACCCAGATTGGAATGGTAATAAAGAGGACTGCGGCAGACAGCACCAGAATTGCCCAGGCATTCGGAGTTCCGGCGAATGATATCAGAATTTCAATAATCGCGGATACTGCAAGTGGAATCGCCCCAAAACTCGTAATATGCAGCACATCCTTGAAACCAGGCGCAGGTTTGCAGAAAATCTTCAATGCGAAGAAGAACAACAGACTCATAGCAATCCATGCGATTATTGCGGTGAAAAATGCACCGAATGCCGAACCGCCTGCGATTGCCGGCATAATTTCTTCTGCTGAAACACCGGGAATATTCATCGCCATTGCAGCAGGTTTTTGCATGGTTGAAAGAAATGCATAGACTGCTGCAAGTACTCCGTAAATAACAGTTATGAGAATTGGAATTCCCAATCCTTTTTTCGTGTAGTTTTCAAAAAACTGTGCCGGTTCAAAAAATAAATTTCTGATTGATTTTACTATACTCATGTTTTTCTCCTTTTTTATTCTGAGGCCATTGCGTCAACCGGATTCAGGTTTGCTGCTTTCCATGCCGGATAAATTCCTGCAGCAAGGCAGACTGCAAGTCCTACACCTATGCCGATAGGAATGTATCTTAATACCGGCCAGGTAAGCATCGCTTCTGCTGACTGCATCATAATGAGGAAGCCGACAAGCGATGCGAGCGTTGAAAGAACAACACCGACAAGGGAACCCGCAATACCTATCATGGCTGATTCGTAGAGGAACATCTGCATAATCTGTGCCTTAAATGTACCAATGCTTCTGAGAATGCCGACTTCTTTGGTGCGTTCCTTTACGCTCATCATCATCACGTTTACAATGGCGACCGCAGCAACCAAAAGTGAGATGGCGGAAATCAGGACGGTAAATGCGCTTGCCAGGTCTAAAATACCAGATACGGCACTCAGGAAGTCGGATGCCTTGAAGATTGACACAGTATCGTCTGAGTCTTTATCCGGTCTTCCGTTCATCTTTTTCTTAATCGCGGCTTCAATGGCATCTACTTCTTCCGGATTTTTCGCATTGACAATGACGCTCTTATAGAGTCCGTGATTGTTTCCTGCTACATTTTCATAGAATTCCAGCGTTCCTAATACGATATTATCAGTTGTTATGGCTTTTCCGGCTTCCTGGTCGTTGTTTTTCATAATGCCGACAACACGGTAGGATATTTCATTTCCGCTGACTGAAAGAATATCAATACGGCTTCCAATTTTTAATTTGTAGTCATCGGCGAGTTTTTCACCGATTGCTATGTTTGTTGCTCCGCGGGGTTTTGTTCCGCTCTTGAATTCAATTACTTTGTCTATGTCGTTTGACTGCAGACCGTAGATTGAAACAGTCTCCCGTTTTTTGTCTTTCCCGATAAATGCGGAGCGGAGTGTATTCTGAACAGGCAGAATCTCATAACTCTTTGTGACTGATTTCACTGCGGCTTCAATGTTTCTGAGTTCTTTTTCATTGAATCCGGTACAGATTTCTCCGTCAATTACTTTTTCGCCGATGGGGGATATTGTCATTGTTCCCGCAGAATTGGAAGCAAGAGTATCCATCTGGCTTAAGAATCCACCGGATATCATTCCCATGCAGCAGATGGCAAATACACCGATAATGATACCTATCATTGACAGAAGGGTTCGGAACCGGTTGATTCTGAGGTTGCGGATGGCAAGGGAGAGTACCATGGGCGAATAAATTTTCGTCCAGAGGGATTTTTTCTCCTGCGGTTGTGTCTCAATCATTCTTTTTTACGGAAAATTCCTTTTCTCCATGCGACAATGCCAAAGGCAAATATCAGGGCTGCTGCAATGAGGATAAGTACGGTTGGAAGGACAGCACTGTTGTCCGTTCCCGGGGTAGATGAGGATTGAGATTTACCGTCTGTTGTCTGCGAGAGTTTTACAACTTTTGTCTGGTTGTATGTGTTTCCCGCATTGTCCTTGTAGGTTAACAGAACTGTTGCTTCAGGCTTATCGGTTTTGAAGGTAACGGTAAATTCAGAAAGACCGTCTGTATCAAGGGAACCAACTACATAATTATAGTAAGGTCCTGCTTCTTCAGTGCCGGTCGTGGTTACAACTACGGCTTTTGCTGTAGTAAGTCCTGCGTTGTTTACATCTCCTTTTATGGTTGTATATCCGGTTGCCTGTTTTACCTCAATGTTGTTTATTACAAGGTCGGCTCCGGTTCTTGATATTCCTGCATTTATCGGGAGATTTATGGATTCCTCATGCCAGTTTGCACCGTTTCTATAGGCTGCAGTAAGAGTGACTTCTTTGGTTTCTTTTGTGGTGAGGACGGTAATTGATGATTCCTGTTTGGAATTTGCCGGAATTCCTCCGACAAAGACTTTTCCTTCACGGGATGTGACACCATCTCCGGATACAGAAAGTTCAACTCCTTCGATATCATTTGCCCTGACATTTCCTATGGACAGAGCTAGTGTCTGTGTGGTGTCCGGCTGGAATACATCCGGACGATTTAATACTGAGATAGTGATTGATTTATCGTCAACTGTCACTGGTACGGGTATTTTTGCATAGAAATGGCGGTTCTCGTTTCCGGTATTTGCCGTGTAATTCATGGTGATATAAGGGTAGAATGTTCCGCATTCGTCACCGGCTTTTACGGCAAAGGACACGGTTATCTGGTCTTTGGGGTTGATGTTTCCAAGTGACTGGTCATATTGCGTCAGTTTTACGCCGGATGCGGAATATACGATGAATCCTTCGACGAATACAGTGTATTCTCCGGTATTTGTGAGGGTGACGTATGCTGTTCCTTCTTCGCTGGGCATAAGTGTTCCGGGGTAGAGTTTCAGTTCGGAGATAGTCAGTCCCGGATTGACGTTTGCAGAGTTCGCTGCTGTTGCTGCGTATGCAGAACCGGTGCATGCCAGTGTAATGAGCAGTGCGGCAAACAACAGTAAGGTGATTTTCTGTTTTATCATAAGAGTGCCTTTCAATTTATGAGTACATATTTTTCTTACTGGGCAAAAAAGTTTCGGGGTTGTTTTTATGCATGTGCTATCCCAAAAAAATTAGAATCGCATTTAAGAGTAAGTACATCCAATATTC
>DALTWF010000013.1 GCA_029987235.1 Methanocorpusculum sp. | reverse complement strand
GCGTCCGTGCGAGCGGTTCTGCGCAGCAGAAAATCAGTCCGGCTTTTCTCAAGAGGCGTGCGGTGCGGTCGGCATATCCCAAACAGGTATGTGGTTTCATTATAGATATCCGTACCCCCCTCTTTTGAAAAAAAAGTGTATGGGGGGGTATGAGTATACCCATATACCCATATGGGTATACTACATTTATATACTAGTTCTTCTTTTTTTTCACCCTGTCAGGCAATTTGTATTTAAACTTATAATGCAAATAATAAACACAAGACCGTTTGGGAAAACGAGTTTAACGAAGTATAAACCGTTTGACAAAACGCAAAAAATGAAAGTCGAAAAAGGTCTGTTGCAAATGGAAAAACCAAGGAAAACGCTTTAATTTTTTCTCCTATATAAATTAGATATACCCATATACCCATATGGGTATACTCTACCCCCCCTATACCCTTTTTTTGATAGTGTCTTAAAATTGCTGTAAATTTGAAAATGTCCCAACTCCAATATAGAATCCCAAGTTTGTCACTTACACCATTTAGCACACCTTAAATCTCTTACCAAACATGTCAAAATAGAAAATTAATCCCTGAAAGCTGCCAATCTATATTTGAATACGGCAGATTTCACATTTGCCATAGATTATTATGATATCAGTAACCCCACACATCTCTTTTCCGGTTGATATCCCCTTGTTCGTAGACAAGATGTTTCATGAACTGAATCTGAATACCATCATTTGCCCCTTGAAAATGCGAGGAATTAATCCAAGTGCTCTACTACGCGCAATGACAGCTTACAAACTAACTGAAAATTTCAGCCTCAAAAGATGTCATGAATGGCTGAATCAAGATGATTTTTTGGGGAAGAGGCGGAGGATAATCTCAACTGTCAAATTCTAAATTGTGATAAAATATTGGGTGTGGGGAGCGGATGCTATATAACAAAGTGTCAAAGTTGAGTTGAGATGTTTTTCAGATGTTTTGAATTATAAGGTGTTCCCAAGGGAGCATTTGAAAAAATCAGGACAATGAATGGGGTTGAGAGGTTGAATCCGGAGATTAAGAGGAGAGTAAGGAAAGTTGGTGCTTTTCCGTCTGTAGATTCGTTTATGAGAGTGGCAGGATCTATTCTGATTGATATAAATGAGGAGTGGGTGTGTGGAAATAGGTATCTGAGGATGGAAGTATAATGTGTATACAAGGAATTTTCGGCAGGATACGATTTTACAGAAAAATCGTTACACTATCCCCCCCCCTTACCTTTTTTTCGATGATTTTTTTTTCGGAGGTTACATTATAGTCGCATATAAAATCCGGATAAAAAAGTGAGGGAATTCATTTACTCTCGTTTCAGTTTATCGATGGTGTTTTTGACAGTATGGCACTGCATCACTCCTTCAGATTGTCGTATTGCTCGTTTCAATAAACTTCTTTCTTCATTTTATTTCATTATTTCCTTACATATGCACTAATCTTTGCAGCATCTGCTGCAATTACACGCCCATCTTTATCAAAATCAGCATAATATGCGCTAACTGAATCCAATAATGCAGTTTTTTTAGCATGTGCTGATACTTTTGAAGCATCTGTTGCAATTACACGATTGTTGTTATCCACATCACCAAGATAACGACCAGTTGGATTTATATGGATTCTTTTATTTGCATCAGCAAGTTTAGATACATCGAGAACTACTTTGTTTTCAGCATCAAATGATGCAACATCTTTTACTTCTGTCCATGTACCATCTGCATTTTCTTTGTAAACCAGTACTTTTTCGTTTAACTGAAGTTCAGCATATTTGCCATTGGTCAGCAGACAGGAAAAGACAGGTGCTGTTAATGAATCAGCAGCCGCAGCCGTTACTGAAGAATACTCATAGCCGATTTCTGCTTTGACAGTTGGTCCAAATGTGTGTCATTTTACAGTTGGATTATCAAGATTTTCATCTTCAACGGCTTTATCACCCGTGTTGAGATAAACGGTGCGGGTAGCGGATAGAATCGGTGATTCCCCTCCAAGATAAGAATTTATTAAACCAGAATCACGTGACTGTATTCTGCCGTTTCCGTCAACATCTGCATAATATTGTGCGGTTGCATCCAATGATGTTGTTTCGCATATATGAGAATTTATCATACCTGAATCACGCGTCTGTATTCTGCTGTTTCCATCAATATCTCCAAGGTATCTGCCGACAAAATTAATTCTTACTCCTTTTGCTGCATCAGTAAGTTTGGATACATCGAGAACTACCTTGTTTTCAGCATCAAATGATGCAGCATCTTTTACTTCAGTCCATGTGCCATCTGCATTTTCTTTGTAAACCAGTACTTTTTCGTTTAACTGAATTTCAGCATACTTGCCGTTGGTCAGCATACGGGAAAAGACAGGTGCTGTTAATGAATCTGCGACGGCTGATGATGCAGAAGGATATTCATAGCCGATTTCCGCTTTAACATTAAAGTAAAAACTATGTCCTTTTACAGAGGGGTCATCAAGATTTTCACCTTCAATGTCTTTATCACCGGTGTTGAGATAAAGTGTGCGGGATCCCTTTTGTATTACTGTCATTGCATGAGTCTCAGATGCTCCGTGACCGTCTTTTGCGGATGCTGTGATAGTAACAGGACCGCCTTTGAGACCTTTAACCGTGCAGCTGAGTGTGTCTGAGCCGGGCGTAAGTGAGACTATGCCTTCAGGCTCTGCCGACCACTCTAAATTGCGGTTATCATACAGGTTTGGATCTATTTCTGCGGTCAGTGTTGTTGACATTCCAACAGGGAGTGAATATTTGCCGGAAATCACCACTTTTTCTATCGGAGCAATTACTTTTAATTCAAACAGGGCAGATTTTACTTCGGAACCATCTGCTGCCTGTGCATAAAAATCAAATAAACCACTTGCAGTTGGGCAGAGAGTGTAGATGTCATTTCCATCACCATCAACTGATGTTTTATCCCATTTGATAACTACGTCCTTACCGAAATCTTTTACCAGTATGAGGTCTTTGTTTTCATTATCTTCTACAGATACTTTTGCGGTTATTTCGAGACTATCACCGAGATAACAATCAAGTAAATCCCACTCCTTAATTTCTTTGCCGTCATAGATAAGGGTAATTCCAGCTACCGGGACAGTGACTTTAACTTCACATGAAGCTGAAACACCAGAGCCGTCTTGAGCAGTTGCGGTTATTGTCGCAGGTCCTGCGCTTATTCCTTTCACCACGCCGGTATCCTCATTTACTGTGGCAACCGTGTAATCTGAACTTGACCACTTTATTGTCTTGTTTGTCGCTGTTGTTGGACCAACTGTTGCGCTTAAGGTGAGGGTTTTTCCAATCGCCAATTGGGCTGTTGTCTGGTCAAGGGTTATCGATTCAACTTTTTGTGGAGAGACCGCGATAGTAATAGATCCGGAAACATTGGAGCCGTCCTGTGCAGTTGCGGTAATCTTTACGGAACCTGCTGAGTTTGCAGTTATCACTCCGTTATCATCAACCGTTGCTATTTTGTCCCTATCTGACTTCCATGACAGAGTTTTATCAGCCGCATCGAATGGGGTAATTGTGGCTTTGACTGTGGTCGTCTCGCCGATATTTATCGTTGGTACATCATTTATTATTGGTGCATCAGCAGCAGTAAGAGTAATGCCGGTAACTTTTTGAACAACCGTCATCATGTGTATATCTGCTGCTCCGTGACCATCAGCAGCGATTGCTGTAATGGCAACATCTCCTCCTTTAAGAGCAGTGACGGTACATTTATGGGAATTGCCTAAATCCCCGTTTTCCGGAAGCGAGACGATGCCTTCCGGATATGCTTTCCAGATTAAGCTTTGACTTCCGTGGGTGATATCCGGGGTGATTGATGCCTCAAGTGTTTTCTTTTCTCCTGTTGAAATGCTGTCTTCTTCATCATTATTCTTAATTACTACTTTTTGAATCGGGTCAATTACATATATTTGAAATTCTGGTGACTGCGCACCGCAGCCGTCAGCCGCTTCTGCATGCAGCATATAAGTTCCACTGCTGTATGGACATAGTGTGTAAATTGCGTTTCCATTAGCATCTGATGATGTTTTTTCCCAGCCGATATGGGCACTGATTCCGGAAGATTTTACCAGTTTTACTTCTTTATTTTCTGCATTTGGCGGGGAGACTTTGACGGTAATATCAAGTTCATCACCTGTGTAACAGTAAATACAATTAGAATTGAGTTCTATACCGTCATTGACAAGGGTTATTTTGGTCACCGGCTGGAAGACGGTTATATCACAGGATGCGGTTAAACTTGTATTATCATCAGAAACAGCAGTTATTTTTACAGAGCCTGCTTTATTTGCAGTTACTTTTCCGGTATCTCTGTTTACAGATGCTACTTTATCATCAGAGCTTGTCCAGGTTACTTTAAGATTACCCGCATTGGATGGTCTGACGGTTGCTTTTAATTCGAGGGTTTTTCCGTTTTGCAGCCTGGCTGTTGTCTTGTCAAGTTCTATGGCGGTAACTCTTACCGGTGTAACTTCAATCGTTTTTTCAGCTATTACTCCTGAACCGTCGTTTGCTGCAGCAGTAATCTTGGTTTTTCCGGCTTTTATCGCGGTGAGTACGCCGGTGTCGGAAATTGTGGCAACTGATTTTGTCTCGCTGTCCCAGGTGATTGTGGTTGCAGTGGCGCTTGAAGGGGCGATTTCAGCGCAGTATTCGGTGGTTTTACCCTGTTCAACAAAGTCACTTCCTTTGATGGTTATTGAGGTGATATGTCTGCGGAGTTCGATATTTTTAGTGAGTGTTTCATAGTAGCCGTTGCCGCTGATTTTTGCGGTTATGGTGGTGTATCCAGTGGTAGACGGGGTGAGTTCCATATAACTGTAGCCGAATTCATCGGTGGATTTATTGTTTACTGTGGCGAGTCTCGGGTAAACATCCCATTTGACGGTGACACCCGGGACGTTGACATAGTATTTGTAATTGCAGATGGTTTTATCCATGTCGATAACGGAATCGCCAATAATCTGAAGGGCGGCGGCGGTTATTTCAAAGGTATATTCGGCTGAGGTTTTGGCGCTTCCATCGGTTGCTTTTGCCTTTATTGTTACTGTTCCGGTACTTAACGGGGTGAATAATCCGGTATCTTTATTGATATTTCCGGACCCGGTTGTTTGGCTGACAATAAACCATTCTACCGGTATTCCTGAAGGACTGACGGTAAAGGTGTGGACATCAGTAACTGACAGGGTATTGTCTTTTACAGGGGTAATTGAAAGTATGCGGCTGTCTGGTGTCGGCGTTGGTTTGGGTGTTGCTGTTGAGGTGGGTGTTGAGGCGCTTGTGATAGTAAGATCAAATTTTGCTGCTGCGCCTGTGCCAGATGAAGTGGCTATAATGGTAATTTTTCCTGGATTTAATGCGGTGAATGTATAAATCGGGTTTCCTGCTGCATCGGTGCCGCTTCTTTGGTTTGTTATCGCGGCAGTTGATCCTGAAGCTTTTTCTGTATTCCAGTTTATCGATAATATGTCCGCGCTGACGTGAGCAGTTATTGTTACTTCTTCATTAACGCTTACGCTTGGTTTTCCATCAAGGGTGATACTTGATGCGGTGTCTCCAACTACATGATAATCAACAGAATAAGCGGTGTTTTGGTCACCATCGGCAATTCCGGTGACTGTGGCATATCCCGGAGTTCTGGCAGTTACTTTTCCGGAGGAGGAAACGGTAACTACGTTTCCATTGCTGCTTGTCCATGTAACAGCATGTGTTTCTGCAGCGGCAAAGACTGGAACTAGTGGTTCTTCGTCTAATGTGTCGGATTCCAGTGCTAATGTGTCTTTGTTTATTCCTTCTCCGGCGGTTTCAGCATTGTTTATTTCTTTTCCGATTGTATTTGTTTCGATTGTTTCTGCCTCAATTATGTCTGTTCCATCTGCAGGTGGTGCTGATGCTGCGAACATTGGGGCTGCTGTTTTCATCGAATTTACGTCTGCAGGGTTCATGTTTACCGGATGCGTGAGATAATCAGTTTCTCCGGGTCGCATTGTCTTTTGTTCGCCTTTGATAATGACGGGTAATCCAAGTATGTTTAAGAGTTGTATCTTTTGTGTAACTGATACTCCGGTGCCGTCTTTTGCTGTTGCGGTAATCATTGCAGAACCGGTACCGCGAGGTACAACCATTCCATTCACATCAACTGGTGCAATTGCCGGGTTTGTGCTTGTCCATGTTACATCCTGCATCGCAGTAGTTGGACAGCATGTTGCGGTTAGGCGAAGGTTGTTGTTAACAATTAATGTTATTCCGTTCCAAAAGGCCCAGTCTGCAGAGTCAAGAGTGATTGAGGTGACGGGGTCGAAGTCAAGGTCATCTTTAGCGAACGCCTTTATTCTGAAGTTATCGCCGTAGCGAGTAATGTCTATCCATTTTCCGTTGTGTGTGTCCCAGTATGAGCTTTGTGTACCTGTCGTCATGGATGTATAGTGTTTTTGCAAACCGGTATCAGAAAAGACACTTTTCGTTGTGTCAGCGGGGAATGAAACAGCACCATATCCATTATTTTTCAACGTTACTCTTACTTCAAATTCTTCTTTATCTACAACACATACTGAATCCGTGAGCGGAATCATATAATATCCTTCATAAACAAGACTACCAGCGGTTGTTGATACAGTTTTTCCATTCTTTACAATTTCAATGGTATAATCCAGATTCGGGTTTTCTGTTTCAAATGATACAGCATTTAGCACATGATTCCCTGTAGCGGTAAAGATGTTGCGGGCTGTAATGGAATTTTCACTCTTGTATTGTTGACCATCCTCTTTATTCACAACACCCCCATCATACTGATAGATAAAGTCATATCCTTTTAATGCTTCTGGAATTACATCTATAAATACAGCATCATATATAGTCGGTTCATTATATGAAACCCAGATATATCCATCACCCTGAGTCAGGAAATAACCGTCATCGCCATCTCCCGGAAAATCTATAGGGCTGCTCCACCAACTGTTTTTAATCAGCCATGCTCCATTGGATTCAGGCTGATTCAAGAAATATTCTTTTGGGAAGTTCTCATCCCATCCAACAATACATACAGCGTGTCTTTCTCCATCTTCTGATGGATTATAATGTGTAAGAGATGTTTTTCCTCCATATTCACGTAACTTCAAATCCGCTTTGTTAATATTCATTGTCGTGACACCGCCGCCTTTTTCCTGTATCAGTTTTTTGACATCCTCACGGTCATTAATATTTACCTGAGTATATCCTTTCAGAGTATAGACGTTTTTGGAGGTTGCCAGTTCTGCATCAAGCGGGTCAATCATATCCCACCAAAATGAAGGAGAGATAAACGGACTAAATCCGCTGTCATCGGCAAATCCGATTCCTGCTGCCAGCGTACGCAGGAGATAATCAGGATATTCACCATTATTTACCCAGTCCGACATCCAGACAGAATCACCGGTTAATGTTGTAAATTCATCTAAGACGTTGCCATTGTCATCAGAAGTGGTTACTCCTTTTCTGTGTGTATGGAAATATGCCGGTTGAAATTCTGCCAGATTAATCGTATCTTTTGTGGCATACCCGTTCTTAATTGCATTTGTTTCTGCCGCTGCAACAACTGCGAATGTCCAGCATAAGCCGGTGTACATCTGAGCCTGTACCGGAGTGACACCGTTTATATCACGCAGGTTATATGCTGATGGCACAGAATTTGACTGAAACAGGGATGTGAAAAACTTGAATACCGGTGGTTGTTCTTCCTCTTCTTTATGGACACTTTCAACCTCTCTTGTTTCAAGAGGAATACCAGTGAAGTTTTTATTCATTTCAGTTATGTGGATAATCAGTTTCTCAATCTCTTCATCTGTCATGTCCAAACATTGAGTTGGGATATTTTCTCCAAAAATAGCATGTAAAACTTCTTCTGTTGAGTTTAGACCGTATTTTTCGGCTAATGAGAGATTATTGGCGGCAGGAACTGTAGTATTTTCTGCTGACTCAACAAATTGTTCTTCATTAGTATCATTACTGTCTACTTCATTATAAATATCATTATCAATTTCATTTGATTGACTTGATTCAAGAGGAGTGACAGATTCTATATCATCACTGTTAACCTGCTCAGTTTCATTTGTATTACTGCTGATATTTGTTACAGGCAGTGGTGCGATATCTCCATTCTCATCACTGCTGCTTATCTCCTCAACTATTCTGTCCTTTGCATAAGTTAAGTCACTTAGATTTTTTTCATCACTAATGGTATTATCATCTTCAAAAAGCGGCTCTGATTTATTCTCATCAATACCAACAGAATATGTTTCATTTACGGAACTGGTATTAGTATCAAAGATATTTGTATTTGTCTCAGAATTATCAATATCAGTAGTTTCAACAAAATCAACAGATTGTACATCGATATATGAGGAGTCATTTAAGCCGCTTTCATTAAACAAAGTTGAGAACTCATTAAAATTTGTCACATTACCCTCAGCAGACGCAGCAGGAACAACAAAAAGACATAGCAAACAGATAAGGAGAACAATACGTTGTAACATATGGTTCCATCCCTTAAAAAGAAAAAGTGAATCAACAGTAATGCAACTCATTTACTTTCACCCCCTCTGTACACTCTCATCAGATAAAAGAGGGGTAAGAGTTACTGAATAGGTTACAGTTTCACCAATCTTTGGATAAGTTACGTTTGAAATTGTTTCAGGTTTATACCCGTCAGCAGAGACAAATAATAAATTTTTATCTGATGATAATTTCTCAGTAAAGTAATCTCCTCTTCCCATATATCCAGTGTTATCTATACTCATTGAAATTAATGCAGAACTAGTTACAACATTTGACAAAAAGATTAAACCATCATACTTTACTCCTGCTGCTGCGCCATCTATATTACAAAACACTTGTATAATACCCGCAGTTGCATTATCTGATTGAATTTGTGATATATCTCCAGACAGAGGAACCAGAGTTATTATATATATACTGCTATGTTCATAGGCATAGGGTTTGAATCCATGCTGATTTATGTTGAGTTTTAATGGTGCATATCCATCTTTAGTTACAGATAAGTAAGCGACATCAGACGTATCTTCAATACCACTCCATTTTAGACTGATTTCAGTACGTCCTTTTTTTATTACAGAAGTATACAGTACTGTTCCATTTTTATCAGTTAAGTTTACTACTGCATCGTCAGCATTGCAGTAAAAAGTCATTATTCCCCAGTGTGGTTCTGTCAAATCATCTATTGTTAAATTGGGACTCCAAGTAGCTGCATAAAATATACCCGCGACAACCAATATGAGAACACTAAATATTACAATTAATACAATTAAGATTTTCTTCATTTTCTTTTACCTCTTTTTTCACAGCATTACCGGCTGCAGTTTACCGTGTTCTTCTACTCGTCTTCACAGGACAATTTTCTTCAGTCTTATTCTTACATAATTATACGCATTCATATTACAATAGGTTTCAAAGATCCATTTTAACAACAACTAAATATACTAGTTCCACAAACAAGAAATACAAAATTAGCACAATATACAGAGTAAATGCAAAAATAAAAAAATATCGGCGATTTTTGAAAAATCAAGGTTGTTTTTTTGTCTTCAATTCAACATACCACGTAGTACCATTTGACATGCTCCATTGCTTCACAATTATATGCGCGCCCTCTTTAGAAAGAGAATGAAGATACTGCCCTGCAGCTTTCGATGAAATTTTCAAATCCCGGGAAACATCTTTGGCTTTGACATAAACCGGATTTGTGGTTTTTAGAAGATTTTCCAGATATAATTCAATCCGTTTCTTATTTTGCATCCATTGTTTTTTCTTCGTCAACGATGAATTTACTGCAGGTGATGATTTCTGCAGCGCAGAATGATCCAGAACATTTTCAATACGACGGCGCAAAATATCAGGAATAACCGGTTTTGTTATGTAATCATACGCTCCGTAATTCAAGCAGGAGATTTCTGTTTCCTTATCTGTCATTCCGGTCAGGAAAATTACCGGGATTTTTGCCCACATTTTAAATGCCTTAAGCTGGGAATAAAATGCAAAACCATCTTCTTCAGGCATTCTGATATCAAGAAGAATCAGGTCGGGAAGTTTTTTGCTGCAATTTAGAAGAATCTGATAACCCTTTTTTGCAGAATCCGCATATTCAAAAGAATACTCCTTCAATGTAGAACGCATTACCAGATATGCGTAGATATCGTCATCAACAACGAGAATTGATTTCATATTTATTGGTATTTTATCTTTTAATCAAATGTATTTAGTCTAAGATACCATGAACTTTCTGGGGAAAGTTAAAGAAAAAACCACATTTTCTTTTTGAAAAATCCAAAAACCCCTCCGGAGTCAGCCAACATGATTCCCAGAGGGTAAAGACAGGTGTAACTTGTCTTGAGTTTTGCAGTACCCGCACTCATTTTGGGAACTGCACAATAATATTGCTGCTGAGGGTGTAAATATTTTCCAGTAAGGGCAGCCCGTATTTGCAAAAAAAACCGTCCGTCTGTTTTTGCTTAGAGAAGATTCATGTCGTCCTGCGTCAAATAGAATAAATGCGGGAGTCTCGCAAGTAATCTTCGCAAAAACACAGCAGTATGGTATTGATTTCTATATCATCGTCAGAATCAATACCGGCTCCCGCAATTTTTTTTGATATTCAGAACTAAAATAAAAAGTACCTCACCGCAAAATAATTTTCTCACCGGCGCTCACCGCTCAGCGCTCACATAATTTTTAAAAAAGACACCGGGTAATATTTTCGTGCGCACTCTTCTCCTTTCTCAAGAAGAATAGCGCGAGCGTGTACTCTTATGCGTTCTATTTTTGTTTTTAATACTATAAATATATGTCGAAAATAAAAAGTAAAAAAGCAAGGAAACGGCGGAAAAAGATGATGATGCAATTCATGATCTTTCCCGCGCAGAAATAATCACTCCGAAAATTATTCTGAAAATTTCATGAGAAAGAGCATAAGTGTTCAGACATCACACAACCGTACAGTTTTTGTCAAATCATGTGAGCGCTGAGCGCTGAGCGGTGAGCGCCGGTGTGATGACAAATATTGCTGGAATTTATTTATTGTTTGGCTGACAATTAATACATACAACTGAAATCAGCGGAGAAAAATAAGTGGCTGATGATACTAACATACCGAATTTCACCGTATATTATGCTGCGGATTTTGATGCAAAAAAAGAGAAGAATAGGCAATATCGGAAAGCATACTATTACGCACACAGAGATGAAATCCTAAAATATCAGAAAGCATACCGGGATGCGCACAGGGAGGAGTTAATAAAGAGAAAAAAAGAGAACAGCAAGAAAAAAGTTGAGCTACTCTGGGAAGAGTGGTTAGCGGAAAATGCTAAGCAGGGTTATTGAAAGCCCCGTTCATTTTTTCTTTCCCTCTTCCTTTACCAGACGCTGATATTCTTCCATAAGATACGCCACAATCTCCGCCTCGTTTTCAAATTTGCACCCGTAGGCTTTTTCAACCGCCTTGTCTAAGCGTTCATGGGCTTTGCGCAGTTCAACAGGCATTGTTAAGGGGTCGTAAAGATCTGCAAGGCTGCTTTCAGGATAAAGGGCGCGTGCATCTAAAACTGATTGTGCTTCGCGTTCGATGGCTGCTTTCTGGTCTTCGGTGGGGTTCGGCCAGGGGAAGTTGTTGTAAACAATTGTGTTTGAATAACTGTAATCACTTTTCAGACGACCACACACGGTTCGCATCCAAGACATGTGAATATTTGATGTTAATACTCCAAAATGATATATTTCAGCATCAGGGAGAATATACAATTTATTTCCTGCAATTATTTCTGGTGAAAGAAAACCAATCGGGATATATTCACGCCTCTCTGATGATACTTCGGGTATTGCCACATAATTCTTTTTTGGTTGTTTAACTTCCCCAAATAAAGTAGGAGTTAATGCTTTTTTCTTTGTGGTTTCCCGGTCACTATTTAATCGCATTTCTTTAACTAATGCCACTCTTTTTAAGACTTCAGGCATTAATTTCAACTCATTTGGAGGACAATCCGCTAACCATAAGCAATACCTCTTTTTATCGTTAATAAATTCCTTCCCCATCATAAATCTCTTAAAATACGGCTTAGACTGCGGTTCTTTTTTAATAAAATCTTCATATTCTTCGAATGAAAAAAGGAAGTTGCCCCCATCTATTGGTCTGCTTCCTGAGATAAATTCAGGAACATCACAAAGGGGCTTTTTTCTTTTCTCAATGAAAACATCTGCAGCATTTACAAGATACCCATTAATATTTTCTGCAACTGTCTTCTTGCCGTCCTCATCAAAAATAAATCTCAGACTGCGCCCGCCTTTCGCATCAAAACCAATAATGACACAATGAACAGCAGCCTTTCCTTTCGCCTCATTGCTCCACTTGAAAGTACGATAACCAAAATTGATAGTAACACCCAGTCCCTCCATCAAAGGTTTCCACAGAATAGCAACCTGCTCACCCTGCGTAATAGAATTTGTTGACACATAAGCAGCTTCTATTCTGGTTCCCTGAATATACTCAGCAGCCTTCTGATACCATGCTGAAACATAATCTAAAACACCCGACCCCTTTCTCTCCTTGAAAATAAGGACCATATCCTCTTTTTGCTCTTTACTCTGCTGAGTGTAACCCAAAAACGGCGGATTACCCATGATATAACTCAACTCATCCTTCGATACAAGCGAATTCCAGTCAATCCGAAGCGAATTCCCGCACACAATAGTCGCAGACTGCCTTAACGGAAGCCGCCTGAACGGAAACCCGAAATACTCCGAGAAAATATTGTTCCACTGATGATCAACAAGCCACATACCCACCTGAGCAATCTGACTTGGAAACTCCTCATACTCAATCCCATAGAACTGATCAACATTAACCTTTACAAACTCCCCAACATCAATAAAGAACTTACCCTTATCAGGCTCATGAAGAATTTTAATGACCTCAAACTCAAGTTTCCGCAGTTCACGATACGCAATAATAAGGAAATTACCACACCCGCACGCAGGGTCGAGAAACTTCAAAGAAGAAAGCTTGGTATGAAACCGCTCAAGACTGACCGTATTGTGCCTGCACATACCAAACTCCTCCCACAGCGAATCAAGAAACAACGGCTTGATAACCTTAAGAATATTCTCCTCACTCGTATAATGAGCACCCATCTCCCTCCGCTCATCAGGATTCATCACACCCTGAAACATCGCACCAAAAACCGCAGGAGAAATATAATCCCAGTCAAACTCACAACTTTTTAAAATGGCATTACGCACCTTTTCATTTAAGTAAGCCGTATGAAGTTTTTCCGTAAACAGCTTCCCGTTCACATACGGAAACTCCCTCAACTCATCAGGAATACCCGCAGGACGTTTTGCCTCAGGCATATCAAGAATCTCAAACAAAGTACCAAGACGCCCCGCTAAATTCTCCCCAGTTGAATTCTTCACATAATTTTCAAACGCATACCTGTTAAAAATCCCTGCATCCTCAGCGAACATACAAAACAACAGACGGACAAGATACACCTGAAGCTCGTGAGAATCACACACCATATCCTTCATACTTTCATGAAGCCGCGCCATAATTTCAGCAGCTTCAACATTTACCCGCTCATCATTATCCCCCCGTTCGGGAATTACATTTGCAAGATTGAGAATCTTTGCAAAATGCTGAATATTCCGGTTAAGAGCGCTTACCTGAAACTCGTAATATTGTTCAGCGGCTTCAACACCCAAAGTCAAATCATACAGACGTACTCGTGCAAAATCACAGACCATAATATATATCGGACGGTCTTTTTCATCGAGTTGCGCAACATATCCCTTTGCCTGATTAAATGCAGCATCCAAATCACGCCCTCTGGATTTCATCTCAACAAGCAGATTGCCTTTCCAGAGCAAATCAATAAATCCTGTTGAACCGCCCGGAAGAGGGACTCTTGATTCAAATGTTGCAAGAAGTTTTGTATCGAAGCCGAACACATTGAAAAAATCATTCAGAAATGACTGTGCCTGAGATTTTTCATCATGTGCGTCACGCCATTTCCTTGAAAATTTCAAGGCATTGGCTTTCATTTCGTCTTTTGATATGGACATAATTTACAATTATGCAATACATAGGTTTGTGTAAGATATGAATGTTGTGAGAGGGAGGTTATTTTTCAAAAAAAAATGGGCCGGCGTATTTCTCCTGAGGGCATTAGCCCGAAGGTTTGAGCCATCTGAGGCTTTATCCTGAGGCTTTAGCCGAAGGTTTGAGCAAGTCCGAAGGACTGGCGATGCGCGTCTCGAAAGCCGAAGCGAAAAAAAGTCACCTGCTTTTTCTGACGACGAAAATAACCCGCTGACTTTTTTCAAGCGCAGAAATAAGTCAATGACCTAAAATGATGATGAAAAAAAGTCACCGACCAAAAATCATCATTCCGCACCTTTCGCGGTGGCTTTTATGATGAATTTCGGGGGAGGGGTAGAGATGAAATCCGCACATTTATGATATGTATGATATGTCCCTTTTTCAAAAATAAGAAGAAAGTAAACAAGTATCTTTTTTTATTCCGATTATCCTTTATTATCATAGAGCCAATATAATACCTAATGAACTCTTCATACGATATCTGTGTCATCGGCGCGGGTCCTGCCGGAGCAGTTGCAGCAAAGGAGGCAGCCGGTGCAGGATGCTCGGTCCTTTTAGTGGAAAAGCGCCCTGCAATAGGCATGCCTGTCCGCTGCGGTGAAGGAATTGCACGCGCTGACCTTGAAGAGTTTTTTACGCCTGAGCCGTCCTGGATTTCTGCGGAAATAAATAAAGCGGTTTTTTGCGGTCCTGACGGGTATTCAGTGAATATTGTATCCAAAGAGGGAAAGACCGCGGGCTATGTTTTAAACCGGAAAGTGTTTGACCGGGCTTTGGTAAACCGGGCGTCTGAGGCGGGTGCAGATGTATATGTGCATACCATGGCTGAGCCGCTCATTGAAAACGGCCGCCTTGCCGGTGTAAAACTCACGCGCCATGGGGCGGTAACGGATGTCCGGGCAAAAGTGGTGATTGCCTGCGATGGTGTGGAATCTCAGTTTGCCCGTGCCACCGGAATTGATACAACAGTGCCCCTGAAGGATATGGATTCGTGTGTGCAGTATTTTGCAGCCGGTATCAACTGGGATGAAAAAGCAAACGGTTTCTGGTTTTCGAGAACCGAAGCACCGGGAGGATATATCTGGGTCTTTTCCAAAGGACGCGGTTGTGCAAACATAGGTATCGGCATTCCGGGAACAGAATCCGCAGGCGGTAAACATGAAGCACGGGCAAAAGACCTGCTTGATGCTTTTATGAAGAAGAATTTCCCGGATGCACGGATTCTTGAAATTATTTCCGGCGGCGTTCCGCTTTGTAAGCCGCTGAAGAGTACCGCAGGCGATGGTCTTTTAATTGCAGGAGATGCCGCCCGTGTCTGTGACCCGTTAACCGGAGGCGGCCTGTATTCTGCGCTTGTCACCGGAAAACTTGCGGGAAAGAAGGCGGCGGAAGCTGTTGCTGCGGGGGATGTATCAGAAAAATTCCTGTCCGGTTATGACAGGGAGTGGCGCAAAACCCGTATGGCAAAAGATATCGCACGCGACTGGAAATTAAAGGAGCTCTTTCAGAAGATGGACAATCGCGGATTATCTCAGGCAATGCATCTTCTGTCTGATATGGAGCTTGAGGAAATCACTATCCCTGTTGTGCTGAAGGCCGCATTCAAAGAGCGGCTTTTCTGATTTTCAGCAGGCAGGTTTTTGGTGCGGTGTGAAAATGCTGCTTCTGTTTTTGGAGATGCTGCTTCTCAAAAAGCTCTGTAAAGGGCTCATTTAGGCGATTTAAGGGTGTTTTGATTTGAGAAGCAGCAGAAGCAGCATTTTGGGTTGTTTGGGTGCTGGCGGGATTATTTGAAATTTATATGATATGCCTTATTTTTAAGGAGAGAGAGGCATTAGAAAAATGAGGGGGAGTTGATACTATTAACTATGAATTTTCCTATATGTTGCAATAGATCTATAAAGATAAAGGTAACTGCCACTGAGGGTATAAGTATCTCCACCTATGTTATATTTCCCATATTTACTCGGAATACTTATCAATTAAGTCTAATATTCTGTCCTTATTTTGGTATGGTTTTCCTATTGGACCAAAAAAGATCTTTCTTCCTCCTACCGAATATATTACAATTTTTCCCCTACCAAGTAAACGATCGGATACTTTTGCGCTAACATCTATTCCATCAATTTTATTTAATCTAATATTTGTATCTCCCTTGTTTAGGAAAGTATCGCAGATTGAAATACCTTGAGGAGTAATTTTGATATAATAACTATTGAATTTTATTACTCTGGAAATTAAGATAATTATGCCGATTATTAATACTACCAACCCGACTGGTGCAAAAATAACCAATAAGATTAATCCCAATATCAGAACAATCACTGGAAATATAAACATAGAACCATGTAATTTAATGACAAATTCATCATTTTCTTTTTTAGTTGCATGATTTACAGATTCAGTGTGTTGCAGTGCAGCAGTATTATCAATATTTGAAACAGGCACTGCCTTTTCAACTGGAGATTGTGTTGCGGTTCTGCAATTATGTGTTTTCTGACACTCGGAACAGAAATATTTTCCACAGGCATGACATTGTTTTAATTCCCCCTCCTCAAAAAAGAGATTACATCCGTCACATTTTTTAAGTGGTGGTACATCAGAAAATAAATCATTCTTATCCATGAATAGATATATTGTGATTAATTTGCCATATATCTTTTTGAAGATAAACAGGATTTCTTAATCCATCCCAAACAACCCAAAATGCTGCTTCTGCTGCTTCTCAAATCAAAACACCCTCAAACAGCCGAATAGACCACATTTTAGCCCGATTCAGCAAGCAGCACCGAAGCAGCATTTACAAAAACACAAGCAGCATTTTAAAAAAAGAGACGGGACAGCACCCCAAAAAATATTACTCCAGTTCTTTCAGCACCGCATCAAACCCGCACTGCACCTTGCCCCACTGCTCATCAACCTTCTCCCTCGCAACACTGACCGGAAGCAGCGCATAATACTCCTCATACAAAGCAATCTGATTTTTCACAAACCGCCGGGCAGTTGCCTTATCTCCGCAAATCATAACCATACCCTTACAATTCTCCACCGACCACGGATACCGGTTAATCTTATGCTCCATCAAATCCATAACCGGCCTCATCACCGAAGAAACAACCGACCGCACATACTCAGCCTCAGCCTCCTCCTCATCCGCAAGATTTTCTATTGCATCCGACGCAGCCTGCAGCTTTTGTGAAAGGACCGCAGAAAAACAAAGATACTCCTCAAAAGCATCCTCAAGATTATAATCATATTCAGACATACAAATAACTTAACACCCAAGGGAAAAATAGATTGTGATTTTCCCTCCCCCCTAAAGCCTTCTAACCTTCGCACAAAACTCAGGAACACTCCTTCTCGCAATAACCCACACACGCTCCAGATCAACCGAATCAAACTGATGAATCAGGACATTTCTCAACTCCTTCATCTGACGAAACGCAATATCCTCATGCCTCTCCCGAAGCCCAGGCGACAACTTCCCGCACGCCTCACCAATAACCTCAAGCGCCTGAATCACCGCATCCTGATACAAAAACCCGGCAAGAAACTCAGCCCTGGAAACATGCGACGTAATCTCCCCGATACGCCTGCACCGCTCCGCAATCGCAGCCAAAAGCACCCGGTCACGCTCCGGCGAAAACTCCTGCCACGGACGGCCGCCCCCAGCTTTACTCACACGCCCCTCCGGTCGAAGATAAAAATCACATCATGCGAAATATTGTCAGCCTTCTTCTCACAGATATAATCACAGGAAATCAGGTCAATCTCCCGTTTGAACAAAAGCTCAAGATGATTTTTGAGCCCTATAAACTCCTCAAGGTCCCCCCGGTCATCTGCAAAATGATACAGGATATTGATATCAGACGCCGACTTATCCTCACCCCGTGCGACCGAACCGAAAACACCGAGAGCATCCACCCCGTATCTTTCCGAAAGAAGCACCGCATCCTCTTTCAGCAGGGCAAGACAGGACTCTTTGATACTCGCATAGTCATTCATTAAGGTATAATGTGCATGAAAACCGTAAATAGTTTTCAATACCCGCCCCTGTCGCAAACAACTCTTTAGCGACACATAAACGGCACAGACTCAAGAAGAAAGATAATATGAGATATATATTTATATAATGAAATATATCATACGATTATACGGATACCTCAGGACATATTGCTTGCTCACCACATCTGAGACAAAAAATCCGACCTGAATACTACTGATACCCATGGCAAAAACCGGCAGTTCATCCAATGATCTACCTTATCAAGGCAGATGCAACAGCAATATTTTTCAGTACAGATATGGCACAGAAGGTTTGATTATCGATGCGTACATCAGAAAAATTGCCGGACTCTACATCACTGAAACCAATCTGGACTTTGGAGAGGCAAAACCTGAATTTGACCCCGAAGTAGTTAAATATATGATACAGGATCTCCTAAGTGAAAAATATCTCAAGTCCGGCTCAGTTTCTATCGTTTTTCACCTTGCGCCGGCAGTTCTTGAAAATGCACGGTATCAGAATATTAAAGAGGATTTTCATTCAAGCCTCCTCCAAATTTCCCCTTTGATAAAAAATAAACTGCATCAGGCAAATGTGGAAAATATACGAAGTACCATATTCGGATTCGCATCTCTTGTGATTTGCCTGGGGGTTGCTGAGATTTTATTACTCCATTTTGATAAAGTTGGATTGATTGTCGGAATAAGTCAGGGACTGTCTGTTGTCGGATGGGTTATTTTGTGGCGCCCGGTGGACTATTTCATCTTTGAGAGGAGAGCAAGTGCACTATCTTTTCGGTGGCTTAAAAAACTATTCACGGCATCAATTAAAACAACGAAATGGGATGGAAAGCTTGGTTCTGACTTATTGCCGGAAAAGATGGATGACCTGCAGTAATCTAAACTGAAAACAAGGTACCCCTCTCCATCCCATCACCACCCTATCGTCATCCCACCGCTATACATATACACAAGGGGTCAGATTACCTGCCGGTTGAAAAAATATTCAATACCACAGACCCATATATAATAAACCCATATAACCCATATATAATATATCTATGCTCTTCGCCGAATTTGCACGCATTGCCTCCGAACTGGAAAAAGTCTCATCACGTCTTGCGATGACCGATATTCTGGCAAAATATTTCCCCTCCCTTGAATCAGACGAACTGAAAATCTTCGTCCGCTTCATGCGCGGAAAACTCTTCCCCGACTGGTCAGCGGAAAAACTGGGATTCGGCCCTGCTCTTCTTTACGATGCACTTGCATACGTTATCGGCAAAAAGAAAGAATATGTAATTGCCAGAATAAACGAATCAGGCGACACCGGTGAAGTCGTTGAAGAACTGCTCAACCACAGGGAACAGACAATGTTCTTCTCCGAAGAACTGGAACTGACCGATGTGTACAACCGCTTTTTGCAGATGGCAAAAGTCTCCGGCCGCAAATCCCAGCAGGAAAGAATGCGCTCCGCCCAGTACCTTTTCTCAAACGCCTCCCCGCTTGAGGGGCGCTATATTGCACGGCTGATGCTTGAAGAAATGCGTATCGGTGTCGGAGAAGGAGTTGTTAAAGACGCGATTGCATCCGCGTTCAATATCCCGGCAGGAGTAATTGACCATGCACATCAGGCGTTAAATGACCTCGGTGAAGTTGCGGTACTTGCAAAAGATGCGCCCCATACCTTAATGGAAACACATATTACGCCGTTTAAGCCGGTAAAAATGATGCTTGCGCAGCAGGGTTCGATTTCGGGAATGGTGGAAACACACGGCACGCTTGCCGCGGAAAACAAATATGACGGAAGCCGGTTCCAGTTCCATAAAGTCGGAAACGCTTGCGCCATTTATTCACGCAAACTCGAGGAAATGACGGCGTCTTTACCGGATGTGGTCGAAAAACTGAGGGGCGCAACCGCGCATGATGTTATCATCGACGGCGAGGTAATCGCCATATTAAACGGAAAACCGATGCCTTTCCAGACCGTGCTCCGCCGCATCAGACGAAAGCACGACATAGCCGATGCAGCTGAAAAAATCGAGATGCGCCCCTGTGTCTTTGATATTTTAGTCAGAGACGGCGAAACGCTGATTGATTTGCCGTTTTCCGAACGGCGCAAAATCCTTGAGGAGACGCTGACAGAGTATGTTGCCCCGCAGCTTGTTTCATCAAGCGCCGAGGAAATCGAAGCATATTATCATGCGGCTCTTGATGCAGGAAATGAAGGCATCATGCTCAAAGTCCGTGATGCGCCGTATATCCCCGGAAACCGCGGTAAATACTGGATTAAAATCAAGCCGGAAGTAGACACCATAGATCTGGTCGTCACCGGCGCGGAATGGGGCGAGGGAAAACGTGCAAAAGTATTCGGCTCGTTCCTGTTAGCCTGCCAGGACGAAAACGGGGAGCTTCTTGAAATATCAAGAGTCGCAACCGGTATTGATGATGCAATGCTGAATACCTTATATGACATCTTCAAAGACAAAATCATCGCAGAAAAAGGAAGAACCGTTTCATTTGAGCCGGACGTGGTCTTTGAAGTCGGGTATGCGGAACTGCAGCGTTCGGTCAATTATGAAGCAGGATACGCTCTGCGGTTTCCGCGGTTTGTGCGGCTGCGGGATGATAAAGACGTGGTCGATATCGAGACCATGGAAAGTCTGAACCGGCGCTATTCAATGCAGAATAAGGAAGAATAATTTTTTTATTAATTTTCAAAAAACGATAGATACTTACTGAACTTTAGAAATCAGAAAAAGAAGTGGGCAAGATGAGATTCGAACTCATGACCTCCCGGTTATCAGCCGGGCGCACCACCTAGCTATGCTACTCGCCCAATGCTTTAGTGCTCTATACTATTCGCATTATCAACATATAAATGTTTTCAAATACTTCAGGCGTTTATGTCACATAGTTAAATGCCCGTAAAAACAAATACTATTCTACATATGGCAGAGAGTATCAACCGAAAATATCTCCTTGGAAACGATGCCGTGGCTCATGCCTGTTTAGAAGCAGGTATTGATTTCGCCTCAGGCTATCCGGGAACCCCGTCATCCGAGGTCGTGGACAAGCTCCGCACGGTAAAAGAGCCGTGGTTCTACCTTGAATGGTCCGTAAATGAAAAAGTGGCCTTTGAAAATGCACTTGCAGCAAGCTGGTGCGGGCTTCGGTCAATGGTCACCATGAAACATGTCGGCTTAAACGTAGCAGCAGACCCTCTTATGACCTCATCCTACACCGGAACAAAGGGGGGATTTGTCATCCTTTCGGCAGACGACCCGTTCGCACACAGTTCCCAGAACGAACAGGACTCGCGTATGTACGCAAAGTTCGCCCAGATTCCCTGTCTTGACCCCTCAAACGTGCAGGAAGCCCATGACTTCATGAAGTCGGCCTTTGAACTCTCGGAAAAATTCGCCCTGCCGGTTTTATTCCGCCCGACAACACGCATCTGCCATTCCAAAGCAGATGTCGCTCTTGGAGAGCCCACAGCCTCCACACGCAAGGGCGCATTTGAGAAAAACCCGAACCAGTATGTCGTAATCCCCGCACACACCCGCCCGCTGCATGTTTTGCTGACGCAGAAACAGGAACCGGTCGCAAAATATCTCGTTGAAACAGGGTACAACAAAGCAGAAATCCGCGGCAAAAAAGCGGTTATTGCAGGCGGAATTTCTCTATCATACGTAAAAGAGGTTCTTCCCGAAGACGTTTCCTTAATCAGCATCGGCGCATACCCGGTTGACCGCAACTGGCTTGCCGGCGTTGTCGCAAAGCATACTGAAATTCTGGTAATTGAAGAATTAATGCCAGTAATCGAAGAAGCTGTCCGCCAGGTCGCAGGAAACATTCCGGTGCATGGAAAACTGGACGGGTTCCTCCCGCATGAAGGCGAATTCTCCCCGGCAACAGCAGCAGTCGCCCTTGAAAAATGCGGATTTGCCAAAAACTGCTTTGCAGAAGCGCCTGCGCCCCAAACCGTTGCTGTCAGACCTCCGATTCTCTGCCCGGGTTGTCTGCACCGTTCGGTCTTCTACGCAATCAAAAAAGTCTTCAAAGACGGCATTTTTCCGTCCGATATCGGTTGCTACACGCTTGGTCTTCAGATGGGTTCGGTTGATACCACGGTCTGCATGGGTGCATCAATTACTATCGGCTCAGGACTTGCTCATGCAATCGAGGGCGCCGAAGTTGTTTCAACAATCGGCGACTCAACCTTCCTGCACAGTGGTGTAAACGGTCTGATTAACGCGGTTTACAACGGCGCAAACCAGACGGTAATCATTCTCGACAACAGGATTACTGCAATGACAGGTCACCAGCCGAATCCGAACACCGGAGTTACGGCAGCAGGTGTTGAATCCCCGAAGGTATCGCTTGAAGAACTTGCCCGTGCCTGCGGTGTTTCATTCGTTGAATCGGTCGACCCCTATGATTTAACCCATCTCTTAAGCATCTTAAAGACCGCAAAGGAAACGAAGGGCGTAAAGGTAATCATTGCCAAGCAGCCGTGCGTTATTATGAACAAGCGCCTTGGAATCAAGCGCAACAGATATGTTGTTGATACCGGACGCTGCACAAAGTGCGGCGCATGCCTGAAATACGGCTGTCCGGCAATTGAAACCGATGAATCCGGTGCGGCAAAGATTACCGGTCTTTGTACCGGCTGCGGTGTGTGTGCAGACATTTGTCCTGCGGGCGCAATTCACAAGGGAGGAAACAGAGAATGAAAAAGTCATTTGATGTAGTTATTGTTGGTATCGGAGGTCAGGGAACGGTTTTAGCATCAAACGTCCTCGGTGACGCATGTGTTATTGAAGGGCGCCATGTTGCAGGTGCGGAAACACACGGTATGTCGCAGCGCGGGGGCTCTGTTGAGACGCATATCAGAATCGACGGCAAAAACGGTTCTCTTATTGTTCCGGGAACTGCTGACCTGTTAATCGCATTCGATGTTTTAGAGGCGCTTCGGTACCGGCATTTCGTAAAACCGGACGGAGTTATGATTATAAACCGTGAAATGGTTGTGCCTACTTCGGTATTTTCGAACAAGCAACCGGTGCCAAAACTCGAAGATGTTGAAGCGCAGCTTAAGGCATGGTCTGGAAAAGTGGTGCTTGTTGATGCAGCAAAACTCGCAGCAGAAGCAGGTAGTCCGCTTGCTGCAAATATTGTGTTAATGGGTGCTGCATCGCACACGCTCCCGCTTGCTGCAGAATCCCTTGCTGAAGCGGTCCGCCGCAATGTCCCGCCAAAGACGATTGACATCAATGTCAAGGCGTTTGAGCTGGGAAAGGCGGCTTAATTTTTTAATCAATTTCAATCGGTTCAGAAGTGTTTGAGGTTCCAGACCGGCACCTCAAAACCTCATACAGCTTTTTTGACAAGTATAATTATTCGCAATATATTTTTGAACACTCCAATACTTTTCGAAGTCTACAAAATTTATTTCTTTTCAGCGGACCACACTATTTTATGAAATATCTCAAACTCATGCTTTGGGCAGTTCTTGTTGTATCCGTCCTTTTCTGTGCAGGCTGTGTCACCACCGCAACAACACAGACTCCATCTGTTTTTGGAACATGGCACCTTACAAATGACAACGCTGTTACCCTTATCCTTGATGAAAACGGCAATGCCGGAGGTCAGGCGCAGTTAAATACCTACAGCGGCACATATACAATTAAAGAAGAAAATAAACTGCAGTTTAGTGATTTCATCAGAACATTACTTGCCGGAGACCCTGAAACTATGCAGGCTGAAGACATATACTTCACAAAACTTCATGATACTGCATCATTTATCCTCAAAAACGGACAGTTAAAGTTTTACGACACAAAAGGAAATCAGCTTCTCTGCTTCGAAAAACAAATCCGCAAAGCATTAAATGGTTCAGTTATTTCTGCAGTTCCTGCCGGCGAAGACAAAGTAGAGGTTACTGTTTCTGTAACGAATTCCGGTATGGAAACCGCAAAAAATGTGTATGCAAACGTTTCACTGCTCGGAAAAAAAGTGAAATCATATCTCGGTACATACTCCATATCCATGGGCGATATAGGACCGGGGCAGACTGTGTCAAAAACCCGGATTCTGACCCTCACTGAAAAAGAAGATGATGACTCTTTTGACAGCGCGTGTATAATTGCTGTATTTATGGGGATTTAATTCAGATTTTTCTCTTTTTAAAACTCCCCGTCCTGTTCAAAACTGCGCCCGAATTTAAGCGCAAGTTCCGCTTTATAGAGTTCTTTTCCAAGATATGCCGCATGGTCTAACAGCGAAACGCCCTCTTCGTCTAAAACTGCGGAAAAAACGTCATACCAGTTCTTTCCGCGGATGGCTTTTTTATGCCGGACAGCGACAATCCAGCCGTCTTCTATGCCGATTCTGAAATTGCCTTTCGGATCATAATCCAGTTTTTCTGAGGCCGCTGCCGCATCACGTATTTCATCATACACAAGAGCGGGCTCGCGGCGCATGCGTTTTTCTTTTAAAATGAGCCCGTTTATTGCCGTATCTTTCGGATACGGGCGCCCGCGGGACAACGTCATCATTGATACTGCGCGGCGCATTTCCGAAATACAGCCCCGCGTCTTGTCCGAATGCTCCGAAATAAGAAGAGCGGCGCAGTTTGTTTCAGCCGCGGCTGCTGCAAGCATCGCGCAGATTCCGGGAGAATCCGCGTCCATTAACTCGATTACGTTTACACAGCCGAGAACTTTCGGACAACCGTACTCTTTTTCATATGCGGCAAGAGATGAAACCATGCCGGAAAGAGGAGGCTGCAATACCGGGTCGGCAAATACTTTTGTCAGACCCGCCGCTTTTGCCGTTTTCACTATATCTTCAAGGGGCGCGCCGGACCTTGAAATTAAAACCGCTGCCGCGCCGGATTTCTTTACATCTTCTGCAAGAAGCGGCAGCGTTTCATCAGTCAGCGAAAAAATCAGGTCAGCGCGGAAAAGCCCGGCACGAATTAAGTCCGGATTCAGCGTATCTATCGAAAGTGCGCCGGATACATCCGCAAGTTCTGAAAAACAGCGGATTACATCCTGTTCTGTCGCATCAAAACCGAATCCCAGGTCAACAATATCCGCACCCGAGGCGAATGCCGCATCAGCACGTGCCCGCAGATTAGAGACCGAAGGCGCGTCCATTATTTCATAGATTATTTTTACCGGCGCGCCGCATCCGATTTTCACGCCCCGGATACTGAACGCGGCGTCTGATTTATCTTCAATTTCAATCAGGCGGCGCTCAGCTTCTTTTTGTTTTTCCATGGTCAAAAGAAAATCCGCCGCCATAGTGCGCGAAAGTTTACCGGCTTTGAGAAGCGGGACTGCAAGCGCCATATCGGCCGCATGGCGCGTTCCAAGAAAAACAGGGATGCCGCAGGACGCCTCAACATCCGAAAAAGACGCGGTGCACATCCCAGACACTACCGCACAGTCCGCATCGCGTTCGCGCAGAAGCTTTTCAAGTGCGGCGGGCGTTAAAAACGACGCAATTTCTCCGGTAACAACTATTTCAAATGATATATCATCTACCCTCGCAAGAGCGGCGCGCAAAACTGCTTCGCTCTGGCGTCCGGTCGGGACAAGTACACGCATGTTATCATTAGGTTATTTCTCTTTAGAGATAGAACTATTGTACAGCAAATGGTTTCCATCACATGTGACCTTCACGTCCACACAAGTGCTTCAGCCGACGGGCACTGTGCGGTCGAAGACGTTTTACGGCATGCAAAAGACGCAGGTCTTGACGCTGTTGCGATAACGGACCATGATTCGGTCGAATCCGCAAAAAAAGCCCTGGCGCTTGACAGTCCCGTTTTAGTAATTCCCGGCATCGAAGTATCCACAAAACAGGGACATGTCCTTCTTCTTGGAACAACCGAAATGTTTCCGAAAGGTGAAGACGCGCTTGAGACAATACACAAAGGCCGCGAAGCAGGATGTCTTGTCATTATTCCGCACCCGTATCACCATTTCCGCCATGCAGTAGGTCTGCACTCAAAACAGGCGCTTATTGATGCAGATGCGCTTGAAGGATACAACAGCAGATACTACACGCAAGGATCAAATAAAAAAGCGGTGCGCACGGCAAAACGGCTTAAAAAACCGGTAACAGCCGGATCCGATGCGCATGACTGCAGATTTGTCGGATACGGCATCAATGTTATTGAGGCACGCGAGCGGTCGGTTGATGCAGTTCTTAACGCAATACGGGAAGGCAACATAACCAGCCGCTGCATCAAAACACCGGCGAAAACCTACACTTATCAGTCTTATAAAAATGTCATGCGCAAGGTGAAAAAAGTCCTGCGGCCGAAGAGAACGAGATGAAACTCGCATTTTTAACAGGATACAACGGAAGAAACTTCGCAGGTTCCCAGTTTCAGCCGGACAAGCGCACGGTGGAAGGGGAGTTTATCAAAGCAGGGCAGGAGTTCGGACTCTGGTCAGGTGCAGAAGATGCGCATTTCCGTACCGCGGGCCGCACGGACAAGGGTGTTTCTGCAAGGAGACAACTGATTACAGTTACAACAGAAAAACCTAACCTTGCCATTGAAGCGCTGAATTTTCATCTGCCGGACGATATCTGGTGTCTTGGCGCGGCGCGGGTTTCCGATGAGTTTTACGCCCGGTTTGCGGTATCTGAGCGGGTGTACCGCTATTATTTTCCGTATCCGGCGGATATTGCAAAAATGCATGACGCCGCGCAGCTCTTCTTGGGCGAACATAACTTCTCCGGCTTTTCCAGAATGGAAGCGGGCCGCGACCCGGTGCGGACGGTTTTGTCGGCAAAGGTTTTTGCATCCCCCCGCAGTATGCCGGTTTTTGAGGTCTCGGCAAAGAGTTTCTTGTGGAACATGGTGCGGGGAATGGCAGGACTTTTGCAGGTTATCGGTCTCGGGCTTGCAGAGCCGCAGGTCATCGAAAAGCAGCTGACCGCACCTGAATACAGGGTCCATCCCGCACCGGCTGAAGGTCTCGTCTACTGGGATTCTATCACTGACATAGATTTCGCGCCCATGCGTCAGAAGCGCGAGACAAATCGCGCGCTTGCCCGCGAAGTACATGCGTTCAGGACAGGTCTTTTTGCATCCGAGGCGCTTCTTGAAGATGAGTCAGGTCCGTATCATCTTGCGCAGGTGAAGCGCGATTATGCCTCATATCTCCAGAAGTGAGGGCGCGTTTTTCTGAAAAGTTCTGCCGCGGCATAGCGGCAGGACGGAAATGATGTATGAAAAATGTCACATTTTTTGCCGTTTTTGAAACAAAACAGACTTCATACTCGTTTCTGATTTTCAAACAGAACGCAGTATGAACCCGGTTTTCCAACATTGAGTGATTCGGACCGCGCGGTATGGGGTTTATATACCCCGATATCGTATTGTTATGTGTAAACCCCCAACGGATGATGTGAAATCCGGCAGCGCTCTGAGGTTTTAGCGCTCCAAGACCCCATCCAACATTTTTACCCTTTGCCAAATTACAAACTCCGGCATCAAACCCCGTTCTCACTCAAAGAAAACAGCCCATCTTCTACGAAACCTTATATCATCTGAACACATATATAATATATAAAACTGTGAAGAGCCCGGGCTCTTTAAAAATTCCCGGGAACAAGGAGAACAAAAACAACATGACAGACAACTATGATGCTTCACACATCACCGTTCTAGAGGGTCTTACCCCCGTCAGAGAACGACCGGCGATGTACATCGGAAGCACCGACACACGGGGTCTGCACCACCTCGTATACGAAGTCGTTGACAACTCCATCGACGAAGCCCTTGCAGGATTCTGCCGGCATGTCCGCATCATCATAAACGCAGACTCAAGCGTCAGCGTTGAAGATGACGGGCGCGGTATCCCGGTTGACATCATGCCCAAACAGGGAAAATCAGCACTTGAAGTCGTCCTTACCGTGCTCCATGCCGGAGGAAAGTTCGACAAAAACACCTACCAGGTCTCAGGAGGACTGCACGGAGTCGGTGTTTCGGTTGTAAACGCACTTTCCACCAGACTCGTGGCAGAAGTATTCCGTGACGGCAAAATTTACACCATGGTCTTTTCCAAGGGAAAGATTGTGCAGCACATGGACTCCCGCCCCGAAACACCTGAAGAGTTCAAAGCCCGCATGATACGAATGGACCGACCGGTCGATTCCGACCCGATGAGTACCGGAACCCGCATCACCTTCTATCCGGACGGCTCCATCTTTGAAACAACCGAGTTCGACTACGACATCCTTGCCCACCGGTTCCGGGAACTTGCCTACTTAAACAAAGGTATCGAACTCAAAATCGAAGACCGCCGCACGGGTGATTCAGACACCTACTGCTATGAAGGAGGACTGCGCGAGTTTGTCCTGCATCTTAATGAAGGAAAGGAAACCCTTCACCCGACACCGATTTACATTGACAAAGTAGATTCGGAAAACAAAATCGATGTGGAGATTGCGATTCAGTACAACACCACCTACTCCGAAACGCTCTACACCTTCGTCAACTCGGTAAACACCCGTGAGGGAGGAACCCACCTTGAAGGATTCCGTTCCGCACTCACGCGTGCTATCAACAAATCCGCGCACGAAAACAAGCACCTCAAAGAAGAAGTATCTGTCAAGGGTGAAGATGTCCGTGAAGGTCTTACAGCGATCATCAGCGTGAAAATTGCAAACCCGCAGTTCGAAGGTCAGACCAAGATGCGCCTTGGCAACAGCAACGTCAAGTATCTGGTCGACTCCATGGTCTATGCCGCACTCCTCGAATTCTTCGAGGAAAACCCGAAGGTCATTGCAGCCATTGCCAAGAAATCCCTTGACGCGGCAAACGCACGCGAAGCAGCACGCAAGGCAAAGGAACTTGCCCGCAGAAAGAGCACCCTTGAAATGGCAGGTATGCCCGGCAAACTTGCCGACTGCTCCGAACGCGACCCGGCAAAATCCGAACTCTACATTGTGGAAGGAGATTCTGCAGGCGGTTCAGCCAAGCAGGGACGAGACAGAAAGTTCCAGGCGATTTTACCTCTCCGCGGTAAAATCCTAAACGTTGAAAAAGCCCTTGAACACAAAGCGCTCAAAAACCAGGAAATCCAGACATTAATCACCGCGGTCGGTGCAGGCTACGGTGATGACTTCAACCCCGAAAAGGCACGTTACCACCATATTGTTATCATGACCGATGCTGATGTGGACGGTGCACATATCAGAATCCTGCTTCTGACCTTCTTCTACCGCTATATGAAAGGTCTCATTGAACAGGGCTATGTATACGTTGCCATGCCGCCTCTTTTCAAGGTAGCCAAAGGAAAAGATATCAAGTACGCCTACACTGAAGAGGAGATGAAAAAACTCTCCGCCGAGTTCGGTGAAAAAGGTGTCAATGTTCAGAGATACAAGGGTCTTGGTGAAATGAACGCAGGACAACTGTGGGAAACCACTATGGACCCAAAGACCCGTACCCTGAAGAGAGTCTATATTGAAGATGCAACCTATGCAAACGAAATATTCGAAAAACTGATGGGTGATGATGTGCAGCCCAGAAAAGATTTCATTAAACGCCATGCAGCGGAGGTGAAAAACCTTGACATCTGAAGTTCCTGCCCCGGAGGCAGAAGTTGTCGTACCAAAAGTACAGCCGACCAATCTTGAAGACGAGATGAAGACCTGCTTCATCGACTATGCGATGAGTGTCATTATCGGTCGTGCAATTCCTGATGTCCGTGACGGTCTCAAACCGGTACACCGCAGAATTTTATATGCAATGTACCATGACGAGTCAAACACCTCGGACAAACCGTACAAAAAGTCTGCAAAGGCAGTAGCAGCCACCATGGGTAATTATCATCCGCACGGTGATTCCGCAATCTATGAGACCATCGTTAAAATGGCTCAGCCGTTCTCCTACCGCTATCCGCTTGTGGACGGTCAGGGCAACTTCGGATCTATTGACGGCGATTCTGCTGCAGCAATGCGTTATACCGAAGCCCGCCTTACGAAAGCGGCCGAGACGCTTCTTGAAGATATCGACAAGGAGACCGTTGACTTCAGTCCGAACTTCGATGAGTCCTCGCTTGAGCCTGATGTGCTTCCGTCGCGTATCCCGAACCTGTTGGTAAACGGCAGTATCGGTATTGCGGTCGGTATGGCTACCAACATGCTTCCGCACAACCTCAGCGAAGTATGCAGTCTTGTCAATGCATACATTGACAAGCCGGACATGAACCTTGATGAAATGATGAAATATCTGCCCGCACCGGACTTCCCGACCGGTGGTATCATTATGGGAACAGACGGCATCAAAAATGCCTACCTTACCGGTCAGGGCAAGGTTACTGTCCGGGGTGTCTGTGAAATCGAGGAGCGCAAGAAGAACTTCGAGCAGATTATCATCACCGAGATTCCGTATCAGGTCAACAAGGCCGAGATGCTGAAGAAGATGGCAGAACTCGTCAAGGACAAAATCATCGAAGGCATTGCAGACATCCGTGATGAATCCGATAAAGACGGTATCCGTGTTGTTATCGAGATGAAACAGAATGTGCAGGCAAATATTGTCTTAAACCAGCTCTACAAGCACACCCCGCTTGAGAGTTCGTTTGGTATCATCAACCTCGCAATTGTTGATAAGACGCCGAAGATTCTGTCCCTTACCGACCTGCTGAAGCATTTCATCTCCCACAGGTCGCAGGTCGTCCGCCGCAGATGCGAGTTTGAACTGCGCAAGGCAAACGAGCGCATGCATATCTTATCCGGTTTCCTGAAAGCCCTCGATATGATTGATACAGTCATTCAGACCATCCGCAACTCGCCGGATGTGGCTGAAGCTCAGGATGCGCTTGTCAACAAACTCGGTTTCAGCATACCGCAGGCGGATGCGATTTTGAAGATGCAGCTGCGCAGGCTTGCCGCTCTTGAGCAGAAGAAGATTGTTGACGAAGCAGACGAACTGCAGATTACTATTAACAAACTGCAGTGGATACTTGAGTCCGAGGAGCACATCCTCGGTGTGGTCAAGGAAGAGACCGCTCAGGTTCGTGAGGCATACGGTGATGAGCGCCGGACTAAGATTGACTACACGGCAAACACTGATTTCGATGTACTTGACTTCATTGAGGAAAAACCGACGTTAGTCATGCTCACCGAGCAGAACTACATCAAACGGGTGCCACTTGATGTGTACCGCCAGCAGAAGCGCGGCGGGCGCGGAGTTGCAGGTATCACTACCAAAGAGGAGGATTCAGTAAGCAAGGTCTTTACCGCATCCACGCACGACTCGCTTCTGTGCTTCACCAACAAGGGCCGCGCCTACTGGCTGAAGGTTTATGACATTCCGGAAGGCACCCGCACGGCAAAAGGCAAGGCAATCGTCAACCTGCTCAACCTCACTGATGAGGATGTGTCTGCGGTTATTCCGCTGCGTGAATACAAGGATGACCACTACTTCCTGTATGCAACTAAGTGCGGTCGTGTCGGCAAGATGAGTCAGGACTTATTCAGCAGACCGCGGCAGGGCGGTATCAATGGCATCACGCTTCTTGAAGGTGATGAACTTGTTACGGTTCTTGCAACCGATGGAAAGCGGGATGTTGTCCTGAGCACGGCTTACGGTCAGTCGCTCAGATTCAAGGAAGAGGAGGTTCGTGCAACCGGTCGCGGTTCGCAGGGTGTTATCGGTATCCGCATGAAGTATGTGGATGAGGGTGACAAAGTATGCGGCATGACGCTGGTTGATACCGAGACGCTGCTCTTAATCACGAACCGCGGGTTTGGCAAGCGGACGAAGTATGAGGAGTTCAACGGTCACGGCCGCGGAACCCAGGGTGTGCGGGCAATCAACACGTCTTCCGAGCGGGGTCCGGTTATTGCAGCCCTTGGTGTCAATGAGTCTGATGAAATTATCATGACAACCGCGGCAGGTGTTGTGATGCGGACGGCTGTTTCTGCAATCTCTGTGCAGGGAAGAGCAGCGCAGGGTGTCCGTGTTATCAAGCCGGATGCAGGCGATACGGTCCGTTCGGTCACGGTCGTTCCAAAGGACGAAGAGGAAGCTGCCGGCGAGGCAGAAGGCGGGCAGGCTGCCGAAGGCGGAGAGCAGTAATGCAGTATATTGAACCGCTGATTTTTGTGGGCATTTTCGGTGCCCTCGCGGTTTCCTTTTTATGGCTTCGTGATGCCCGGATTTTTGCCCGGACAGGTCTGCCGGGGTATCGCAGTGCAGCATACAAGGGTGTGCTTTTTACGGCGCTTGCCTGGTTTGGTGCGGCGCTTTGCAGCGGTATGATTGGGGGGTCTGCTATGATTTATCTGGGCATTGGTCTGATTTTAATCGCGCTGTTTTTACATTCCAAGGTCAAGAAGGAAGATGTCTGGACGGGTAATGAATCAGGATGGCAGCGGTTTATCGGCAGTGCGCCGCGGCAGAATAACAGAAGGTAATTTTTTTACTTTTTTTTTGATTCGGTGGTTTTTTTTCTCTGTGGAAAAATGCTGCTTCTGTTTTTGCAGATGCTGCTTCTGCTGCTCCTCATCACCAAACATGCTCAAATTGCCAAATGGAGCCATTTTTAGCAGGATTTGAGAAGCAGCATAGAAGCAGCATCTGCAAAAACAGAAGCAGCATTTCACCGAACAAGTGAGTGTGAATACAGATTCATCAAAACCATCTCTAAAAAAGTTATGGCTGATTTCCCGGAAATGAAAGGCTTTTACGAGAGAAATCCCAAAAATATGAATAAATTTACATCATATTTTATGACAAAACTAAAAGTGCAGACACTGTCTGCACAATTAAGCTGGTTACACATGGTTCCAGTTCCGGACTCGGGGTATCCGGGTATATTCTGACATCAGATTTGCCGGAGGTTTTTGGTGAGAAGGGTCTTAAGAAAGACAGGAGTTTTGTACCGGTGAAAAAAGTCACCGACCCGAATTCATCTTTCGTGTCTTTCGTTGATTTCCGTGTTTTTCGTGTTTTTCGTGGTGATTTTCGTGTGAATTTCGTGAGGGGAGATACGAAGGCCCAAAGCCCCGATACAGCAACTTTGCACAAGCCTCACAGCCCCCCAAACCAACCAACCTCACCAAACACATATACCCCACGACAACCAAATAATAACCAGTATTCACAAACCGGAAATACAGAAATATGTTACAGAAACCCAGAGGAACAAGGGACTTTTTACCCAGAGAAATGGCTCAGCGCAGATACCTTGAAGGCAAACTGCGCCGCGTTGCAGAAAGTTTCGGCTACGGTGAAATCGTAACACCGATGTTTGAAGAACAGGAACTCTTCACCCTGAAATCAGGCGAAGGCATAATCGGCGAAATGTACGCCTTTGAAGACAAAGGCGGCAGAAAAATCGCCCTCCGCCCTGAATTAACAGCCGCAGTTGCCCGTGCTTATGTAAATGAAGCCCAGGTCGCGCCAAAACCGCTTCGCTGGTTTTATTTCGAAGAATGCTTCAGATACGAAAGACCGCAGAAAGGAAGATACCGGCAGTTCTGGCAGTTCGGCGCGGAATTAATCGGAGCCGATACAGCATCAGCCGATACGGAAATCATCAGCCTTGCCTATGAAATGCTCAAAACGACCGGCGTTCGCTTCGTAATCAAAGTAGGACACCTTGCCCCGATGAAATATCTTCTGCGCAATCTCGATGCGCTTGAGCAGAAAAAGGTCATGGCAGCCCTTGACAAACGCGACATGGAACTGCTTGCAAACACCCTTGATGCAATCGAGCATCCCGAATTATATGAGCCCCTGGTAGGATTAACCGAGGCAAAAATCGTTGACGATGTTGCAAAAATCGTCGGCGATATCCCGGAAATGCCGCGGATTCGTGAAACATTCGGCTATTTGGATGCGCAGGGTATTCCCTACATCTTAAACTTCGGCATCGCCCGCGGTCTTGATTACTACACCGGCATGGTCTTTGAAGGATTTGCAGACAATTTAGGCGCGGAAAACCAGATTTTAGGAGGCGGCGTTTACCGCCTGGCACACCTGTTCGGCGGAAAAGACACCCCGTCCTGCGGATTTGCCATCGGATTTGACCGCGTTACCGTATCCATCGGCGAATTTGAGCCGCCGGCAAAACCGGTTGTTGCTGTAATCTGCACGCCCGCATCGCGTGATGCCGCATACAAAGCAGCAGCCGCGTTCCGCGCAGCAGGAATTACTGCAGTCATGGATTTGCTTGACCGCGGCTTTGGCGCACAGCTTTCCTCTGCTCTCAAATCGGGCGCGTCTTTTGCCTGTATTGTCGGAGAAAAAGAGGCGGCTTCAGGCGTTGTCATGCTCAAAGATTTAGCCGCCGCAGAACAGAAGGAAATGCCGCTTGAAGCCGCTGTAATGGCAGTATCGGGCGAATAAATCCGGGAAAAAAGGTAGTATTCTTATTCCGGCTGAATAATACTATCTTCAAAATCTTTTACAAAATACCTGTTTCTTTTCTGCACAATCTCAAAACCTTCCTCTTCGAGAAGTTTTGTCTGAAGAGTCGGATACTCCGGGAATTTCAGATTTAACTCACCCTTTGCCTTTAACACGCGCCAGAAGGGAGTGATGTCCTCAGACCTCTGATAACTTGCCCATGCACATATATTGGTAAAAATACCCGCGGTAAGAGGACATGTTATATCTGTGTGATACCGCTTTGCAAGGCAGCTGCGCAGTTCTGCGGTTGTCACCAGTTTTCCCTTTGGAATGGTTTTGATTATTGCATCATACTCCTTTTTCGGCGCAATAACCATAGTCGAACCGCCCCATCGTGCAGCCTGCTCCCCTTCCAGCGTGACAATTTTTACCTCCATCGGTTCATTGAGCATCTTATTAAAGTCCTTTTTCTTTTCGTTTGCCATAGAAACTCTGTATATTCATTTGATACAAATGACAAAATAATTTTTTCATCTCCCGCAGGAGGAATGTCTGGAAATAAAGTAAAAAAAAAGTATGGGTATAAAATACCTTATTTCATGCCCTCATTGGGCTCATTTTCAGGCTCCTTAGCCGGCCAGCAGGTAATACCTTCCTGGGAGGAAAGACACTTCGGGTCGAAAACTGGTTCTTCTACACCGTTTGCCTTCTGGTCCAGATAATCGTTGAGTGCCTGGAATGCGAACTTCGCAAGGAAGACAAGAACTGCAACGTTGAAGATACCCATTAATGCCTGGAAGATATCCACTAATGTCCATGCAAGAGTCATAGACCAGATTGCAGAACCGAAAGCCATTGCAATAATGATTAAACGGATGGCAAGGATTGCTCCCGGCTTTTCGGTGATGAATCTGACATTTGCCTCACTCATGGAGTAGTAACCGATTGCACTGCTGAATGCGAAGACTAACAGGAAGACTGCTAAGACATACGGTGCTGCCTGACCTAAGAAGCTTGCGGAAAGTGCTTCGGATACAAGCGGAGCGCCGTTTAATGCTGCCTGCTGTTCCGGTGTGAATGCGTATCCTGCGTATGCAACGTTCGTGTACATAATGAGGACGAATGCGGTTGCGGAACAGACAACGACAGTATCGATTAAGACACCGAGAGACTGCATAAGACCCTGCTTTACCGGGTGCTTGACGTGTGCGGAGGATGATACGTTCGGAATAGAACCAATACCGGCCTCGTTTGAGAAGACACCGCGCTTGAGACCCCACATAATCATTGTACCGAAACCGCCGCCAACAAAGGCCTGAACACCGAATGCGTAGGAGAAAATGGTTTCAATGACTGCGGAAACCTGGGTAAAGTTGACAAGAATAAGGACGAGTGCTAACAGAATCCAGAGGATTGCCATTGCCGGAACAAGCCAGGTGGAAACTTTTGCAACTCTCTTGATACCGCCGAAGACAATAATTGCAACAAGTGCGGTAAGGGCAACTGCAATAACAATCAAACCGATGTTTACGCCGCCAGTCTCAAGAACGAGGTCGCTCGGAATGGAAAATGCTGTTCTGATTGCTGCAGATGCCTGGTTAATCTGCTGACCTACGAAGCACAGACCGTAGGTAACGATAATCAGGAGTGCCATGAAAATTGCGAACTTCGGTTTTTTCAGTCCGTTCTTTACATAGTATGCCGGACCTCCGTAGTAGTATCCGTCTGTTTTCTTCTCTTTGAAAATCTGACCAATCGTGTTTTCAACGAAACTGGTTGCGGATCCGATAATTGCGAAAATCCACATCCAGAAGATTGCTCCCGGACCACCCATGACAAGTGCTGCTGCGACACCGGCGATGTTTCCAACACCAATGCGCGCTCCCATACTGACACAGAATGCCTGGAATGATGAAATCACATGTTTTCCTTTCTTTTCCCGGATTCCGGTAAAGGCTACTTTGCATGCTTCGCCGAGGCGGAAGATCTGAAGACCTTTGCCTCTGATGGTTGCAAAGATACCGAAACCGACGAGGAAAACGAAAGCTACGTACCAGACCCAAGTATCAATCGGGTCAAGTACAGATAAAATTGCGTCGCCTAAACTCATGCGTTAATAGGTTTCTCCTGATAAGATATTAATACATCGCCCTGAATGGAGCTACTTACTCTTGGTGAACAGGGGGGAAAACAGGGTGTAAGGGTTTTATGGTATCGGGGATAATGTATAGTCAACAGTCAAGCGGTTTCTTATGAGCAAATATAATCCGGTGTGGGAGTATGTCGGTGCATCAGGAAAAGAGGAGGTTGTGCTTTCGTTTGCGGAGATTGAAAGAATCTGCGGATTTGCAATTGACCATTCGTTTCTGAATGCAAAGAAGGAGCTTGCGGCTTTCGAGTATGTTGTGAAGAAGATTTCGATGAAGGAAAAGGCGGTTCTGTTTGAAAAATCCGCCGGGAAATAGGATGAAGATTTTTTATTCTGCGGAGAGGAGTGTATGGAGAGCATGGCTTAATGAACATTTTGCATCGGAGCCTGAGGTGTGGTTTGTTTTTCCGATGAAGGAGGCGGGTGAGGCAGCAATGCCATATAATGATGCGGTTGAGGAGGCGCTTTGTTTCGGGTGGATTGACAGTACGATTAAGCATATTGATGCTTTGCACCGGGCGCAGAGGTTTACGCCGCGAAAAAAAGGAAGTGCATATTCGCGTCCGAATATTGAGCGGCTTATCCGGCTTGAAGAACGGGGGCTTTTACATCCGGATGTCCGAAAGGAGGTGCTTTCGGTCATTCGTGAACCGTTTGTTTTTCCGGAGGATATTTTAGACGCTGTGCAGGCTGTTCCTGAAGCGTGGGAGAATGTTCAGAATTTTCCTGCGGGGTATCTGCGTATCAGGATTGCATATATTGATGCCGCGCGGAAGCGGCCTGCGGAGTTTCAGAAGCGGCTTGGGCATTTTATTGCGGTGTCGCGTGAGGGGAAATTGATTCGGGGGTTCGGGGGCATTGAGAAGTATTATTGAGGATTGAAACGCGGGGGCGACTATTTTTTGCCGCGGAAAAAAGTCAGTGACTTTTTTCACCCGCAAAAATAACCCGACCGCATCATTCAGCACACAAAAAACAACAGCACAAATAAATAAAATAAAATCAATCATATCATATGCAAAAACCCCTCACACCCCTCTTCATAACCGCACTTATCCTCCTGCTGTTTGCCTGCCCTGCAGCAGCAGACACAGTAATTATCCATACAAACGACGTACACGGTCATTTTACCGATTCAATCGGCTACGACGGACTTTCCGCCTACATTCAGGACCTGAAAAACGCAGGCGACAACGTAATCCTTCTGGACGCAGGAGACGCCTTCCAGGGAACCGCCCAGGACAATATATTCAAAGGCGAGTCTGCTGTAACCCTCATGAATAGACTTGGTTATCAGGCGGCATGCGCCGGAAACCATGACTTTGACTTCGGCACAGAACAACTCCTCAATATAAAAAATGAAACCGAATTCCCCATCCTTGCTGCAAACATCTTCTTTGAAGACACAGGAAAACCCGTATTTCAGGACAGACTCATTCTTGAAACAGACAATCTGAAACTAGGCATATTCGGCTTAACAACTCCTGAAACCAAAACACAATCCATGCCGGCAAATACAGAAGGGCTCACCTTTGCAGAAGGTGAAAAACTCTATGAAATTGCACAAAACGAAGTAGACACCCTGAAAAAAGCAGGATGCGACATCATTATCTGCCTTGCGCATCTGGGACTTGATGAATTCGCAAAACCGGACAGGTCTTGCGACCTTGCAGAAAAAGTAACCGGCATCGATTTACTTATCGACGGACACAGCCACACTGTGCTTGAAAACGGAAAAGAGGTCGGAAACACACTTATTGTGAGTACCGGATGCAATCTGGAACACATCGGAGTGGTCAGGATGAAAGACGGAAAACTCAACGCCTCCCTTATAACTGACTATGACAAAAAAGACGTGGAGATAACGGCACAGATTAAAGAATATACTGATGTTGCTGACACTGTTTACGGAAACAAAATCGGCGAAACAAAAGTCTATCTTAACGGCGAAAAAAGCCCCGGGGGTCGTACGAATGAAACCAATTTAGGTGACCTTGTCAGCGATGCAATGTTCCGGAAAGCAGAAAAAACCGGCTGCACCCCGGATATTGCACTGATAAACGGCGGATCTCTTCGTACATCTGTTCAGACCGGTGACATTACCCGCAAAGACATATTTAATGTACTGCCGTTTTCCAATACACTTGTAACAGTAGAAATCCCGGGAAAAACCCTGCTTGAAGCGCTTGAAGCAAATTCCGCGACAACACCGGAACCCGAAGGAGGATTTGCACAGGTTTCGGGCATGGTGTACTGTATTGACACGTCAAAAGAGTACAAAGAAGGAGAAATCAACCGTGTTTCAATTGAATCTGTCGGTGGAAAGCCCTTTGATGCGGACAAAACCTACATAGTCGCAACAAATAATTTCATTGCATCAGGCGGAGACAAATATGCAGTCTTTTCCGGACTACAGTTCAAAGACACCGGGGTTCTGCTTGATGATGCCGTATGTGACTACATCCAGGAAGAACTGAAGGGTGTTGTGGGCGGGCAGTATGAAAAACCGCAGGGAAGAATTACCGTCGGCAACGGGGCCTGTGCAAAACCTGCTGCCAAAACACCTGCTTCACCCGCCCCGGTATTCGGAGTTCTTGCAGGCCTTTGTGCTGCGGCTATACTTATAATGAGAAGATAATCTATAGACAATATCCGGTGGCAAACTGCACAAAAATGTAAGTTTCCCCACCGACCCCTTACTTCTGTTTTTTCCCGGCAAGCAGTTTCACCAGTGCAAAACAGCCGAACCCGACCAGCAGAACAAACGCAGGAATCCACAGAAAATCAGAAATTTCTGCAAGAACTTCTTCAATCATCTAAAAAAGTTACAGGGAATCAAGCGAGAACCCGTTAAAGTCATCCGCCTTAACCGGACTCGTGACACCGAAAGCCGTCTGCGACTGCCATGACTCAAGACTGTTTGCCGCATCCGCCATATAATCTATAATATCCATGGAAATAGTCTTCTTTTCATAACTCTTCTGGAGCTGCTCCATCAGGAAAGAAAACTTCTCCGGAGACTCTCCCCGGAGTTTGGCAAGCGAAACAACACACATCTTGATGCGCATAAGACTCCTGTCGGTACCGGTAAGAGTCTCGAAGAACGCCTTAATCACCTGTGCCTGGTAGATTTCGCTTCCCATAAGTGATGATATATTTGCTTTCGAACGTATATATACTTAAGTCAGACAAATGTCTGACAAATTATCTGCAGCGGACGCGGAATTCTGCTGCGGACTTCTTCGGGTCAGCCGCCTCGTAAATCGCACGGCCGACAATGATTCCATCCACGTACTTCTTGACATCTTCCGGCTGAGCACCCTGGGCACCGACACCCGGCGAACAGATTTTCATGCCGCACCCGATAATTTCACGAAGCACCGCAGTGCGCTCAGGCCGCGTTGCGGGCGCGATAATTCCATCCGCCCCCGCCTCTTTTGCCATGTGTGCCATTTTTTCTGCATTGGCGCCGCAAAGGAAATCAAGTGCTCCGGGATGGCTCATTTCGCATACAACCAGTGCCTGACCCCCGTATGAGTGAGCCCCGTCAACAATGGCTTTCAGGGAATCATGACCGCAGAATGCATGAGTGATGATGCCCGAACATCCCGCACTGAAAACCTCGTCGCAGATGAGTTTGTTTGTGTTCGGAATATCGGCGACCTTAAAATCGGCAATAATCGGCATGCCGAATTTGGCAAGGTCCTTTACGATACCAAGGCCTGCGGAAAGCACAAGCGGGTAGCCGATTTTAATCGCATCAAGTTCTCCGGAGCATTTTTCCGCAACAGTTAAGGCCTGGTCGCGGCCTTTGACATCAAGTGCTAAAATCAGGTCAGCCATTTATTTTCCCTCAAGCCGTTCAAGAGTTGCACACGCAAGAATAGGCAGCGTAATTGTTGCATCACCATAAACTGTGACACCGGTTCCACCCTCGCCAATCTTACCCCAAGACTTTGCCTCATCAAGTGTTGCACCGGAAAGACCGCCTAAGTCCGGACGGTCGCCGGTCAGCTGAATAACATACGTAAATGCGTTTTCGGTCATGAGCATTGTCTGAAGAGTGAAGTTCTTCGGAACTCCGCCACCCACGAGAACCGCTCCTGCCTTTTTCACATTGAATGCAGTATCAAGAAGGTGCTGCATATCGCCGATTGCATTTAAGATGGTCTTTTTGTGGAACTGTGAATACATCCAGTACTGAAGACCGAGCACGGAATCCTGGAACGCCGGGCAGTAGACCGGAATATCGTTTCTGGCTGCGGTAGCTAAAATACCGGTGTCAAGATTTTCACCGATGGTCCGCAGCAGCTGGCTTATGGTAACGGGCTGCTCCGGAAGGCTTGTGTAGACTTCCTGAATGAAATCTTCCAGTTCTTCGTATGCTTCGTTTGGGAGGTAGACATCGTAAATTCTGTTTACGCCTTCCTTGCGGAGTTCAAGGTCGTCGGATTCGGCTTTTCCATGATAGTGATGGCATCCGATTGCTTCAATTACATCATGAGTGAGGTTTGCACCGGTCGAAGTGAGAATATCAATATGACCTTTTTCCATGAGGGTTGAAACAATTCCACCCATGCCGGCTGGAACCATAGCTCCCGCAAGTCCGAAGAATTTGGTCATATCTGGGTCGGAGAGCATCTTTTCATAGACGTCAACCGCATGATACAGTGTTCCTCCATTGTATGCCCCTGCATTGCCCATTTCCATTATCATTTCGTTTACGGTCATTCCTCCGCGCGGAATGAACTGTTTCACGGGTGTATTACAGCACTTGTGTTCCATAGTGCTATACTATTGGTCGGGTAAGGGGATATACTTTAGCAGAAAAAAGGCTTTGAAAAA
>DALTWF010000012.1 GCA_029987235.1 Methanocorpusculum sp. | reverse complement strand
AAATTCTGAGTATTTATACCAAAAATTTGTGAACTAATTTCAGGATACTACAATATATTTTTTTTATTTCTGTGTTTCAAACCAGGCAAGTATTTCTGCAAGGTTTTCTTCTTTTACGAAGTCGCCGCCGAAGCGGAGGGTGTCTGCAAGGTCCCAGTTTTCCTGTGTTGAGCGCGGGTCGCGTTCCAGTTGTTTTGAAATCATTTCGAGCAGTTTGCGTTTAATGGGTGTGAGTTTTTCCGGTGCTACGCCGCCTCTCAGGTAGAAGAAGGGAGCTGTTATTTTGTTTGTTCTGATTATCTGGGCGGTGTTTTGGGGTGAGGGTGTACTTGCACCGACTGCTGCACATCCTGCTATGGTGAAATATTTCTGTGCGAGTTTCAGTCCTTCGATTTTTCCGCCGCATATCCAGCCGAGGAAAAAGACTTCGGTACTTTTGGGGAGTTCTTCGATTCCTTTTCGGATGTGGTATAATTCGTAGTCGGTTTTTTCGGATAAGAGTTCGGCGTAGCGGCGGGTAAAGCCGGTATTTGATTCGTAAATGATTGCTGGCATTGAATAAGTAGTTATTTGATTTTAGAAAATAACTTACTTGCGGTTTAAGGAGTTTGTAAATAATCTGTGAAAATAAGCGGGCCCGGAGGGGTTTGAACCCCCGACGTTCGGATTAAGAGTCCGACGCTATACCTGACTAAGCCACGGGCCCAAGTCTGTGTCTTTTGACCTAATTAGATAGGATGTGTCTGTATTTATACTTAACGATACGAAGTTTTCTAATCCTCTGATTTACCTATATCTTAATATGCTACAATCCAAATCAGTATGTACATGCCTGATATAGAAAATATTCCAGCTCAGCCGGCGAAAAATAATAAAAAAGTAAAGTACGCCCTGCTCAGCTGCGGAAGTATAGGGAATAACGTAATAGAAGAACTGCAGGAATCCGGCGACAACCTCATAATAGTCGACCGTGATGAAAAACGTGTCAGTGACCTTCTGGACCACAGAAGACAGGCCATTGTCGGCAATATTGCTGATGAAAACATAATAAAATCCCTTCCCGACCCGGAAGTATTCTTCGTCCTTTCCCCCTCAAAGGAAGCAAACCTTGCAGCTGTCTTAAATATCAGAAAATACTTCCCGACGGCAAATATCATTGCCCGTGCAACAGACCTGTTATCAACTGATCAGCTTGCAGACAATGGTGCAGATGTAGTCTTATATCCGCAGCAGGTGGTTGCAAAATCAGCCGTAAACCACATGCTCAACCTTGTTGCCTCTCGCAACGCGCAGAAACTTTACAGTCTTTTATCCTCATGGTCGGGAACTCTTGGCATCATCACGCATAAAAATCCGGATCCGGATGCAATTTCTAGTGCAATGGCGCTTTCAGTTATTGCAAGTGATGCATCAGCAGGCAAACTTCAGTCTCGTATTTTGTATGAAGGAAATGTAGGTCATCAGGAAAACCGCGCATTCGTAAACCTTCTTGAAATCCAGATGGAACATCTCACTCCTGAAATTCTCAAGCAGTGTGATTACCTTGCACTTGTTGATTGTGCAGGTCCGGGAATCAACAATGACTTACCCCCTGATACAAAGATAAATATCATTATCGACCACCACAGCACAGAAAGTCTTGTTAGAATCAACCAGCCAGACTTCCTTGAATCAAATCCGGATGCAGGTGCGACTGCCTCTATTCTTACTCAGTATCTGCAGGAGTTGTATCTTCCATTTGACACCAAGGTTGCAACCGCTCTTTTCTACGGTATTCGTGCAGATACAAAAGAATTCCAGCGCAATGTCAGTCCGCAGGATTTGCATAATGCCGCATTCCTTCTTCCGCTCGCCGATCGCAGTCTTCTTGAGATTATCATGTCTCCGTCTATGGCGCAGGAGACGCTTGATGTTTTAGGGGATGCAATTACTCATCGTGAGATTAAACACGGTTATCTATTCTCTAATGTTGGCTATGTAAGAAATCGTGATGCAATACCTCAGGCAGCTGACCTTCTTTTATCACTTGAAGGTGTCAGTACGGCAATGGTTTATGGAATTACTGATACTTCCATTGTTCTTTCTGCAAGAAACAAGGATATCAGACTGCATATCGGTGATGTTATGCATGAGGCCTTTTCGGTTGTTCCCGGAGCATCAGCAGGAGGTCATGCAACTATGGCTGCATTATCTATTCCGCTTAATGCATTTTCACTGGTTAAGGACAAGGCAGAACTATTATCCATGGTGATTGATCCGATTCTTGCCAACTTTATGAAGATGGTTGGTATTGTGGATGAAGAAGGAAATGAAACCTGAAGAGTGGGAACCTTACTACATAAGGATTCTGGATTTTTTCGGTTTTTCCCGTGAGGATGATGAAAGAGCAGCCGAAATACTTTCGGGTCTTCTCAAGCGTGATGACATTGCAGCGCTTGAGCTGTTGATTAAAGGACAGGACTGCATTGTAGCAGGTAATGCTCCGTCATTAAAGCAGGATATTGCAAAGACTGATTTTTCCGGCAAAGTGCTTATCAGCGCTGATGCAGCCTCCTCTATTTTGTATAAGGCAGGGCACAGACCTGATGCAGTAGTTTCTGATATTGACGGGATGGATTCTGATTTTCTTGAGATGAATGAGTATGGTACCATTCTTGTTTTGCATGCGCATGGGGACAATATTCCGCTTGTGAAATCATGGGTGCCGCAGGTCAGAGGAAAAATTGTCGGGACAACGCAGAGCACGCCTTTGCATAATGTACATAACTGGGGCGGTTTTTCTGACGGGGACCGTGCGGTTTTCATTGCCCACAGTCTCGGGGCGGCTTCGGTTTCACTCATTGGATTTGATCTTGATGATACTTCAGTTGACCCTGTTAAGCATGGTAAATTAATGATTGCACGCCGACTTTTGAAACTTGCCGGACATGACGTCTGATGCAATTATTTTAGACGGGTATGTGGATGAGCCTGCATGTCTTGGGGTTCCTCCGTATATTTCGCCGTATATCAGAACATGTGCGGGTGTGCTGAAAGAGCATGGATTTGATGCTGATTATGTAACAGTTGATGAACTGCGTAAAAATCCGCTTTTGGTAACACAGCTTCGTGATTACAAATATGTGGTAATGATTGCAGGTGTTACGGTGCCTGGTAAGTATCTTTCCGGAACGCCTGCAACAATATCAGAACTGCAGCAGATAGGATTTCAGTTGAAGGGAAAAACTACTTCATTTTTGGGTGGTCCGATTTCTTTTGGCTATTCTCCTGAAGGCGGGGCAAAAGCGGTGAAAAATGATGTGCCCGGCTGGTCGTTTATGCTTCCTGGAGAGCCTGCTGCAGCGCTTGATTCATATCTTTGCGGTGGTGAGCCGCAAGGGATTCTTTCGTACAGTGATTTTGACCGATGGGTAGTATTTGGTGCTGATATCATTAAAAAACATCCGATGTTTCCGCATGTAATGCTGGAACTTGAGACTGCACGCGGTTGTAACCGGTGTGTAACCGGCGGCTGTTCGTTTTGTACGGAGCCGTTTTACGGAATGCCACGTCAGAGAGGAATTTCAGGAATTTCCGCCGAGGTAAAAGCTCTTAGTGCAGCAGGTGCAGTCCATTTCAGGCTTGGTCGTCAGCCGGACCTTATCTCCTATGGGGTATCAGGCGGGGAGTTTCCAAAGCCTGACGGGGATGTTCTGCGGAAATTATTTTCTGAAATCCGCAGTGCGGCGCTGGGTTTGAAAACGCTGCATATTGATAATGTAAATCCGGGAACAATTGCGCACCATCCAGATGCGGCACGTGATGCACTTTGTGCGATTATTGATGGTCATACGGCGGGCGATATTGCTGCATTTGGTGTGGAATCGGCAGACCCTGCGGTAATTGCAGCAAATAATCTGAAGGGCAGTCCTGATGAGATTTTTTCGGCGGTTGAAATTGTAAATGAAGTGGGGGCAGCTCGTCGTGATGGAATTCCTGAACTTCTGCCGGGTCTGAATTTTATTTCAGGTCTTGCGGGTGAGTCGCCCGAAACATTTGAAATAAACAAGGCGTTTCTGAAACGTATCTTCGATGCAGGGCTTCTTGTAAGACGGGTAAATATCCGTCAGTTGATGCCTTTTGAAGGCACGCGGGCGTATGAAAATAATATGCTTGGGTTGCATGACAAACTGTTTCAGAGTTTTAAGGAATCGGTGCGGAGTAGTTTTGATGTGCCGATGCTTGAGCGTGTATTTCCTGTTGGTACAGTGTTAAAGGATGTACAGATTGAGGTTTCCGGTGCGGTTTCATTCGGGCGTCAGATGGGTACGTATCCGATTCTGGTCGGTATTCCGGAAAATATAGCAGTAGGGATGATTCTTGACTGTGCTGTTGTTTCGTACGGTGCACGGTCGGTAACTGCTTTGCGGATGCCGATTCGGTTTAATGAAATGTCTCATACCATGCTTAAATGGGTTCCGGGCATTTCGAAAAAGGTTCTGCCGAAGGTTATTGCAAAAATGCCGTTTGCAGATGAAAAGGCGTTAAAAAAAGTTATTGATTCGGATTTGGTAAATCCGCTGCTTCCTTTGATGAAGTTTTGATTTCTTCATCTTCAAATTCCTCCTCCTCATCTTCGTCTTCTTCATTGTCATCTGATGCGGGGTTCTGACGGTTTTTGAGAATGAGGTTTGCTGATTCTCCGACTTTGCGCATAATTTCGCTGATTTTGTCTTCGATATCAATTTCTTCATCAATGTCAAGAGATGTTCCTTCTATTTCAAGCAGGAATTTTGCAATTTCGGATGATTCGAATAAGATGTCATCGAGTTCGTCCATGGTGAAAAATCCGCACATCGCGCCGTAGAAAAATGTTGCTCCGGATTTGCGAACTTTTCGTTTGAATGCGGTACGGGCCTGATTTACTGCCTGGGGGGTATAGGTTTCTTCCATAAATGGGCAGAGTTCGGGGAGGTGTTGGCCGATAAAGGTCATTTCTGCGCCATAGGGTGTTTTGAAGTCTGAACAGAGTCTGGCGATTGCCCATTCGCGTGCGGTGATGTAAGTTCGTTTGCGGAGGAAGACATTTACTTTGCGGTAGGTTTCTCCGTTTACTTTTTTGAATTTGGTGTATTTGCTGATTTCTTCCGAGCGGTCTTCTTCAAGGTATTCAATTGGTTTTGATGCTGGTTCATCCATGGTCATTTCTACCGGCTCCTGGTCTTCAGCAGGCGCCTGCTCTTCTATCGGCTGTTCTGTTGTTCCTTCCCGTATGTTTTCTTCTGGTTTGTTTTCTTCCGGTGTATTGTGTTCTTCCATGTATAATATATAATGGGTTTCTATGATATTTTTAGGTTTGCAGGGGGCATTCTCAATCACTTTTTAATATAGCATTATGTAGTTTATTTGTAGTGGAAAATTTTTAGTTTCAATTGTGTTGCGAGTGGAAATGTATCTCAGTGCTGGTTTTTGTGGGTAATGTGTGCAGTGGTGTTTGTTTTTTCTCAGGAATTTGTACTGCGGAAAGACCTAGTGATATTTTTTTGGGGGGGGGGGCAAATGGGTGGGTGGGACAGAGCATGGTGCTGTTTGGCGTGTATTGCATTGTATTCGTAAAAATGTGGGATGTAGGTCTTTTTTCTCAGTGAAATTTAAATCCGTTTCAGTTTCCTTCTGTTTCTGATTTGTAACTGGTGGTTGTTATTGGATAATAATTTTAGTCTCCTGTTTATGTTTTGCATTCTTATTTATTGCGATAAGTTCTGGATTTTTCCTTGTTGGTGTTTTATGTCGGCCGATTTTCATAAGATGCTTGTAGGGGTGATTAATTCTATCATATTTACCGGAATGTCTGGATTTTTGTTTCTTTTGCAGTCACGGATGGTAGTGAATATGAATAGTTGTGGATTCTGCTTTCATGGCTTGATGTGGGTTTTATCTGATGAATTCGTGTGCAGGTTCAATACAATTTTGCTGCATGCTGTATGCAGTCTTTATTTTATTTTCCCCAGTCATTGTATTTTATCTCATCTGCAGTTTTGTCGGAATTTTTGCGGGAGAAAATCATGAGAATTCTGGTGTTGTTTCGGTAGAGTGTTTTCGTGAAAGATTTTATTTTCGTGGTTTTTCTCCGCGAGAGCCTGCGACCATGGGGTTGAGAAAGTTGAAAACTGGTGATTAGTGAGCGATTTAGTAAATTTCGCGTCGCGGCGCGAACGTGACGTCTTCAATTTCATATATGCCTTCAGCTTTCTGTATGGAAAATAGTCATAATCTAAAAGTAAACTATTTTTCCTCTTCAATTTCCTCATGCTTCTGAATCAGTCGGTGTTTTGGAAACCTGCACTGTGTCTCCCTTCTCTCTTCTCCCTCTATTTATCATCACTGATTTTTTTTCTGCTGCTGAAAAAAATATTCAGTTACGAATTTTCTGTGCTATTTTCATTCAGGGTGTCGGAAAAAAAGCCCTTCATATCGGACCATAGATTGATTATTTCCTTTCGAGTAATATGTTTACATATCTGAAAATAATCATGGCTTAAAATCGCAATATGGATTTGCGGCACCTTGGGATTATGGTGCGGGTTTGCTGACCTCTGCAAAAATTGCGCAAAAATATATCTAAATTTGTGTAATAATAGAAATCCTTTAAAAATTCGTCAATTTCTAAAATAAACCTTATTTCATGGCTATTTGTGATTGTAAAAAACCTCTGGATTATTGCGCATAATACATATTATGCGCAATTATTAATACCTGAAGCGACAAATGAAATAATAACAAACGATGGCAGCTCCAAAACGTACGTTCAACATTTGGATCCCACGTTACATCAGCAATCTCCAAAACAAAAATTATTCAGAAAATACAATCGAAGCATACGAACGCATAATAAAACTCTTCGCACAATACAAATCCTGCCTTGATGAAACCTCTGGGGTCCCGCCGGAAAGACTAGATGATCTTTTCAAATACGGCATAGTTTCCGAAATTGACGCAGATACGTATGAGATTGGTGATTTTCTGACTATGGTCAGAAATGAACGTCACCTCTCTGCTGCAAGTATTCATCAATATGATTCAGCTCTTTCCTCGTATTACAAATACCTTGTTTCGCAGGACATGGTAGTTGTTAACCCTATGGATAAGGTTGACCGCCCGAAAATAAAAGACCGGGAACTGAAATATCTGCAGCACAAGGAGGTCATGAAATTTATCAACCGTCTTGAAAATCCTCGCGATGCGCTTTTAATCAGGACAATATATGCGACAGGAATGCGTGTTTCGGAAGTATGCGGGCTTTTTGCCGAGCATATTAATTATGATGAAGGTACGATACGTGTTCGCGGTAAAGGGGGAAAAATTCGGTTTGTTTTCTGTGATTCTGAGACGCTTTCACGCATTAAAGAGCATCTGGCAGGTGTTGAAAAAGGTCCTGTTTTCCAGGGTCGCGGCGGGAATGCGATATCTCCCCGCACAGTACAACATATTTTTAATCTTTATGCGCCCCCTGGGATTACGCCGCATAAAATTCGCCATAGCTATGCGAGTGAGCTTTACAAACGCTCGCATAATCTTCGTGTTGTGCAGGAAAATCTCGGACATAACTCGATTCAGACTACTGAAATATATATCCACACTGATCTTGACGAACGTCGCAAGACCTATCAGCAGTATTTCCCTCTTTCATCAGGGGAATAAAAACTATTTTTTTTTCCTGTATGGGTATCAAGTTTCACTTGAAATTATATCTATCTATTGTAAATAAACCAAATGATGCTATATGTTGTTTTGAGTAATATGTGCAACAAATACGCATGAATTTATTCCATTATCACCAATCTGTCTGGAATGACTGCTGATAAAATACTGGGTACCTGGCATGGCTCAAAAAATATTCCGTTTCTTGCCTCCGGAAAAATCCAGGTAACTTTTTTAGATGATTATTCCGGCACTGCGGTTGGTCAGGTCCATGCTCTTGGGAACGACTATAATTTTGATGAGCGGTTTACCTGGAAAGATTCAGGCGGGGGAAATTACATAGGATGTTATGAAAAATATCAGATGGGATTTATGTTAAATTCTGCCGGGACGCAGGTTCAGGCAGTGGTAAATGCATATCGACTCGGACTGATGCCAAGTGCTTTTAATCAGGACATTACTATTACTTTATACAAATAGGCTTTGCCCAAAAATTCAACTTTGCCCAAAAACTTGCCTACGAAAATTCAAATTAAAATTTAATTTTTTGGGCAAAATGATATTTGGGCAACTCAACATTTTTGGGCAAACTTTAATTTTTGGGCAAAGCCATACAAATAGACTTCTTTTTTAACCGGTCCGACCTATAGTATAATCATGACAAACAAAATACCTGTGCCTGTTATTTGCGCATGTATATGCATTGCAGCCGCAGCCATTTGCATCATAGGGGCGGTTTCGCTTGTTGGAATCAATAATTCATCGACAAATGCCGGCACTGTTTCTCAGGAAACAGGACAAACTAACCTTGCGCCAGAAGGTGCTGCTGCAATACTTCCAAATGTAGTGCAGACTTCATCCGGCTCTTCATCACTTGGCAGCCCATGGCCGGTTCAGACAGAAATGCCTCTGACTGTCAAACCGACTGATATTATTCCTCCTGCTATCAGCCTGTCTGTAATTCCTACTTGTGTTGCAACTCCGGAATCTACCATTATTCTCACATCAGTCGAAACTCTGGTTCCAACCACGATTCTGGAGCCCACACTTTCCGTTTTGCAGATAGAAGGAATTAATCTGCTTGCGGGAAACTGGCACGGCACAAAAAATATTATGTTTGTTGCTTCTGGAACCTTTGATGCTGTCTGTAATAAGGATTTCACTGCAGTAATAAACGGCTTGGTAACATATGGCAATAATAGCAATACTTTCACTCTTCCAGTAACATGGGAATATACCGGCAGTCATAACTTTATTGCAAAAACAGGCGACGGTTCCGTTATTCCATTTACCTGCGACGGAATGAAAATGACTATGACTGTCAACCCGAAAAAACATCTGGCAAGTACTTATCCGGATATGGAAATACCTATTGAATTATACAAACAATAATACTCTTATTTTTATCTCCGGTATTTTTTTACGCTTGTCAAACCTATATTACTTCTATGTCAAAAGGAATGACTATAGTTATTGTTGCTGTCTGTGTTCTTGCAGCAGTAATTATTGCTGGAATTGTCGCAGTCGGTACAGGAATGGTTAGCATTACTACAGACTCCGGAAATCAGGGGATATCTCCCGCATCAACTTCTGTAATGGTTGTAAATCCAGTAGTAAAACAGACTCCTGTAAAAGGAGGGGAATTAACTCAGTTGCAGAAAGAAGGCATCAGCCTTATTGCCGGAAAATGGTATGGAAATGACCCTATTACAGTTAAAGTAGGCTTTTTCCCAATTTCCATGCCGGCCGAATTCAATGGAGATGCTAAAGACGATTTCACAGCAACGTTCTGGGGCACTGTTAAAGACGTTCCGACAATGGATGAACCGATTTTATTCAATATCAATGTTTACTGGGAATACAAAGGAAACAATAAGTTTACCGGAACAACTGATGATGGTTCACAACTTGATTTTACCTGTGACGGAACATTCATTAACATTGTGTTCAATCCGTACCAGAACGGACTTACCGACAATTCCATGGCAAACATAGATATCCCGATTAAACTTCATAAAGTTTAATACCTCCTTTTTTTACGCTGGGTATTTATCCTTTGGCAACCCAGTAATAATACAGTATCTGAGGCATCTTCATGACACTGCAGCAAAAAAATATTCTCTCGGTCCGCGATATGGAACGCGAGGAAATAGACCATATTCTATCCGTTGCCGAAAAATTTGACCATGGAAATTTCACCGGTCACGAACTTGACGGAAAAATTCTTGCCGTCCTCTTTTTTGAACCAAGTACCAGAACCCGTATGTCCTTCTCTTCTGCAATGATGCGCCTGGGTGGCGGAGTATTAAATCTCGGCTCGGTTGAGGCATCATCTATATCTAAAGGTGAAACCTTATCTGATACTATACGTGTTACATCAGGTTATGCAGACGCTATTGTACTGCGCCATCCAAAAGAAGGCGCCGCCCGTCTTGCAAGCCAGGTTGCCACTGTTCCTGTAATTAACGGCGGCGACGGCGCAGGACAGCATCCGTCCCAGACTCTTCTTGACCTCTATACCATTCGTGAATCCATGCCTCTGGAAAATATCGATATCGGAATGCTTGGCGACCTTCGCTATGGCCGCACCGTTCACTCGCTTGCATTCGCCCTTTCCAAATACAACCATATCAGAATCCATACAATAGCCCCAGAAGGACTTGATTTCCCGAAAAACCTGCGGGAAGATTTATCTGAAGAAGGAATTGAACTTATCTATCATGAAAAAATCGAGGAAATCCTGCCGGAACTCGATGTGTTATACGTTACCCGCCTGCAGCGTGAACGCCTTCCTGATCCGGTTGCATTTGCTAATTACAATGCCACATACCGCGTGACACCAAAACTTCTTGAAATGGCAAAACCCGGCATGATTGTTCTTCATCCGCTGCCGCGTGTAGGTGAAATCGACCCGGGTGTTGACGCCCTGCCCTGCGCCAAATACTTTGAACAGGCTCATAATGGTATTCCTGTACGTATGGCAATGTTAAATGAGGTGATGAACCAATGAAACATCTTGATATTTCACAGGGAATTGTAATTTCTCCGATTAAGAGCGGTACGGTAATCGATCATATCACTCCTGGACAGGGAATGGTTGTACTGCGTATATTGGGACTGCAGCAGGGTGTCCTGACCCGTTTCACTCTTGCCTGCAATGTAACCAGTTCACGCGGCGGAAGAAAAGACCTGGTAAAAATTGAAGACCGCGAGTTATCCAAGGAAGAAGTGGACAGAATAGCTCTTATTGCTCCGGATGCAACTATAAGTATCGTACGTGATTTCAAAATTGTTGAGAAAAAAGCGGTTGAAATCCCGCAGGAAATCTGCGGGGTTATCACCTGTCCGAATCCAAACTGTATAACAAACACCAAAGAACCGGTGGAAACGAAATTTGTTACTCATCCGCGCGGTTACCGTTGTGCATTCTGCGATGCAGTAATTACCCGTGAAATGGATTTAGGGGAATATATCTGATTACTCTTTTTTTTAAAAAAGGACATTTCTTCCTTTTTGTTCAATTTCAGGGCAGAACTGTTCAATTTTATTTGCCAACTCCGCAATATTTATTAACCTTGACTAATAGACATATAGTAAACTAATCTTTCCACCCACTGAGAATGATAGTATGCATGAAACTAACAAATCAGACAGAAGATATATAAACGCAGAAGCAAAACTACGCAGCGCACTATTAGAACTGATAGACAGAAACGGCTTTGATTCGATTACCATAAAAGACATTGCAGAAGAAGCCGGAACCGGAAGAGCAACTTTTTACAAACATTACACTACCAAACATGATCTTCTCACAGCTATTGAAATGCAGATGAAGGATGAAATTAAAGCTGTTGTCTCTGCAAAATATCCCGGAAACAACCGTGAATCTGCAAATGCCAAAGTACTTGCACTCTTCACCTATTTTGAAAAGAACCTTCGGCCTGCCCAGGTACTCCTTGGTAAAAACGGCAGCGTACATTTTCAGCAGGAAGTACGTGACCTTCTCTGGAACGGTTTCCATACTACCAACAAAAAATTAATCGAAATAGAAAAGCATTCCGGCATTCCAACTGAGTATCTCAAGTACCTGAATTACACTCATTTCCTTGTTATGCAGGTATGGCTTAGCAAAAAAGAACGCGAAAGTCCGGAAGAATTTGGCAGAATTATGGCTGAAATTACCAATGTATCCAATGCATGGGTACATGAAACCGGCTACAAATAATTATTCTTCAATTTTCTTCTATTTTACTGGATATGGTTTGAAAAATCGGTTATAAGTTTTCAGGCTTGAGGAATCTCCGAGTAAATCTGTTCCAGAAATATGCAATAATGATAATTGCCCCAAGTATTGCCAATGCCACTAAAATACCGAACAGCGGATTGATCTTCCATGTTTCGATAATAATCGAAAACCCGAAAATCACCGTGATTGAAGATAGAATGCTTCCCAAAGCTACAAGACCGATTGCATGAACCGGTTTGTACCCCAATAGCCGTGCGATTACTGATGTCGTCATAGCGCCGGAGCCTTGTAGTGGAATATACATGAAAATAAGAAGCCCTGCGCTTGACAGACTCTCAATCCACGGGCGTTTTTCCATTACTTTTTGTGCAGAGCGCATAATCCAACGAAGCCACGGGCCGACCACCGGGATTTTTAAAAGCAGACCGAAGTTCAGCGTAATAAATGCTGATACTAAAATATCAATCCCAACAATGCACAGAAGAATTACCCATATCGGATAGCCGGAAATTGACGAAGTATCAATGCTTAAGTGGAAAACGTCAGCAAGCAGATGCTGGATGTTTTCGCCGAAAAGCATGGCGGGAATAATTGTTTCCTTTCCGAAAGGCGGGACAATATAAGCACATATCAGGAGAACGAGAACAATCCACTGCATGCCGGGCGGCACCTCACCCGGAAGCGGTGGAAAGAGTATGAGGAGGAATATAATTAGAAGCCCGAATCCTGCAAGAGGGCCCAAGAGATATGCAATATTGCGTGCAATCTCAACCGTTTTCGCCGGTACGCTTTTTTTCTCCCCAGTCATCTAAACAGTTTTTATTCTGATTTGATATCAGTATTTACTTTTTCATCCAGGTAAGCAGAATACCGTCATCAATTTTTTCTGCGCTCTTTAAGGTCAGACGTGTGAAATCCTCGGGGTTGACAAATCCTTCGCCGTCTGCAAATGTGGGAGCATCCCGCCCTCCGATTATCAAAGCACCTACATAAATTCTGATTTCGTCAAAGAGGCGCTCGCTCATCATTGACCAGAGAAGTGTTGCGCCACCTTCGACCATGAGTTTTTTTACGCCCAGTTCTCCCAGTTTTTCCATTGCAAGCGCCAGGTCGACTTTGCCGCACCCTGCCTTCAGTACGGTTGCGCGGGAACTAAGATTGACACACGCCTTTTCATCTGCATTTTCGCAGGTGATAATGACAACTTTTCCTTTTCCCTTTTTGAACATATCTGAATCTGCAGGCATCCGTGCCTTTGAGTCAATGACAACGCGCATAGGGTGCAGGTCTTTTCCCTCGGCCGCGCGCGCGGATTCAAGGTCTTCATTTTTCAGACGAAGCGAGGGGTCATCGGAAAAAACCGTTCCGATTCCAACCATAACTGCATCACATTCTGCACGAAGCCGGTCGACACGTGCGAAGTCTTCAGGACCTGAAATTTTGGTCTGTCTGCGCATGCGTGTGGCAAGTTTGCCGTCAAGACTCATTGCCGCATTAATAATAATATACGGACGCATAACTGGAATTTTTTGAAAAGAGTGACGAATAAGGAGGGAATTAATTTATTCCGCCTTATCGTTTTTCTTGTAGACGTTTACACCGACTCTGATTTCGGGGTACTTGCGGGAAACCGGTTTGTTTCCGAGGGTGGAACCGATAGTGATGGTCTTTCCGGACTTGGACGGACCGAATTCTTTGTTCAGGTCAATCTTGATGGTAAGAATGCCGTTCTCATCAACAGAGGTCTTTACATTTTTCATATTTCATAGTATAGCGTTATTAGCAAATAAATATTTGCACTGAAAGATAATAAAAAGAACGAATTAAAATTCAATATCTACCATAAAAGAGAATTTGTTTTTCAAAACAAAAAACATTTTCTCTTACTTATGCCAAGGCTCATAAATAATATGATAACCCGACTTACCGCCGCGTGTAGACTTTACAAACAAAAATACAAAATTTTGATTTTCTATTAACGTCCAAACATGCCAAACGCCAAATGCCTTACCACGTTTTAAACTAAATTTGCCTTTTGCTATCTCTTTCAGAGCTTGTACCTCAAACGCACGCCAAACACCACAGACATTTAATGATGCATCACCAGCTGCAGCACGAATATTACTACTATAAAAAAATGGTAATGTAGATAAATGCTTTGCAGTTGCCAAATCTCCCTGAATTAACATTAATTCACCTCATCTAAACGAATATACACACAGCCAGACGGACGAACCGGAACCAAATTAAGCATCAAACCGGGAGCCGCCCGGGCGGTTATCTCATAATTATGACAACCATAAGCATCACCGCGAAGCGGATACCAAAAACCCCGAACAATATTTGCAGATTCAGTAGCAACAGCATAAAACAAATCAAATAAATCAGTTAAACTTGATTTTGAACGTTTTATAGCCCATTTAGCAAAATCCCTACAAACAAGTTCTCCCCTCCTTTGATGAGGAAATTTAAATTTATAATATCCTAATTCCAACAGCATATTCTCTACATCAGACGGAAAACGTAAATTATACATTACTCCTTCACCTCTTCCGCCTTCCCATCACATCTTTCAGCCTGCCCAATGCTTACCAGCTGATTTAAAATCTGCTGACCGCGTGCAATAAGTGCCTGCGCTTCCGCATGCGTCAGTTGTCCGTCCTTAAACGCTTCAACCGCATCAGCCACAAACGCCACGATATACGGAACAATACTCTGCAGAGCCGCGGAACCGAAGCGCATAACCAGCCACGCCAGCAAACCGCCCAGACCTGCACAAACAACGCAGAGCAAAACAATAACCGCAGCATCCATTATTTTACCTCCGTATTTGGCGATGTCGTACCATCACGCACCGGACAAACAGCGCAGAGCGACTGTTTAGTCATTAATTTGGAAATCTTAAACTCCAAATCTAAAACTATACCAAAAATACCCGCGGTTATAATAACCGCGAATATTTCAAAACCGGGTAAAGATTCTATCATGACAAAACCTCATTAATCATTAGGCGGCACTAACTCCGGCTCAAAATGGTAGTAATCGGTATAACTATCGTACGTATCGCGGATTAACTCGCTCGGTATTTCATAGGGGTAAACCCGTTTGCCGTCATGCACAAGACGTGCATACAGTTTACCTTTTGTAGTTATCGGCATTTATTCTCCCTCCAGAAGTTCGGCGATGAGTTCATCGCGGTCAGCGTTGTCAGCTTGCATCTGTGCAAGGATTTCCTGTATCGTCTGCGGTGCAGACGTCCAATCACCACCCTCAAGAACATACGCGGAAATATCCGAGATACCGCCGAAAGATGCAATTTCTACAGAATTATCATAAAGACGTACTGTATCGGTAGTCCGAGTTGCTACCGCAAATTCAACCGGAGTACCGGTTTCAATATCGGCGAAACATTCGCCATCAATCTTTAATTTCATGTTTGTACTGCTCCTGACTTAACAATCAACGAACTGTCTGAACGGGAATACTCTGTAGTGCAATTAACAGCGCCTGTATATAATATCAGTGCACCACCCGCAGCCTTAACTCCAATACCACAGTTACCATTACCCTCAATAGACGTCTTAACACTAACTTTACTACCCCGAGTCACTTGTAATATCTCGCGTAATCTACTTCCTTTTAAAACCACATTATCATACAAATTAACGACACTGTTTACGATAGATTGTATGCCAACACCGGAATTATTAACAGCAGAATACAGATGTAACTCTAAATGTGAAAACTCAATGGCCCTACAATTATTTACAAAAATATAGCCGACATTACTACTATTAGATATAGTTAGGACATGCAGGGGTGATGTATTAGACGAAGTAATCGAAACGGCATTACAATTCACAAACTGCATAGTGCCATTAATCGTAACATCTCCCTGAAAATTCAGGTTTACAAACTGCTTAAATCTGCATAGTACATCTTCCGTATATGTACCAGCCGCAACATAAACAGTTGCATATTCAGACGCAAACGGAGAAACTAACGATAATGCCTTGTTAACTGTAGCAAACGGATTTGCGCTTGTACCGTCCCCTGTAGTATCACTGCCCGTAGTAGACACATACAAATTCTGAGCAGACCTCAACGCAGTAATGACTCCGGCAGTATTCCACGTCGCAGCAGGCAATCTCGCACTTGCGATAGTTCCCGCGGTAATCTGACTTGCGTCTATGCTTATCTCATCGCTTCCGCCGTCTGCGTGCGATGCGGCATGAGATGTGCTCGCAGCTCCAATATCTGCCGGGGAAATTGCGTCAATACCCCCTATAGCATGAGTATCAGCATGAGCTGCACCCTCACCATATGCAGATATTGTACCGTCTGCAGTTATACCCAGACCGGATCCAACCTTAACGACACCAAGCGCGGCACCGGATGCAATCGGTAATACGTCAGACGATAATACACCGCTGATAATATCACTGCCGCCGTGAGTATGCACAACAGCCGCAGCTCCAATATCAGCCGGAACATGAGTATGACCTGAAGTAGCCGCACCAATAGCAGCCGGAGTTATCGCATCAGCAGCACCAGCTGCATGACGTGATGCATGCAGAGCCGGCATAGTTTTTTCAATTTCGGACGTTACGTCCTGATAAATTACTGGCATTTATATAACCTCAATGATAAAACGGTCGGGAAGTTGTCGTAGTCGTTGAACCATTTTGAACAGTTTTACTACCAGAACTTGAACTACTTCCAGAACCTGACGACTTCGAAGAAGAACTACCAGAACTTCCGCCCGAAGTTTTCACAACAGAACTATACTTAGAATTCATTAAAGAATTAACTGCAGAACCGGACGACTTCGAAGAAGAAGAACCGAACGACTTCGAAGAAGATAATTTATTCTGCGCCTGCGCAACAACCGCAGAACCCAAATTACCAGAAGAAGAAGAAGGGGTATAAATATGCTCTACCCCACTTGAATCTTTATAAACTACCTTCCCGGACTTCGCACCCGTAACAGTACCGAGAGCTGATGCAGCTGAATAATCACTGACCGAAACTCCCAGCTTAGACGCCATGGAATTATAAGCCGCCTGCTTAGTTTCTTCCTTCCGAATAACAGCAACCGCAGCCTGCGCCGCACGAGTTGCCGCCGCCTGATTTACTTCATTAGCCGATGCTGTAGACTGCCCGCCTTCATAAATTTTACCGTTAGCATCAGTAACAGTAATACCACGAGTACCATTTACAGCATCATATACTGCAGTTTCACCGGAAACAGCAGAACCCCGTGCATTCATAGCCGCATTATACGCCGCCAAATCTGACGCCGGAGTAACCGACATATCAACAGATTTACCTGAATTAGCCTGATAAACAGACGTAGAAGCGACCGTTACAGGCACAGTATTAATACTATGTAAATCCTGCAGATACTGCCGGGCAGCAGATGCAGAAGTTCCCGCCGCAGTATCTGAAGAACTATCACCGATAATAGTAACCGGCTCCGAAGTAGACTTAGTAACCGGATTTACAACCGTAACAGTAGGAGTTACATAAGACGGATTAACAGCCGTAACCGCAGGAGTTACCGACACCGGAGAAACTATCTTCTGCGATGGCTCATAAACCGGAACAGAAGAACCGCCGGAAATAATAGTTTTCTGCTGATTTTGATTATCAGAATCAATTATAGAATCCTGATACGGATTATTCACTGATGAATCAATAACATCATCAGAACCGCCGCTAACTTTCTTCCAAAGATAATAAGCAGCCGCTGCAAGACCACCTGCAAACAGGATTCCTAAAAAACCCTGATTCTTTTGTGAATTTTTATTTTCGCTCAAAATACCACCTTTTTAAAGGACTTCACCGCAAGACCGCCTGCAGCCAGAATACACAAACACATTAAAACAGCAAGGGCTGCCTTAGGCAGAATATAAGAAGCACCGCTCTTAACAGCTTCTAAATCTAAACCGAATGTTTCCTTCAGCCACGCTTTAAAAGTAATCCAGGTAACATAATTATTATATTTATCATTACCTTCCTTAACAGCCGGATCTGTCTCTTTCTGAAACGTCATTAAAGCGGAAGTGTCGAGAGTTACACCCTCAACACCCTTACCGACAGATACAACTGTTAATTTAGGATAAGTGGAAATAGTTTCAGAAGAAACATTAACCATTATGCCACCACCCGATACGCCTTTTCTACCGTAACGTATGCATCGACAGCTCCGGACTCACCCGCAGCATATGCATTTTTCATCCGAACGGTAACTTCTTCCCCTTCATCGCCCGGACGGTAATAATCTGCAGACGAGATAATATAAGTCTGACCATCAGTAATATCTATACCAACCGAACAATCATCATTCATCTTTTTAACCTTACCCTGAACCTTTATGCTCGCATATTGAAGGGTTGATGTGTTAAAAGTCAAAACAATTACCGGATCATTACCGGGGGCAAAATGAAAGGTAGTAATTTCATGTCTAAATGAATGTTTAGTCATGTAATACCTCCAAAAAAGAAGTTTATGCCGGAATAGCAGAAACTACTTTTACTCTATAAGTTGCACCAGCAACTAAGGCAACATTATGCAGTTTTCTTCCTGCCTGTGAAGCCTGATTCTGTGCCGCACGGAAAATAACACCTGTGTTATTTCCTTCACGGATAAGTTCAACTGCGCCAGAACTGCAGCCAAAGAATACATCAGTAATAGCGTCATTCTGAATATCCCAAACGAAAGAGTCCGGAGAAGTAGAAATTGCATCACCGAGCTTTTCACACGGAAGATTAGTACCAACAGCTGCGGATGCAGCTGCATAGAGATCAACAGAGCGACCGCTCTTCATTTCTAAAGTAATATGATAAGGTCCAGCCATTTTTAATCACCTAATTTTTTTTCAGTCCTTTATGCGTAGAACTGAGATACGCTGTTCGTTTTTGTAGTTGCCGGGAAATTAATGCTCTTTCCGGTAATCTTAGAGAGCAGCTCTCCAAGAATAACACCGCCAAAGAAATTTCTAACAGATCTGCCATACTTTCCACCAATCGGAAGGGCAGCACCGGTAAGAATTACTTCACCGGGGATCTGACGGTCAATATTAGTCATACCGACTAATACACCGCCTGCAAGCGGGAGATCCGGATAAACCTTAAATCCCTTCGGTCCGAATCCCTGATTTGCGCGAGTCTGATATCTTACGACACCGCGACCAGCTGCACGGACACGGCGACCTACAGAACGACCAGCATTATATGCGTAGCGAGCCCCACGCCATCCATAATAGGATGCACGGTTTCTGTAATAACGACCGTTTTTAACATAGTTTGCTCTATAATTTCTAAAAGAACCTGCCATTTTTAGACTCCTTTTTTCATTAGAAAGAATTGTTTAATTAACAACCACTTATCACGGAATGTCATTTTACCGAAATACTCCGCAACAGTGTTCTGAATATATGGATTACTCAGCAGCTCCTTCACCAGATCCGGAGACAGGAAAGGACGCGGGAGATGGATTCACCGCACCACCCCCTGACGGAACCGGAGCCTGAACAGGCACCTGATTATTTTTTGTGAACAAATTACCTAAATTCAAATTCTTCAAAATATCAGGATTCTGGAGAAGCAGCGGAGCAATGTTCTTAATGAGTCCTTCAATACCGCCTTCTTCTTCCTGCTGCTGACCTAATACGCCCGCTTCTAACTGAGCAGCAACCATATCACGATTTGCATAAATCGCTGTTTTTTCGTTAGAAAGCCGGGAACGCTCGTTCTTCAGCTCTTCAACTGCTAAAATACGCTCGTTCTTTTCGCGTTCAATGAGAATGTCTTTTTCAAGTTCGGCTTTTTTCTGCGCCACCTCTGAGCTTTTCCGAATAAGGAAAAAGCCCATAAAGCAGACACAGACCGCCGCACAGATCAAACCCGTAATAATCAGGATAACTACAGTTTCACCCATACTTATACATGAGATGTATTAGTATTTAGGAGAATTTTTCAGGCTCATTTAAAGCCCGTTCACTAATCCGAACCATAAAAATCCCCCAATTCATAAAATACTTTTAACTCAGGTGGTTTCAGTTCTGCAAAAGACGATACAAGGCGTTTTAACTGCTTTTTAGACCATTCAACAATTATTTCCGGTACATCTTCGCCGAACCGGGCATACTGTTCAAAGGTCTTTGTAGCATCAATTTCCTTAGGCTGATACTTCATAAGACCCGTGAGCGCGCGAGACGCACCCCAGAGCCGAAACACTCCGCCGCCGGATGACTTAAACTTCGGTGTGCCTGTTGCAGTTACTCCATCAGGAACACGCCAAACCCATTTAGACGGGTCATAAAAAGACCACATCACCGCAAGAAAAACAAATCTGCCCACGGTCATAGATTTAAAATCCATTGATTTCTGCACATATTTCAGAATATACGCGCGGACATGGGAAATTTTATCTTCTTTTTTCGATTTGGAAACATTAAGACCGTGTTCATATGAACCAATCTCATACTTATCAGACCACAGTCTTTTAAGTCTGTCAAATTCTGCATCCGTAATATCTCCGAAAATAATAACGTGCATATGCGGATATCCGCTCTTGTGATGCTCATACACATAAAGATATTCTATCTTAATGTTCCGTGAGTTGCGGATCTTACGCAGATTAGCAGTTATCTTTTCCCAACCCGCGCGGAGCTGCTCAAAGGCTGCTTTAATATCTCCGGTCTGTGCAGTGGTCAAAGTCAAAAGAAAAACCGGGGTTTCATTTTCCTTATACCACTCTTCCAGACGGGAGAATTTAGCATACAAAGCCTTCTGATACACTTCACAAAACCTATGCACATAAGGTATTTCCTTATGTGAATGTTTGCAGCTCAGAGTATCAAAACCATTAAGTTCAAAAGTTTTACCTTCAGTTCTATCCAGATACTGCGCAAAGCGGTAACAAATCAACGCGTACTCTTTATACCGGTTCGACCGCCGTATCTTGGGAAGGAAACGGGTTTCAAACCCCATCAGAAAACGCACCTCCGAAAAGTTCGGATTGCTCTATGTAAGCCAAGATAGGCAGGGCTCCCGCCCTGCCAATTCTTCCGCAGCTCCCGCTGCGAAGAAGAAAACCAAGTTTGCCCAAAGATGCAAACTTGGTTAGGGGAAACCCACGGTTTCCCCTCGCCACCCCTTCCTAGAAGATAGGTGTTATATGGGAGAGCAGTTGGCTCAATAATCATGTATTATCCACCATCTGCATAGTTATGCTGCCTTCCTGCAGCCACTGCTCCGCCATCGCTTCAGCAACGCCGACAAAAAACTTCGCACGAAGTTTAGCGCGGTCTTTTCCAAGGCAACTATCAGTAAAATACCGAGCATGATTAGACGAGGGAGTAAAAGAAATAGGCTGAGGGCGAACCATAAGCATAGTAGGAACCAAACACGGCAAGTTCTTTAGCCAAAGACACGTTCTTTTCAGCTGACAATCACCGAAATAATACGGATGAATAATCTGATCAGGCTTACGCCAATGCAGATTAGGATAACCTACCGGATTTTCCACACAGATTTTATCTATATCTGCTTCCGCCAGCTGCATAAAAAAAGAAAAAGCCGCAGCTCTTTTTTCCTGCCTGCCGGAAGATGATAACCACGCATTACCCGCACAACTAAGATAAGTGCAGGGCGGATGAGCAATCATCATATCCCAACCATCATCAATAACATCCAAAACATCACCCTGATAATGTTCGCCAAAATCAGACTCAGACGGGAGTAAATCACAAGATACAGCCCGCGCTCCACGTCTTAAAAACGCATCACGGACGACACCGGAATATTCACAGGCAACCAAAACACGAATACTCATACTTCTTTTATGTTTATAACCCGTGAATCCGGGTGAATAATATCAAGATATTCATACGCCTTTTCCATAGAAGAAGCGCGGAGATAATCCACACAGTGAAAACCGAACTCATCTAAAAAAGTAATTTCATATCTTTTTTTCATCAACATCCTCCAAATGTAATAAACGCAATTCAAGAATTATTCTATCAATAACTTCAGCAACACATGTTTCAAATGCTCCCTGGGATAATTGACATTCTTTAAGAAATTTTGCGTCATCCTCTGAAAGTTTAAATTTAAAATAACGAAATGAACGCTCAGGAGTTAAACTACAAACAAACGTATCTGTCATACATTTAACACCGCCTGCCTGCCGCTCTCCTTCCGATGAAACAAAGGGCAGCAGGAACCCAAATCATCAATACGAGTACCGGAAGCAAAACAAATATCATTAAAATTGTGATGCTCAATGTAGCGGCAGTTCCGGCAGCAAACATTTTCATACTTCATATCCGCGCCTTCTTTCCCTGCATAAACTGCGATGCATAACACCACGGCTGCCCGATGCAGTCTCTGCACTTTGCTAAATAATTTGCACGCCAACGGATAACATCATCATAATCCGTAGCTTCTTTAAATTCTTTCACGCCGGGGCAGTCTTTGCTTTCATCTGATAAAAGCCAGCTGTCCCGCTCAGGTACAAAAAAACTTTCAGGTTTATAAATTTCCCGTGTCATTCTCACGACCTCTTCTAGATAGAGGGCGTATGTTCCAGAATCCATTCTGGAACTTTTCTCCTTTGGTCAGCTTATACAAGTAGTAGATAGAATTAGAAGCTGCGACCCGCTTATATTTGCGGGTCCGGGGATCATAAACAAATAAGCCTAACAAGAATACACCCTCAATTTAATCTCAGAAAGCCCCCAGAGATTTCATGAATGCGGCTTTCTCTGTTTCGATACGTGCGCGCAGCTCTTCGGCGACTTCCGGAACCGCGAGAGCATCACGAATAACGGCTGCCTGCAGTGCGGTAAGCTTGATAACCTTGTCGCCTGCAATAATTTTTACAGAATCGCCCCACTTAAAATGCTTGCCGGTGTCCGGATCGGTGTTTTCTCCGGCTTTGATAAATTTAAGTGATACGTTGAACTGTTCGGATGTGATGATAATGTTTCCTTTTTCGTCCTTAAGTGAATTTTCTGTCATGGTTTAACTTCCAATAATAATTTTTGTTTGAATGGTCAGAGGGCTGTCTGCTGCACAAACTGCAGCCGGGGATGTGGAGATTTGTTCTTCAATGTGTTCTTGAAGGTCAGTCTGCAGGCGTGCAACAAGTTTTTCGAGAAGCTGCACGCGAGCGGTTAGTAGATCATTCTGCTTTTTCAATTCGTTCAGACCTTCACAACTTTCAACAAAAGTGTAAGGATTCTTTTTTTCATCAGGCATGGTTATGATGTTTCGTTAATGGCTAAATTATGTTGTTCAACGTTCTTCATAATCCGGTCATGGAGTACCGGGAATTCCTTTTTACAGAATTCTAAGTCGCTTCGGAAAACGACATTTACTTTATTTTCATGCATTGCTTTGTATTGCAAGTAATACATAGCACTGCAAACTATAAAAAAGTATGCATGAAATATTATGTAATAATGACAGCCAAAGACATCAAAAAAACAGAGAATGTATGCTTCAGAATCACCGAAGAACTTCAAAAAAAAGTTAAAATTATCTGCGAAACAGAAAACAAAACATTTTCTTCAGTTATTCACGATGCAATAAATCTCTATGCAAACTTATATCCAATGCTACACGCGCTAAAAAGTAAGAAACTTTACCCCTCTCTTATCATCAACGAAGAAACCATCAAAGACGAAATCTACAATTCCCTTAAAAAATTAATCTGAGGTCAAAAATGTACGTTATGAACATTAAAATTTCAAAAGAAAACAAATATGAACGAATGGGAAACTTATTTGAAGAAACAATCGCCAGTAAATTTTCATCAAAATACTTTACCATTGTAACATGGACAACAGACCGATGCAGAGATACAAACATACGAGTTGAAAGCGACAAAAACCCAGATTTCCGCATAAGATATGAACCAACTAAAGAAGAATTTGCAGTTGAATGCAAATTCAGAACTTGGTTCTATGAAGAAATAAATCCTTATGGCGAAATCGTCAAACAATCTATTCAATGGGCAAAACCTGAACAAATGGAACGATATAAAAAATATGAAAAGGAACAAAAAATACCTGTATTCATTGTAATTGGTGTTGGAGGGAAACCTAACAACCCTCAATTTATATTTTGTATTCCTCTTAAAGAAATAAAATACCCTGAAATTTATGGTTCAATCTTCGAAAGAAACGAGAAAAACCCCGAAACAAATTTCTTCTGGGATCCAAAAACAAAAAAATTAAGTTAATCCAGATGCTCCGCCACACGAAGCAGCCGCTCCAGCCGCTCCATTCTCTTCTGCATCTCTATTTTTTCCTCATACAACGCAACCAAGATTTTATCATGAGTCGCAAGAGACGCGCGCACTTCATCCTTAGACTCCGCATAATCCGCCGGGGCTTGCATCGTAAGATACGGCTCTACTTTTTTATATGCCTCGCGGAGCTGCTCCCGCGTGTATCTACGGTAAGCAGAATCACCCGGTTCAAAATGCCCAATAAGAGCATTAGTTTCATTCTTTGAAATATGCAGATTCATAGTAGAATCAGCAAATTTCCTAAACATATGAAACGTAAGCCGCGCGCGCTTCGCTTGAGGATCATACTCATAAAGTCCGGCCGACTTCTGCACATGCTGAAACTTCTGAAACAGAGTAGCAGCAGTTAACGGAAAAATACGATTATCAAACTCCAAACGAACACCGCGCCCGAGACACGCCGCGGATTTATGACGAGAGCCGGATAAAAATTTTTCACGCACCTTTAACCACTCACGCAAAGCCGCGAGCGCTTCTGCCGAAATAAAATATACATGCGGCTTTCCTGCTTTCATCTGCATATAATTCATATGAAATTCATTATCCCGCAGCTGAGAAAAATCCACTGAAAGCAGCTCACCAACACGCATACCGGAACTCACCAAACATAAAATCACCGCGCGCATAAGCGGATCTGCATGAGCGAGCAGCGATTTTATTTTATCCCGCGTAAGATCTGCTTCATCATGAACCGTAACCTTCCGGGGAAGCAAACTCTGAAGCATACTCTGTTGCGCCGGGGTAAATGAAATATCATTCCATTTAAGCCACGTCATAACAGAAGTATAACGGGAATAAATAGTATTCGGACTTTTACCGCAATCTGAAAGCCACTTGATAAAGGCTTTCACATTATCAAAATGATTCTGTTCTGAATCCTGCAGATACTCAATAGATGCAGCCTGCAAATCTTCGCCAGCTGTATCATATTGGAGCAGCAGGAAATACTTCAGGGAACCGGAAACCGCTTCCCGCGTTTTATCAGTCTTTTTAAGATCTAAATATTCTTGGTAAGGGTACATTGATATGTCCTTGCCAATAACGAAACACTTCATAATATGCATTGAATGAGTAATAAATGTTTGTGTCAACTTGGGGGTAAACACCCCAAAAATCAGGTACAGTTCTATGAATTAGTACGCCTGCGCATACAGTAATGAGAAAAAAAGTGTTAATTCGGCGAGATTCCGGCCATTTTTACATACGCGCCATTTGACTGCATGCTTACTTCCGGCTTTAACACATTGCCTGTAAGATAGAGGTTTTCTCCGTAAATCTCTCCGTTCGGCTTGATAATCTTTACAATGTATGAATTTGAACCGCCATTAGTCCAGGCAGTTCTCAATGCTTTGGTTTCGCTTCCGTCAACTGCAATCCAGTACTGGAATCCCTGTCCTCCCAGATCGAACACATAATAGAGTGTGCACATCTTTTCGCCCGGTTCGTTCAAAAATGGAATGTCCTGCGAATATTTGTAAGTGCCTATTATCGGATCGGTTACATCATATACTGGCATAGTAAGACACCCTGCAGATAAAATACAGACGGTGACAATCAGACATGCTGCGAGTATACCTGACTTTTTCATACTGAATTATGGGTGATTATCTCTAATATAGTTATTCTTATCAAAGAAAAAAATAGGAGATAATAGATGAAATTTTGTATCTGTCTATATGTATTCTACATGCATAATTGTTGTAACCCGGACAAATTCACCGCCTGATTCAAGTTCCGTCTCGGAACGCAGAATGTCTCCTTCAAGATGGAGATTTTCTCCGTAAATGCTTCTGTCTGGATTGACCATTTTTACCATGTAGTTGCCGTCACCGAGATTTGTCCAGGAAAATTTCAAAGCTTCTGTGTGGCTTCCGTCTTCTGCAAACCAGTACTGTAGCCCGTTTTCATCAAGGTCAAATACATAATAAAGGACGTACATTACTCCTTCTGTCTCTTTCATATAATGCACGGCTTTGGAGTATTTGAAGGTCCCGATAATCGGGTCAGCAGTCTGTCCTGCTTCTGCCATTTTGACTTCTCTGAGGAATAACCCGTCATTTTTGGCATCAGTCTTTGAATAAAGGAAATCGCCATCCAGAATGAGGTTCTCTCCATAAACCGCCCCATTTGGATTGATAATTTTTACCATATATTCATTATTTCCGAGGTTTGTCCAGGTTATTTTCATTGACTCGGTTCCGCTGCCATCGATTGCGGTCCAATACTGTATTCCTTCCCCATTCAGGTCAAAGACATAGGAAAGAGAATACAGATCTTCTCCCTGGTCGCCGAGGTATTTTACATTTTCAGAATAATAGAATGTGCCGAGAATCGGGTCGTTTATAGTTTCCGGGGCGTTAATCATGCACCCGGCGCAAAAGGTTATGAATATAGTTATGAATAGCAATATTGTTATTGCTGCTACTGTCCGGAGAGGTTTCATATCAGATAATTAGCAGTATTACCTGTTATATTTTGTCTTTGGAAATTGTAAAAAACAACATGAGACTTACGTCTCAAGCGCCCCAATGAAAAGATATGATTAATATTCCCATTGAGTGGATACATACCTTTTCATGTAAAAAAAGAATTTATTCAGTGGTGTAGTTATCGAAGTAACCCTGAATAAGTACAATAGGAGTTCCTTTGTCGCCGGAACCAGAGGTTAAGTCGCAGAGAGAACCGATTAAATCGGTGAGTCTGCGCGGAGTGGTACCTTCTGACACCATCTGACCTTTGAGGTTTCCGTCTTTTGCTTTGATACGGTCTTTGATTGCTTCTTTGAGCTCATCGCCCTTGAGGTTTCCAAAGTCATTGTCGGCAAGATATTTGAGTTTCAGTTCATTGGGCTGACCGGAAAGTCCCTTGGTGAAACCGGGAGATACTACTGGGTCTGCAAGTTCCCAAATCTTTCCGACTGGGTCCTTGAATGCACCATCTCCGTAAACCATGACCTCAACAAGTTTACCGGTTTTGTCCTGAACCATCTTCTGAATTTTGTTGACAAACGGTTCGCAGGTGCGCGGGAAGAGTTTCAGTCTTTCCTCGGTTGCCTTGTTTGAACCAAGAAGACCGTAGTTCTCGTTATATCCGCTTCCGTTAATGGGTGCAGTCATAATTTCATCCATACCAAGTACAATCTCTGCACCGGCAGCTTTTAAGAGGCGTTTTGTTCTTGCTCTGGTGTGAATATCACAGTTCAGCACTTTTTTGGTATAGGACAGAATTGCACGGCAGTCGTTTGCAAAGATAATCTCTGCTTCTGCGCCTGCACTGCGAATTACATCCCCATAGTACTGAACATAGTCAATTCCGGTGAACGGGTGCTTGTTCTCACCAAAGAGTTCACGGTATTTCTTCAGGTCAATGACATCACGGTATGCGTCAATTCCCTTTTCGTCCAGAGCATCCCAGGATACAAGGTGATTTCCTACCTCATCAGAGGGGTAGGAGAGCATTAATACAATTTTTTTCGCTCCCATTGCGATTCCTTTCAGGCAGGTTGCAAACCTGTTTCTGGAAAGAATCGGGAAAATCACACCGATGGTTTCTCCGCCGAATTTCGCCTTTACATCTGCAGCAACATCTTCTACTGATGCATAGTTGTTTTGAGCACGTGCAACAATAGATTCTGTTACTGCAATTACGTCGTGGTCGTTTAGAGTAAAGTTTTCAGCTGCTGCTGCCTTCACTACTGAGTCAACGACAATCTGAGCCAGGTCGTCACCATTTCTGATAATTGGTGCACGAATTCCCCTGACGACGGTTCCAACCATTCGTTCCATAGGTAATCAATACCTCGTTATATTATACGTCATAATAGGGTATAAGATTTTTTAACACGGATATTTTGCCCTCAAATACATGATTATCCAGTTTGCCCGTTCTGAACACAAATAAGATAATTACAAACGACCAATGAATTCAGACAACAATGCCGAATGTAGATATTGTTCTTGTTGAACCGCTGTATGAGGGGAACATCGGGTTTGCCTCGCGCGTTATGAAAAATTTCGGATTCCACAATATGGTTTTAGTAAATCCGCCGAAACTCACGATTGAATCACAGGCGCGCGCATCGCATGCGAAAGATGTTTTGGAAAATGCCGAGTTGCTGAGTTTTGATGAGGTAATCGAGCGCTCAGATATAGTAGTCGCCACAACAGGCGGTCTTGCGAAATCCGTGTCAAATCCCACGCGCATGCCATATTATTCGCCGTCTGAACTGCGTGACATAATAAAAGATGTTGACGGACGCGTTTCTATTCTCTTCGGCCGGGAAAACTGGGGTCTCAATAATGATGAAATCGCGCGCTCCGATATTATCTGCACAATTCCAACCTCAGATGAATATCCTATCATGAATATCTCCCATGCAATAGGCGTGGTCTGCTATGAACTTGCGCATCTTCCGCGCGGCGAATATCTTGTTGCAAGCAGACAGGAGATGGATGCGCTTTATGGTCACATCAGCCGTTTCCTTGATGCAGTGGAACACCCGATGGAAAAACGCGAGGCAACCATGCTTCTTGCAAAGCGTATTTTCGGCAGAACTCGTCTTACAGTGCGTGAAGCAAGCACATTTCACGGAATTCTGCGCCGTGCCGAGTGGCACTTAAACCACCCGGGAGAGACATATCAGTCTGCTTCTCATGAATCAGACAACGAGGAATAACTCTTCTTATTTGATCTAATATTTCGGAAGTATTAAATACTCACAAGTCAACCTTATTTACGCAACTCTTCAAGAGCAAGAGTAAATGCATCGATAGTGTAGAGGTTATCACTAGGCGTTGCCAACGCCTAAACTCGGGTTCGAGTCCCGGTCGATGCACTTTTTTTCTGATTTCCATTTTCAAGACTGAAAGTTTTCGAAAATCATCGACGCCCGTCGAATGTGAAAAACAAAATCAACGATATGTGCCTGTATTGCCCAATCGCCCGCAGGGGTAACATTATATCTGTCGAAAACAGATATAATAATTATAATGACTAATGTGAATGTTCCTCTTGATGTGCCCTCAGATTTCAGAGAGGCGTACATTGAGAATTACAACCTGATTACCGGCGGTTCCGGCCACCTTATGCTCTTTGCCGGCGACCAGAAGATTGAACACTTAAATGATGACTTCTATGGCGCAGGAATCCCTGAAGACGATGCAGACCCGGAACACCTTTTCAGAATTGCATCGCAGGGTAAAATCGGTGTGCTTGCAGTTCAGCTGGGTCTTTTAGCCCGCTATGCAGCAGACTATCCGGAAATTCCCTATCTCGTCAAACTGAACTCCAAGACCCACCTTGTCAAGACTGACCAGAAAGACCCGTACTCAAAGCAGCTCTGGGGACTTGACCAGATTATAGCAATCAAAGAAGACTACGGTACAAAAATCGCAGCAGTCGGTTATACTATCTATCTTGGCAGCGAATACGAACCGGAGATGCTTTCCGAAGCAGCAGACATTATTAGTTGGGCTCACTCCTATGGACTTGTAACCGTGCTCTGGATTTACCCGCGCGGAAAGGCGGTTAAGGAAGAAAAAGACCCGCACTTAATCGCAGGCGCTGCGGGTGTTGCAGCATGTCTCGGATCCGATTTCGTCAAAGTCAACGCTCCAAAGAAGGAAGGAAAATCCTCTGCCGAGTGGCTTAAGGAAGCAGTAAAGGCAGCCGGTCGCACCAAATTAGTCTGCGCAGGCGGTTCTGCAACCTCAGAAGAGAAATTCCTTGCTGAGCTTTATGACCAGATTCATATCGGCGGTGCATCAGGGAACGCAACCGGAAGAAACATTCACCAGAAAACATTAGGCGAGGCAGTCAAGTTCTGCAATGCAATTTATGCAATCACCGTAGAAGGCAAGTCTCTTGATGAAGCACTTGTTCTTTTAAAATAATATTTTTTTCTCCTTTTATCCCGGGTACCTCTGCCGCAACCAATACCCTTACATACATGGACAACCAATAATTCATTATCATGCCCGAATTAAAAGGTACTAAAACCGAAAAGAACCTCGAAACAGCATTCGCAGGTGAATCCATGGCACGCAACAAGTACACCTACTTTGCGTCCCAGGCAAGAAAGGAAGGATACAACCAGATTGGCGACATCTTTGAAGAGACTGCAAACAATGAAAAAGAGCATGCCAAACGCTGGTTCAAACTCCTCCACAACGATGGCGTACCGATGACCGCAGAAAACCTCGCAGCAGCAGCCGCAGGCGAACACGAAGAATGGACTCAGATGTACGCACAGTTCGCAGAAGAAGCACGTGCAGAAGGATTCCCCGAAATTGCATACCTCTTTGACGGCGTTGCAGCAATCGAAAAAGCCCACGAAGAACGCTACTTAAAACTCCTCGAAAAAGTAAAGGCAGGACACGTTTTCGAAGCAGACGGCTTTGTAATCTGGAAGTGCAACAACTGCGGACATCTTCACTATGGCAAGACCGCACCGGAAATCTGCCCGATTTGTGCACACCCGAAGGCATACTTCGAAATCAAGGCAGAAAATTACTAAACCCCTTTTTTTATGCGTGAAACGCAGTTCCCCGTAATTGCACTCGGTTCGGTTAAACCACAGCCGCCGGACATTGAAGAACTCGGAGCGTGGGCTTTGAAACAGTGCGGAAAATCCGCTGATTTAACCTCATGGGAACTTGAATCAACGCTTTGCGATCAACCGCCCTGCCTCACTGAGCCGTGCGCTGCAGGTGAATTTTATCATAATCGTATTTCTGCGGCATTTGGTATAACCGATGGAAGAATTGCCGGCGGGTTTGAAAATAACTTTGATGAAATCGCTGACGATATTCTGAAACTCCAAAAAATCCGCCGCCATTTCCGCTGGGCAGTTCTGGTTGACTGCAGTATTTGCGGCAGTGATAATAAGAAGGCAGGGGAAACCGAAGAAGAGTACTGTGAGGTGCTGTCAGACCTCTTTCGCTTTATGCGCGACTCAGGTGTTGACGGTCATGTTCTCTTAGGCAAACCGACAGAAATCCTTCTGGAAACTTTTCGCGGGAGTAAATATCTGTGGGTTGCAGGACCGCAGGATTTTGAGTCACTCCTTGAAACATCATCGACTCTAGTCTGCGGCACGGAAGATATTTCTTTTGTTGAAGACTTAAGTGACTCGTATCTTATACGAAAGGTACTTGTAAAAGATGCTGATCGTGCATCAATGGAGCGTCTTCTTCAGACATTTGATACAGACCGGCTTTTCTGTGCGGGAACTGCACCCGAATCGGAACGCAAAGAGTACTGGGCAGCACTTTCTGAAGTTTCAGCACGGCTTTCGGATAAATAATCTTTTTTTTTAGAAAATACCTGCATCTGCGGATTTGTAGAAAATAAAAAAAATATATGTTGTTTTTTTTTTGCTCAGGCTTTGACCTGGTCTGCTGGCGCACTATCGGATTTACCATCCCATGTTGGAACTCTCTTTCCAACGAGGAATAAGAAGATTACCAGGAGTGCTGCAATAACAATCAGAACGAGCCATACTGGAAGTCCGAGGCCGACAAGGATGTAACCGATAACAACATCTACAGCTACAGTGAATGCATACAGAATCTGAGTGGTAACATGGTCCATAAGACTGCATCCCGCACCCATTGTTGAAAGAATTGTTGAATCCGAAATCGGCGAACAGTGGTCACCAAATATTGCACCGGTAAGTACTGCGGAGGTACAGATAATCATGTAGTAAAGCGGATCTGAGAATACACCTGGGTTTAAGACTGCAATTGCGTAACCAAACGGCATACAAAGCGGAGTTAAAATTGCCATTGTACCGTAAGCAGTACCTGTTGCAAATGAAATCAGTGCTGCAAGCAGGAAGATAATTGCCGGAACAATAAACGGAGGGACTGTTGATGACAGGGTTGAAACAAGGAAGTACTGGGTTCCAAGAGACTTGATAACAGTACCAATAGTCCATGCAAGGACTAAGATGATGCAAACGAATACCATGGATTTCATACCATGTGCCCAGGTTTCAATACCGTCTTTCAGGGAGAAAATCTTCTGACAGAATCCCATGATAATTGCAACAATACAGGCTAAGATGCCTGCTTCAAGCAGTACAACGGATGCATCGGCATTTCCGTATGCGTCCATAATAGACATAGAGAAGTCCCATCCTGAACCGTTGGTGTAGAACAGGAATACTGCGGAAACAATCAGCACACCAATAGGAATAACTGCATTCCAGATGTTGGGTGGAGTAACCTTCTTGGATTCGGTCAGAATACCGTGGTCTTCCTTAATTTCTTCCTGTTCCTCGTCGACTACTTCGGTTTCCATAGTTTCCGTTCCCGGATTAATGGTTGCACCCGTAGTTCTTGCACGCATTTCAGCTTTCAGCATTGGTCCGTAGTCGCGGAGGAGTAAAGCAATTGCAAGAACAAGGAATACTGCGAGAATGTTGTAGAATCTGAACGGAATCGTCTGAACGAAGACATCCATTGCGGTCATCTGAACCTCGCCTGCGAGTAAGGTAACACCATCGAGACCCTGACCAATGTTGACCAGTTCGGTACCAATCCAGGTAGAGATGATGAAGATACCTGCAACAGGTGCTGCAGTTGAGTCAACGATATATGCGAGTTTCTCACGGGAAATTCTGAACTTGTCGCAGACCGGCCTCATAATCGGACCGATGATAAGTGCATTTGCATAGTCATCGAAGAAGATAACCCATGAGGAAAGCCAGATTGCCACCTGTGCGGAACGCGGTCCTTTTGCGACCTTTGTAATGAGGTTTGCAATGCCGCGCATTCCGCCCATTCTGGTAATAAGTGCAATCAGAGCACCGATTACCATAACCTGCATGATAATACCTGCGTTCCAGGAATCTGCAACGGTTGCAACACAGCCGTCAACCGTGTTTAAGTAGGCATCCCTGATTGCAATTAAAATATTGCCGCCGAGAAGTGCAGATGTCCAGGCACCGTTTAAGACACCGAGGAAAAGGGACAGAATAACATTTTTCGTAAGGAATGCAAGAAGCAGGGTCAGTGCCGGTGCAATAAGAGTTGCAGGGCCGAGAATGTAACCGTTTCTTGCTTTGCTCATCGTATCTGCCATATCTTCGAGATTGATATCTTCCGTGTAGTAAGCGGAGACACTATCCTGACCGGTTGAGCGGTAGGCATTATACCATTCAATAAAGCCTGCATCATTGTTTGCTGCAAGTCTGTCTCCTGCGCCTAAAAAGGCAAGCGGGATAAGAAATGCAATGATAACAGCTACTATTGCAATGATATTGAATAGTTTTTGTTTTTCCATGTGTTAACACCTCAGGGCGAAAATACCACTGATACAGAAACTATTTATTTTACTAAATATTAAATGATGCCGGTCAGCAGTTATTGCACAGCCGAAAGTGTCTTATTTTTCCGCGGTGTATATAGTATAAACTATGATTTCCTCTGATGTGTTCCTGAAACTCTGTGCCGAGACGGCAGATGAAATAAAAGCAGCAATAGCTCCGCTTATTGGAACAGCATACGGCGGGGAGGAAATCGAAATGGGTGCGGACAACACACCTACAGAACGGCTTGACAAGGTTGCAGAAGATATCGTGCTCAAAAATTTCCGCGGAGTGAAAGCATGTCAGTATCTTCTTTCTGAAGAGGCAGGGCTTGTGAAAGTTGGCGGGAACAAAGGGATTATTTATCTTGACCCGGTTGATGGTTCCTTTAATGCTGCACGGGGATTGCCGTTTTATGCGGTTTCAATCTGTCTTTCTGATGGAACACAGTATGTCGCGGGTTTTGTGCGTGATTTTGCGACCGGCGAAACATTTACTGCTATCCTAGGAAAAGGTGCATTTCTTGACGGAAAGTCGATTCAGCCTTCAGCCGAGTCTGAAATCTGTAAGGCGTCAATCTGCTATTATGCAAACCGTCCGCATCCGAAGATGCTTCAGGAGGTCGGGCTGTTTGTACGCAGAACGCGTCAGTTCGGGGCGTCGGCTCTGGAACTGTGTTATGTCGCAGCCGGTCGGCTTGAGGCGTTTCTTGACCTGCGCGGGAATCTGCGTATTACTGATGCGGCAGCAGCAATCCTAATATGTGAGGAATCAGGCGTTCTTGTCTCACAGCCGAACGGGAAGCCGGCGGATTTTCCCGACGATGTGAAACAGGGGCGCCCTCTTCTCGCATCATCACCTGCTTTGTATGCAAAAATTGTTGATGCATTAAAGGAGGGTGAAAAATGAAGGTATGCATTGTCTCCAAAATTGATTCAAAAGAGGTCATCTATCTTGCGCAATCAGTGGGGTGGATGCTTGATTCATTTGGTCATGAAGTCGTTTATGATGAGTCCATCGCATCCGAACTCGGCTACTGCGGAGTATCGCTGAAAAAGCTTGAAGCAGATTTAGTTCTGGTAATCGGCGGTGACGGAAGTGTGCTTCGTGCTGTGCGCCTGTTAGGTCATCAGATTCCGGTAATCGGCATAAACAGCGGGTTCGTGGGGTTCCTTACTGATGTTGAACAGGACCATATCGAAGAAAAGCTGAAAAATCTTGCGTTGCCGTTTAAAATTGAAGAGCGCATGCGTGTTTCGGTCGAATGTAACGGGCGCAGTCTCGGGTGTGCGTTAAATGAAGCGGTGATTGTTACCAGCAGACCGGCCAAGTTTCTGCAATTCGAGGTTTATATCGATGGAAAACTGACCGGAATGTTCCGCGCTGACGGGCTGATTTTAAGTACGCCTACAGGTTCAACCGCGTATGCGATGAGCGCTGGAGGACCTATTGTTGATTCAGCAATGGAAGCAGTTCTTGTTGTGCCGCTTGCGCCGTATATGCTTTCATCGCGTCCGTATGTAATCAATCCGGACAGTGTAATTGAAGTTAAACTGTCTTCCGTAAAACCTGCGCTTCTGGTAATTGATGGTCAGAACCAGTTTGAAATCGGGGAAAATGCCTGCATTACGATTCGCAAGGCAGCAGAACCTGCACGGTTTGTTGATGTCGGGCGAGGATTTTTCGACAAGGTTGAGCAGAAATTAAGGCAGTAATTTTTTTTACAGCCCGAAAATCAGCTTGACTATCAGGTAAATCAAAAACGATACAATCGCAGAACATGGAATTGTAATAACCCATGCAACAACCATCTGCCGGACAGTTCCCCAGTTGACAAGTCCTGCACCGCGTGTTGCTCCGGTTCCGATAATAGCACCGCCTGCAACATGCGTTGTTGAAACCGGAATGCCGCATGCGGTCATAAGTGTTAAGACAAGACCTCCTGTCATGGTCGCAGAAAAACCCTGATATGGCATAATCCGCGTAATGCCGGATCCGACTTTTTTTATGACTTTAAGCCCTCCGGAAAACATGCCCATGGTAATTGCAAAAGCCGAGGTAACAATAACCCAGAGCGGCAGTTCCGAAGTTGCGCTGACAAGACCGCCTGAAACAAGAATTGCAAAAATAATACCCATTGCATTCTGGGCGTCATTTCCACCGATTGTCAGCGCCTGAAAACCTGCGCCCACAATCTGCAGACGCTGGAACCATTTATTGTTCTTCGATGGACTCTTAGAGAACCGGACCATGATTCTGGTAAGAATTACCGTAAACACATAGGCCGCAACAATTCCAAGCATCGGAGAGACTGCGATGAATAAAATAATCGCAAGAATACTGTTTGATGGAAAAACGCCAAGAAACATGGCGACAGGAATTGCAAGAATACCTCCGATTATAGCTCCGAGTCCGGTAAAGAGTCTGATTTTTTCCTTAAAGACCAGAGCAAGAATCAGAGCAATTATCGCACCTGCTGCAAGACCTCCGAGGAAAAAGAGCCCAGTTCCGGCAAGCATTTCCGCAGTCGGCCAGAATACTGCAGAAAGACCGCATGCGGCAATTCCCGCGCCTGCAATACCTCCCACAAGTGCATGGGTTGAAGAGACCGGAATGCCGATGTGCGAGCAGAAGTTCACCCATAAAACTGAGCCGCACAAACCGATAAACATCAAAACAGGGGTAAATAGTTCAGGATTGACAATACCGTTTCCGATGGTTTTTGCAACCGCGGTCGAAAACACGAACGGACCTGCCATACAGCAGATACCGGCGATAATCAGGGCTTTACGTGGCGGCAGTGCATGCGTTCCGACAACGGTTGCTATTGCATTTGAGGCATTGTTTCTCCCATTGCTGAAATTAAAAATAAGCGCAATGACAATGCCTGCGATGATTAATATAAGTGATATAGTATCCACGAGTCAGTCCATCCCTTATGAAAATACACTACTTGTATTCTATTATTCGTGCGCTCATGAACTTTAATATTTGGAATTATTGTTTTCATGGTGGTACTCACAATCCGAAAATCAGTTTGATTATGAGATAAAGAACAAATGAAACAATGGCTGCACAAGGGATAGTAATAACCCATGCAAGAACCATGCTTCGGACTGTTTTCCAGTTCACCGCACCGAATCCCTTGGTAACTCCGGTCCCCATAATCGTTCCGGTGGTCAGGTGCGTTGAAGAAACCGGCACTCCTGCCGCAACTATTGCTGAAAGAACCGAACCTGCTGCAAGAGATGCGGAAAAGCCTTGATTGGGTAGAATTTTGGTAATTCCCGAACCGAGATTTCTGATAACTTTCCAGCCGCCTGAAAGGAGTCCGATACTGATAGCAAGCGCTGAAATCATAATTACCCAGAAAGGAAGCGGGTCGTTTGCACCAATCCAACCGACTGACATCATAATTGCCATAATAAAACCCATGGCATGCTGAGCGTCGTTTCCGCCGAGACTCAATGCCTGAAACGCAGAACCGGCAACCTGAAGCCGTTGGAACCATTTGTTTAATGCGGTCGGATTTTTAGAGATTTTTGATGAAATTTTTGTCAGTATCATGGTTATACAAAAAGATATCAGGAAACCAAGCATCGGCGAAATGCAGATGAATAAGAGAATTGCAAGAATACCGCTGAACACAAATCCGAACGCAATCATAGCAATCGGAATTGCAAAAACCGCCCCGGTCATTGCACCATATCCAAGACCTTTTTTCACCGGTGCTTTTGCAATGAGTGAAATAACCAATCCAAGCACGCCTCCGATTGCAGTTCCACAGCCCAGATAAAACAGCATGCCAAAAAACATCTCGGAAGGCGGACCTAGTACCGCATTTATGCCGCCGGCGGCAAGTCCCGCACCGATTAAACCTCCGACCATGGCATGTGATGACGAAACCGGCAGACCTTTGTGCGAGCAGAAACTCACCCAGAAAATCGAACCGATTAAAGCAATCAAAAGAAGAATTGGTGTTAAAATTTCAGTTACCACAAGACCTTTACCAATTGTTGACGCAACCGCGGTCGAAAAGACAAACGGTCCGATAAGACAGAATATGGATGCAAGAATAACCGCCTTCCCCGGTGAAAGAGCCCGTGTTGCAAGGGATATTGCAATGGTATTTGCTGCATCATTGCGACCATTACACACATTAAAGTAAATTGCAAGACAGATTCCTGCTATTGCAATAACGAGTGTAACGGTATCCATTTATGTATGTCTTATAAGAATTGCACTGAAAATATTTGCAACATCTTCGCATTTGTCGGTTGCAATTTCATATTTTTCATAGACATCCTTTAATTTGATAATCCGTATCGGGTCGGTGGACTTGAACAGTTCCTGAAGCGAGGCGGTAAGAAGCTGGTCGCCGACATTTTCTATTCTGTGCAGATCAATCGATGCTGCTTTGATGGTCTCTGCTTCTTTTAAGTTCCGTAATGCATGTATGCCTTTATTAATGACATCTGCCGCCTCCCGCAGGCATGCGGCAAACTGTTTCATATATTCATCGCATTCTTTTACATCATAGACAACAAGAAGCCGTGTTCCATCATCAATAAAATCAATAACATCGTCAAGGGCTGAGGCAAGGCGGGAAATTTCTTCGGGTTCAAAAGGAGTGATAAAAGTTCTGTTCAGTTCATCAAAGGTTTTATGGGTTATAGTATCTCCTTTATGTTCGATTTCCTTCATCTGCCGGTATTTTTCAGAGATGTCGGTATAATCATTGAAAGTTTCAACCAGCTTATCGCATGCCTCTATAAGGACAGCGGTTTGCTGTTCAAACAAGTCAAAAAAGACTTTGTCCTGAGGTACTATAATATCTTTCAGCCCCATGCTAATCTGATATATAGATTGTTGGGTGTAAGTATCAATCTTTCAGCAATAAACTATTGTGGCTATAGAGACTCTATGGTGGTGAGGGGCACCCCCCCCCTCTCCTTTCTTTTCCAAATCACTATCATTAACTTATCTCCCGACTAATACTATTACCATGTCAGAGATTGCCGATTATTTCCCGTACCAGAGCTGGCGCCCAAATCAGAAAGAGATGCTTGATGCAGCAGCAGCAGCCGCGGAGAAAAACGGTATTCTTTTAATCGATGCACCTACCGGCTGCGGCAAATCAAGTGTTGCTGCAAGTCTTCTTGCAAAAGCCGACGGCAAAAAAATACTAATCGCTGTCCGTACTATCTCCCAATTGCAGATTTTTATCAGGGAACTGGATTTAATCCGGCAGAAAAAGCAGCCCGACCTGAAATTCGCCTACCTCATAGGCAAGGGAAACATGTGTCCTTTGTCAGGATTCGGTGATGTGTACCGAAGATGCGAAGGAGTTAAGGCCTACAGTACATCCTTAATGCAGCAGAGAGCAGAACGCGGCTCTTATAATCCGGCAGAAGACAAGCGCATTCAGGAGCAGATTCGTGCGCAGGACAAAGAGCATCCGGTGCTGTGTCCGTATTTCATAAACAGCCGTGTGTTTGTCCCAAACGAAGAAGGTGGCGGCAAACGCATGGTCCCCTCGCCCGAACTGCGCCGTAAATCCGATGCTGTGCAGAAAAAAGTTGTGCGCCCGAATGAACTCCATGATTTTGCTGGGCGTGTATGTCCTTACGACATGATGCTTAATGCGGCGCGCGGTGCGGATGTGGTTATATGCAACTATTATCACTTATTCGATGATGACATTCGCGAACAACTGTATGTCAGTCTTCAGGTCGAACCGGAAAATGTCATTCTTCTCCTTGATGAAGCACACAACCTTGGCGACACTATCACAAATATCCAGAGTATCCGCCTGCGTGAATCTGATATCGAAAATGCAGCAAACGAACTTGCCGCAGCATCGCGTGAAAAACTGCGGGGTGCAGAAGCCGTGCGCCATGTTCTGCCCCGCATAGCAGATTTCATGGACGGACTGCGCCGTTCAAAGGAGGTTGAAGACTGGTTTGACCCGGTTATCTTTTCAAACTGCCTCATCCGCGGTTCGCTGTACAAAAAGCCGGATGACTTCATGGAAGATATTATAGCCATCAAAGAAGAACTGCATGAACGAAGCATTCAGCGCGGCGATTATCGAGAGACAGCTATTGAAAAACTCGCCGAGTTCCTCATTCGCATGACGCGTTCCTCAAAAGACCCGGCCTTTTTAACAGTGTACACGAAAGATCTGGAAAGTGTTGCCCTTGAGGTGCGCAATATTGACCCTTCGCAGAGGCTGCAGGAAATCGTCTCGCAGCATGCGGCCTGTGTTTTAATCAGCGGTACATTATCACCGGTCGAGGCGTACAAGAAATACTATTTCGGTGATCTGCCGGTAGAAACCCTGTCTTTGTCCAACGCGTTTCCGCGCGAAAACCGCCTTGTTATCGGCACACGTGATATTACCACCGCGTTTTCCAAACGGCAGAACGCAGCAAACATTGATGCAACCGTGGAATACATCCTGCAGTTTGCAAAACTGCCCGGCAACTGCGCTGTGTATTTCCCGTCATATCTTCTTCAGTCCCAGTTTGCAACCAAATGCGCCGCCAAAATACGCTCGAAGGTTGTATTTATTGAGCCGCGCGAATCCTCCGAGGCAAATGAACAGTTAAAGGAGTTTGTTTCGCTTCCTTCGCGCGGCAAATCAGGTATCATGTTTGCGGTCTGCGGCGGCAAATGGAGCGAAGGTCTTGATTACAAAGGCGACCAGTTGACGGCAGCCATGGTAATTGGTCTGCCTCTCGCGCCGTTTACGCCGGTACGCAGAATGGTAAACAGTTACTACAAGCGCAAATTCGGTGAACTGGGCGAATTTATCGCTTATACGCTTCCTGCGGTCAACAAATCGGCACAGGCGCTCGGTCGTGTTCTCAGAACCGAAACCGACCGCGGTGTTCTTGTTTTAGGCGATGAACGGTTCCTTTCAGGTGAAGTGCGCGATGGATTGTCACCCTGGATGCAGAATGAAATCCTTGAATGTAATGTGAACACCTTCACACCCATACTTGCCTGGTGGACAAAATAATGCAGAGTGGCTCGTGCAGTTTCGAATTATGGCGTGTTTCGGTGGATTTTGACGGCAATATGATTCACCGAGTCAGATTTCTTCCGGCAGCGGCGCCGGGGGCGGTTCCTGTACAGTTTACCCGCTTTATTGTAGGACGCGGAACTTCTTTTGCGCCCCTGAAATCCGCTGCTGTCGCATACAACGCGCCGTATTCTGCAATTTACCGTGCGGTTTCGGAAATTCCTTACGGAGAGACACGAACCTATGGTGAAATTGCTGCCATTTGCGATACGCATGCACGCGTAGTCGGAAATGCAATGGCGCGAAATCCCACGCCCCTTATTGTACCGTGTCACAGGGTTGTTGCGGCAAAAGGTCTGGGAGGCTTTTCACCTGATATCCAGATAAAAGAGGCGCTTCTCAAAATGGAGGCAGAACACGTATGAAACGGGCATTCTGCATTGTACTTATTCCATTATGTGCCGTGACTCTAGCATCAGGCATTGTCGGTATTATTTTTTCAGACACAACCGCGTCTTTCATCTGCTCGGCAGCGGCGGTTGCCTGTTCTGCGCCTGCTCTTGCATTCAGTATTGTTCTTCTGTGTCTTTTACGAAAGGACTGACGGGTAGTATTTCCGGTTAGTTTATAGTGTTATACAACCAAAACTATTGCAGAGATTTCTATGTTTTTAATTGGTGAAGCTCTTGTTGGCGATGGGGCAGAACTTGCTCACATCGACCTTATGATTGGCGAAAAGAACGGTCCTGTTGGAACCGCATTTGCAAACGGTCTTACGCAGCTTTCCGCAGGACACACTCCGTTACTTGGAGTTATCCGCCCGAATCTCCTGCCAAAGCCGGCAGTATTAATTGTGCCGAAAGTAACCTTAAAGCACGGCGAGCAGGTAACGCAGATTTTCGGTCCAGCTCAGGCTGCAGTTTCCAAGGCCGTCGCAGACTCTCTTGAAGACGGTGCATTTGAAGGCATGGATGTTGACGACATTGTAATCGTTGCAAGCGTTTTCATTGACCCGTCCGCAAAAGACTTCAACAAACTCTACCGTTTCAACTACGGTGCAACCCGCCTTGCAATCACCCGCGCAATCGACAAGTTCCCGGACACTGCAACCGTCCTCAAGGAGAAAGACCGGGCAGCACACGGTGTTATGGGCTTCAAAGTCGCAAGACTCTGGAACCCGCCATACCTGCAGGTCGCCATGGATCTTATCGATATGGGTCAGGTCAAGCGTGTTCTTGAAGGTGTTCCGCAGAACGACCACGTCATCTTTGAAGCAGGTACACCGCTTATCAAACAGTACGGTCTGAAAGTTCTTGATGAAATCAGAAAGATTCGCCCGAACTGCTTCATTGTTGCAGATATCAAGACCATGGATACAGGAAACCTCGAGGCACGCATGGTTTCCAACGCAGGCGGAGACGCAGCAGTTGTTTCCGGTCGTGCGCCGATTGAGACCATTGCGGCATTTATTAAAGAGGCAAAGAAGTGCGGTATCTACGCAATCATCGATATGCTGAATGTTGAAGAGCCGGCAAAACTCATTGAAGCATTAGGCAAGATGGGCGGAAAAGCACTTCTCCCGCAGTATGTCGAGATGCACCGTGCAATCGACAAGGAAGCAGCAGCAGGCGAGTATTCCTGGGGCGACATTGCAGCAATCAAGAAGATTGGCAAGAAATACGGCGCAAAGATTCTTGTTGCAACCGCAGGCGGTATCCGTCAGCCGGTCGTGAAGAAGGCAGTTGCAGCAGGTGCAGACATTGTTGTCGTAGGTCGTGCAATCACTGCAAGCAAGGATATCAAGAATGCAGCAGAGAGCTTCCTTGCAGAACTTGATTCCGAAGAAATTGATCAGTTCCGTGTAATGACGGACTTCTAAATATTTTTTTTTCATAACTGTTTATCATTGTAGTATCCTGAAATTAGTTCACAAATTTTTGGTACTGAATATTAAAAATCCCAAAACCAGCTGTTAACATACTCAAATATCCGTTCCGGCGCTTGCGCATGCCAAAACACATCTTCTGGTGTATGTCC
>DALTWF010000050.1 GCA_029987235.1 Methanocorpusculum sp. | reverse complement strand
GGAGGTATTCGGAAATGGTTTCCGGAGTAACTTCTTTGCCGAGACGCTTCTGCAGAGTCTGGTGTGCCATATCCATGGATACGATTACGGTTCTGCGGATATCATCCCACATCTGCTGCATTGCAGCGTTGTTGACGAAGTGAAGATCATCACCTTCTACGAAGACACCGGTTCCGGAGACTTCGTAGGACATAATCTGTCTCTGACCCATCGGGACACCTGCTAAGTGGCAGTGCTCCGGGTCGTACATGGAGATTCCTCTCTTTGCAACGATTGCCTCGTTCTCTTTGAGGAATTCTTCCTTACGTGCAGACTGGTGAATTCCACCGAACTTGTAGAACTCGGTCTTGGTAGACTCGACATCCTGCTTCGGGAATTTCTGCTTTAATGCTTCAAGGAAAAGCTTCTGGGTTTTTTCTACCTGTGCCATGTTTAGTCCTCCTTCGGCATGAATCCGTATTTGGTACGGAGTGCGTGGATGCGCTGGACGTATGCAACGTATTCTTTGTCAGAGCGGAATGCAGTTCCAACAAGGGAGTGGTACATCGGAGTGTTGTTCTTGAGCCATTCTGCGTCCATCGGTTTGCCGACTGCGACCTTGCGGTCAAGCGGGACACCGACCTGGTCCTTAACGTACTTGACGACGCCGTCAGTGTCAAGGATACAGCGCTGTACTGCATCGAACATCATTCCGTTCTCTGCGAGACGGAGGGAGTGTCCGTGGACAGTTGCACCGCGGATACCAACGGTTGCCGGGTCGAAGAGGTTGGATTCAACAAGTTCACGTGCGTACTTTTCGAGATCTCTCTCACGGCATTCAATAATCTGACGGCCGGAAAGTGTTCCTGGGTCGATACCGCGGTAGCGGTACATCTCGAGGTAAGTTCTCTGGTACGGCTGACACGGTGCGTTCATCATCGAGTCGGCGAACTGGATATATCTTACACGGTCACCAGCCTTTGCACCTTCAGTCGGCTTAACGAGCTTTCTGATCGGGCAGTCTGGTTCTCCCTGTTCTGCTAATGGTGGGTGTGCAGATCCGTATGCTGCTCCCGGTGCGTGGTGTCCCATGATAAGGACAAGGTCCTCATCGGTGATGTTCCGCATCTTTTCGAGCTTGACACTCGGGTTCATCTGGTTACGGCGGACTTCCGCAACACGGGAAGTTCCTGGACCATACTGTGGTACGTATGCCATAGTTTAATTCACCTTAATTTTTGTGTTCTTTCATTATTCGTAATACTTCATGAACGACGTTGGACATCGCTATCCTGCTTGGAGTCTGACCTCGGGTGATCCCGACGACAAGACCCTTGATCGTGCCTTTGGTCCGAATGTTCTCGGGCTTGGGCATGACATAAGCTGTCTTCACTCCCGCTTTCGCAAAGTCCTCGAAATCAACCGGAGCCTGGCAGACGACTACAGCGTCAACGCTGCACTCCTGCAGAATCTTTCGTGATTTGTGGACAACATGCGACTGGATGTTTCCATGGTGTAATACCGCCACCTTATGGCGTTCAATCTGTTCAATTTCACGGTCTGTGATACCGAAGTTGGATCCAAGGGCAACTCCGCCGATTTCTGCATCCGACGGAACCCCGCTGCCCGCGTTCAGCACCAGGGTACTTACGCTGTATTCAATCCCCTGCTGCCGCAGTGCCGACGTGATATCGCAGACGGGTTTGGTAATATGTCTCCGTCCTGGAGACATCCCGACAATGATAACATCAGGATGTTTGCATTCAGATATGGTTCCCCTCTGAGCAAGAGACCCGCCCTTGCCCATACCCATACTGTGCCTGCAGTCGACTAATTGAGTTACACGTCCGAGCGGCATTATTTGGTTCCCTGTAAGATTACTGGGCGCTGTTTGCTTTTCGGATCGCTCATTCCAAGGATTCTTTCGTCATCGACTTTACCGAATTTGGCATAGTCTGTCAGTGTGAAATTTGAACGCATGAATTTGCCTTCAGCAAGGCGATACGGGAATTTATCAGCAAATACTTCATCACACGTTTTCTTAATCCCTGCAATGCCCGTGCCATTCTCAAGTTCAATGAGAATGTCTCCGACATGTACATGGAGTTCAAACTCTTCGCCGCAGACAGTAATGTTACGGCGATAGCTGTTCTCGTTCGGAGTTCCGCGTGCCGGACCGTACGGAACGGTGACCGGTAGATTCGGACCATTCAGGATTAAGCGACGGATACCTCCATGTCCGTAGATCTTGTTGAGCAGAAGCTCGGTCGTCTCCGGATTCAGGTATCTCGACGGGGTGATTCTCAGTTGCGGATAGGTTGTTTCTTCAGTCATTCAATCTCCTCAAACACTCAGTTTGAAACCGTTATGCGAGATAACAGGTTTAAAGTGCTTTTGCAATTGCCTGGAGCGGCTTTGCGAACTCTGGGATCTGACCGTAGGTATCTGCAAAGATCTTTGCGGTTCCTTCCGGAGAGAACATCTGAGTTCCTGCATCAAGTGCACATGCTGCAACGATACACGGCATACAGTTACCTGCTGCGTGTCTGGTAACGACGTGGTTACCGTTGAAGATACCCGGTCCGCCACCACCGTAGATGGAGTGGGAGAAGAAGGAGAATCCGACAGATGCACCCATGACACGACCGAAGTCTGCACCTGGCAGTCCAGTTTCGTGTTCGAGTAAATCGTTGAAGTAGAGCATAGTGGAGGATACTGCCTGTGCGAAACGTCCAGCACCACAGTTAACCATGGTTGCTGCGAGGGTTCCGGCAGATGCGTATGCATTCCAGAGCATCGGGTCTTTGGTCTCGTATGCCTTGAAGTAGCCAGTCTTGGTAGAGGTGGTTCCCTGCTTGATGACTTTGTCTTCAACTGCACGTGCAACTAAGGACTGAAGAACAGTACCGACGGTACCGGTCTTGCCGTTCTCTTTGACGAGGTCGTAGACCATGTTGTTTGCGTTTAATCCCTGGTATGCGTAGATTAAGAGCTGTGCACGCTCGAACGGGCCGATTGCGTTACCCATTTCGAATTCTCCTGCCTGCTCGAAAGTTGCTGCAAGTGCTGCACCCTGCATTGCGTTGCGGTGGGTCATCATTACAGACTGGTTGGACGGGATGTTACGAAGTGCGTAACCGAGGGACTCGTTGTTCTGCGGGATGGACATAATCATAGAGCATGCTCCACCTGCAAGGTCCATGGTAACCGGGTAGGTACCGAATGCTGCTGCCTTGACGGTAGATGCATCGAACATGTCGACTTTGAACTGCTCGACGACTGCGTAGGTGGTTGCTGCTGCGACAGAGGTAAGTGCTGCGTCGTAGGTTGCTGCTGCCTCGATACGTGCCTTCGGGACTTTGACTAAGAGAAGTTTGCCGCCGTTGAAGCGTTTGATTTCTGCTTCTTCGTCACCGACGGAGACGTACTCTTTAATCTTTGCTTCGACTGCGTCGACGTTGCCGACGATGTCGAGGTCAAGTTCGCGGCCGAGAATCTGCTGGTGTTTGCCGATCTTTCCGGTCTTGAGTGCGTCCTGCATGCCGCCGAGGTTGACTGCGACGGATCTCTTTGCAGTGTCAACGATGTTTCTGATTGCCGGGTTTACCAGCGGGCTGATCTTGTCGAGTGCAACGTTGCTCTTTAAGAGTTTGCCGTTGTCGTCGTAAAGATCAATTACGTCATTGTATTTTGCCATAATTAATTCCTCTTTGTATAGGGGTTTATGATTGTTTGGCTGTTTTGCGGTTGCTTTTTCTGATTTGCACTGGTAATCGCTTTTAGAAGTGCTGGAATTTTGCAAATCGCTTTCGTCCCACGGTCCATGACCAGACTTATGCCGGGGAGGCATGAGTCCCCTCTCGGGACATTTTTTATGTTTGTTTCTGTTTGGTTATAAGGGTTGTCCTTTAAGGGGTGTCTGTCAATCGGGGCTGTTCTTAATGACTGGTAATCTTTTCCTGGTGGTTTTTTTTCGAGGAAGCTTTTATGCCGGCGGGATTTTTTATGAAATACCGGTGATTTTTTTCGAAGTCAGGTTGGGGCGGGTGAGTATTTTTTTGCGCGCGATACGGGCGCCGGTACTTTTTGTGGGGGTGTCTGGTGCGCCGGTTTCTTTTCCGCATGAAAAAGTATTACCTGTTCCGCATCCAAGATAATACACAATTATGTATCGTTTCGCAATACTCGGACACAAAGCAGTCACCACTCCTGACTTCTCTTTAAACGATATGCCTGGTGCCGCAGGGCGCATGGACGTTATGTGCCGCTGTGTCAACACTTCGTTTTTCCTCAGTCATGACCTGAGAAGAAATACGGAATGTTATCTTATTCTGACGGGGGGTGTGCAGGCGCCCAAAACCCTGCGGTTCAGTGGTGAGACTATTCGTTCGCTTAATCCTGATGAACGCAGTGCGGGGGCTCTTATCAAAAAGGGGTTGTCAAAGGAGGCGGAGGCGGATTTCACCAAAGCCGCAGACGGTATCCATATCAGGGCAGGGGGGTTGAAAGAACTCCTTGCCGACTTTGATTTTGCTCTGCTTGATGAAAACGGCACTGATATCCGTGAGGCGGAATCGCTGCCGGAAAATTTCCTGTTAAGCGACCACATGAATTTTTCTGAGGAGGAGGCGGAACTTATCAAGGACCTGCCGAAATTTTCCGTCGGTCCGCGGATTCTGCATGCAGACCACACTATTACGGTCCTTTTAAATGAATTAGACAGGCGCGAGGCAAAACAGGCATGACACTTCTTGAAGATGTACATAAAATACTTGAATATGGTGATATCTGCGATCATTGTCTTGGCAGACTGTTTGCCAAACGGTCGTTTGGTCTTACCAATGTCGAGCGGGGGCATGCGCTGCGTGTAGCCCATGCACTTGCTTACAATATACCTTTCAAAGAATATGAGCATGGCAGCTGCTGGGTCTGCGGCGATTTGTTTGATGAAATCCCGCGCTTTGCAGAGCGGGCGGCAAAAGCTGTTGAAGGAATTTGTCATGAGACGTTTGTTATCGGGACACGGGTGCCGCCGATGATGGTCGAATCCGAAGAGATGCTCTGGTCCGATTTGGGTCTTGAGAATCCCGAGCCGCTTAAATCCGAAATGAATCGTGAGGTGGGTAAAGCGGTATCCGCGCTGAACGGTAAAGCGGGCGACCCGAAAAACCCGCAGGTCACTGTGATTTTAAACATTCCCGATGATGAAATTGAGGTCCAGATTGCCTCGGTTTACTTCTACGGCCGTTATCTGAAGTACGAACGCGGTATCCCTCAGACCCACTGGGACTGCCGCGCATGCAAGGGCAGGGGCTGTGAAAAGTGTAATTTCACCGGAAAACAGTATCCGACCTCCGTTGAAGAACTCATCGCAGAAGCGCCTAAACAGATTTTTGCGGCAGATGCGGGCGTTTTGCATGGGGCGGGCCGCGAAGATATTGATGCGCTGTGTATCGGTACAGGTCGTCCGTTCGTGATGGAGATGACTAATCCGCACATCAGGTCCTGTGACTTAAAAGAGCTCGAATCTGCCATCAATTCCGCCGCAGGGGGCAGGGTTGGGGTCCGTCTGGAAAAATGGTCCGACAAAAAAACAGTAGAAATGCTTAAATCACACAAGGGACATAAAACATACAGGATTCTAGTCTCGATAGATAATTCTATCTCCTGCGATACGGTGCAGAATGCCGTTTCAAGCCTGAAGGGCGTCTGGATTGACCAGCGCACGCCGGAAAGGGTTTCTCACCGTCGTGCGGATTTAGTCCGCAGGAGACAGGTTGTCGACATCAGTGTCCTTGGTCAGGAAAACGGGCTCTGGCGGCTTGAAGTCGTCGGTGATTCCGGTCTGTACATCAAGGAACTGGTATCCGGAGACAATGGTCGTACAAGCCCGAGTCTTGCAGAAATCCTCAAGTCGCCTGCACGCGTCACAGAACTTGACGTGATTCAGGTTGACGGGCTGAGTGAATAAAAGGAGTAAAGAAAAATGGCACACCACAACGGTATTAAAAAAGGCACCAGATATAAGTTACAGAAGACTCTCCGCACCCGCGGAATGCCGAATGTAACCAAGAGCATTCAGGTATTTGAAGAAGGACAGAAGGTACACATTGTACTTGACGCAAGCGTTCAGAAAGGAATGCCGCACCCGAGATTCCACGGCAAGACCGGAACTATTGTCGGACAGCGCGGACGCGCCTGGCTTCTTGAGATTAAGGACGGCAATGCAACCAAGACTGTCATTGCAAGACCGCAGCACCTTTCGGCGCAGAAATAAATTAAACCCCAAATACTTATTTTATTATAACATTCGGAGTCTGACATGAAAGTAAAGAAAATCTTACAGGAAGATATGATGTCTTTACCGGAGCTTCGCGAAGAATTAATTACGATTCGTGACGAGCGCGCCGGTCCGGAAGAAGATGCAGAAGGAACCGGGGCACGTACTCTTTCCTATGAACTGCGGAAAAGTATCGATCATGCAGACACTCTGTCCAAATGCAGTGTTGAATCAGCAAAAGAGCTTTATGGCGAACTGATGCAGCTTGAGAAAATCAAGCCGGAGGTTGCGGCAAGAATCGTAAACATCTTCCCGCAGAGCCGCGAGGAAGTGCGTGCAATTTATGCAAAAGAGCGTTTTGCTCTCATCCCGGAAGATGTTGACCAGATTTTAGACATCATCCATAAATACGAGTGAGGCAAAGATGCCGCCAAAAACAGACAGAGCAGATAAAAAGGAAGTTGAGGCTGTCGTATTGGATTATCTCCAGTGGGGGTATGCAAGCGACAAGCGGTCCTTAAATCAGAGGGAGCCGATTATTCTTGCAGTCGGATGCGATCAGTTCAAACTTCTTGAGCTTATCGCCAAAAAGGATGTTGCAGTCAATCTTCATGATAAGGTTTACATCGGTGAGGACCTGCGTCCGGTTGTCGAGCGTGTCAAGCGCCGGATTGCTTATGATGAACTTACGCCGACGGCTAAAGCCGAGCTTGAGCCGGTTGTTGACAGTCTCGTAATGGAAAATGAGGCGCGTTATGTGGAGTTCTATAATACGGCTGTTCCGATGAGTCTGAAGATGCATATGCTCAATCTTTTGCCGGGTTTCGGTAAGAAAACGCTTGCGGATACGCTTGCGGAGCGTCAGAAGAAGCCGTTTGAGAGTTTTGAGGATATGCGTGTACGGGTAAAGTCGCTGCAGAAGCCGGAGAAGTTCATCCGTGAAAGAATTCTTCTCGAGCTTGAGGAGCCAACCGAGAAGTATCACGTCTTTACCTCCAAATAACTTTTTTTATGGGCGCTTCTTTTGATCAGCATTTTTTGTGTGATGCAGAGGCTGTAGCCCGTATTGCTGAGGTGATTCCGGTCGCCGGAAGGACGGTTCTTGAAATCGGTCCGGGGGGCGGGGTGTTAACTGAGGCGCTTCTTAAGCGGGGGGCAATTGTTCATGCGGTGGAGCTTGATACGAAGCTTTTGCCGAATCTAAAGAGCCGGTTTGCTGAGGAAATTGCTGACGGGCGTTTTTCGATTACGGTGGGGGATGCGTCGAAGGTTGCGCTTCCGGATTATGAGGTGGTTGTTGCGAATCTGCCGTATTCTATCTCGTCTAAAATTACGTTCAGGCTTTTGGAGGCGGGTTTTGAGTCGGCTGTGCTTATGTATCAGCTGGAGTTTGCTAAGCGGATGGCGGCGCCGTCGGGTGATGGTGAGTATGGGCGGCTTTCGGTGATGTGTCAGACGTATGCGGATGTGGAGTTTGTTATGGAGCTGTCTCCGGAGTCGTTTTGTCCGCCGCCGGAGGTCTGGTCGGCGGTGGTGAAAATCACGCCGCGTGCGCCGCCGCAGAGGATTTTTGATAGGAGGGTTCATGCGGATGTGGTGCGGGAGTGTTTTTCGCACAGGCGTAAGACGGTGCGGAATTGTCTGAGGGGGCTTGCTTCGGTTTACGGGAAGGCGGCGGCGGTTGGTCTTGCTGAGGCGCTGCCGGGTTCGGTTCTTGATGTGCGGCCGGAGAAGTTGTCGGTTTCGGATTTTATCAGTATTGCAAATATTTTAGCGGGTCTGGTATGAGTTTTGATCCGGGGCAGGTGTATCAGCCGGCTGAGGATACGTTTCTGTTAATCGGGGCTGCGTTGGCTGAGGTTCGTTGTTCTGATTTTGTGTGTGAAATCGGGTGTGGTTCGGGTGCGGTTTCTGTTGCGGTTATGGGGAGGTGCGGGGGTCTTGTTGCGGTTGATATTAATCCGCATGCGGTTGCCTGTGCGCGGGAGAGGGGGGTTGATGCGGTGCTTGGGGATATGTTTTCGCCGTTTGGGGAGGGGGTTTTGTTTGATTTGATTTTGTTTAATGCGCCGTATCTGCCGACTTTGCCTGAGGAGCGGGTTGATGACTGGCTTGAGTATGCTTTGGGCGGGGGGGTT
>DALTWF010000049.1 GCA_029987235.1 Methanocorpusculum sp. | reverse complement strand
AAACTCGGGGCGAAAAAAGGGCAGGCAACGCTCGATTCGTGGTTTTAATAATCAGGATAAAGTATATTATCTCATAATTCATATTTATTATTACATGTGAGTAAGTCCTCCCCGAAACGGACGACGGTCGCAGGAATGGCGAACAGACAAAGTAGGGAAGGGGTCACTTGTACTGTATTATTTTGTCTATAATTAAGTTATAGTGATTAGCACATTCAGGATTTTCCGGCTGATTATAGTACCTGCTGATTGTTCCGGAGATAAAATCAGCGAGCTGCAGCCCGGATGAGGAAAGTGAATTGGCATAGTTAATCTGAATCGGATTTACCGTTTTTTCCAGATACCGGGTAAATACTGCCTGTTCTGTCTTTTTCAGAAAATTATCAATAATTATTTTTGTATCGGTCTGTTCTGTCTGAGGTATCATCGAAAGAAGTGTATTGAAAATTTCTGCCTTCATTTCAAGAGATGATTTTGAAAATGGTTTCTTTTTCCAGGCATAATAGTATATTTCAGGGTCATGTTTTGCAAGACACTGTAAAATACGTTTAATCATAACATCCGAACTGGTATGAAACTTGATTTCACTAAGTTCCTTGTATTTTTTACCAAGATGGTTTTTGCGAATGTCTTTCAGACACCTTTTTGCTGTGTCCTGTGTCGACACGACATAAGCAGACACTATGAAGTAGTCACTTTGCCCCTGTTCAATAATGCCGCTTTCGTCAATGTATATATACACTTGGTAGTATGTTGGTTTTTATCGGATATGAAACAATGTTTTATACAATAAAGACAAAAAAAAGAGAATATTGTCTTATTCTGCTTTGCCGACAATGACTTCGGTTTTTTCTGTCATCTTTGCAAAGACACCGTTTTCCAAAACGCCCGGAATCTCATTAATTGCTGTTTCAAGCGCCTTTGCATCTTTTACTGTTCCGAATGCGCAGTCAAACACATAGTTTCCGTTGTCGGAAATTACCGGTCCGTCCTTTTTTACCCCGTTGCGCATTACCGGCTCGCCGCCTAATGCCTTCAGTTTTTCAACAACGCTGCCGTATGCGAAAGGCAGAATCTCAATCGGAACTGCTGCGGTGAGTTCTTTTACCTCTTTTGCCGAATCAATGACTATGACAAACTTCTTTGCAGCAGAGGCGACAATTTTTTCGCGGAGATGTGCTGCGCCGCGTCCTTTGATTAACTCCTTTGCCGGAGAAACCTGGTCTGCACCGTCAATCGCAATGTCTAATACCGGGTGAAGGGAAAGCGTGGTTAAGGGGATTGCGTATTCTTCGGCACGCATTGCCGTCTGGTTTGAGGTCGGCACTCCGAGAATTTTAATGCCTTCGGTTTTGATTCGTTCGCCAAGGCGTTCCATTGCGAAAAAGACGGTTGATCCGGTACCAAGACCAACGATGTCACCGTCTTTGACCATATTTGCGGCGCGGTATCCCGCGTCTTTTTTTGCATTTGCTGCTGCATCTGTCATGTCATTTAGATTGGGCGTGACATGCTATAGACTTTTGTAATTATTTTAACCCTGTAAAACAAATACTATAGTAACATGGCAGTCAGATTTCTCTACCCCTGCTACTTTAATGCATCCTTAACCCGCAAAGAAGGACGCAGAGTATCTAAAGAACTTGCCTGGGATAATCCGAATCTATCCCAGCTTGCCCGGCTTGCAAAGTCGCTTGATATCAATGTCATCGAAGAAGACCAGAGTGCACGCTGTCCGAAACAGTGGTATGCTGCAGCAGGCCGTCTCCGGGTTGAATATGACGGTTCAAAGGAAACGCTGATGCGCACTATCGCGGAGAAGATGCAGTAATGTACGATTTCCACACTCACACCACGCTTTCCGACGGAGAATTAATTCCCACCGAACTGATTCGCAGAATGGCGGTATGCGGTTATACTGAAATGGCGATTACGGACCATACGGACTTTTCCAATGTCGAAGAAATTATAGCCGCCCAGAAAAAAGTAAAGAAGTCGGCTGAACTCTACGGCATAAAACTCTATGTTGGTGTTGAATTAACTCATGTTCCGCCGGTGCAGATTAATGAACTTGCCTGCGAGGCAAAGCGGCTCGGTGCGGAAATTGTGGTTGTTCACGGGGAAACAGTAACCGAACCGGTCTGTCCGGGAACAAATTCGGCTGCGGTGCTTTCGCCGTATGTCGATATCCTTGCTCATCCGGGTATGATTTCTGATATCGACTGTCAGATGGCTGCCAAAAACGGGGTGCGTCTGGAGCTTACCTCGCGCAACGGGCACAATAAAACAAATGGTCATGTTTATCAGTCAGGGATGCGCGCGGGTGCATCATTTGTTGTGGAGTCTGATATTCATTCGCCCGATGATATTATAGATGAAAAGATGCGTTTTCTTGTGGCACGCGGGGCGGGAATGTCGGAAGCCGAGGCAAAAGCGGTGCTGGCGCTTACGGCATCTGACATTCTCAAACACTAATCTTTATATCTGGTTTTCGGGAAAGTATTTATAGAAGTATCACTGCATTATATATTGCATATATACTCTGTGGTTTAATCGCGGAGAAATAGCTAAGCGAGGCATTTCATGAAACCGGCGGGGGAAGTTACGTCTCATATCGGGCAAAGACTGCTTATCGTAAAAAGCGATGCAGGTCAACTGCCTCCCCTGTATGCAAAAGTTGCCGCAAGTAATGAAAAGCCGGTGGGAAAGATTGTCGATTTATACGGAAGTGTTGCACATCCGTATTTAACTGTGCTTTGTGAATCTGACCCGGCGGGAATCAGTGTCGGCGATATGCTGTATGTTATCCCTGAAGAAAAATCCGACCGGTCGGGGAAGTTCAGGAAAGATAGGAGGAACAAGCGATGGCAGAAACAGAAATAGAAAAACTCAAGCAGCTCAGACAGCAGCGTGAAAAAATGAAGGAGCGTGCAGGTATTGCAGCGGCTCCGAAGGAAAAGGAAAAGCAGACGACTGGTGAGACTGGTGTTACGGTTTGTCCGGAGTGCGGCAGCCGTCAGCTGGTGCACGATTATGAGCGTGCGGAGCTGGTATGCCAGAACTGCGGTCTTGTGCTGGATGATGACTTTATCGACCGGGGACCGGAGTGGCGTGCTTTTGACCACGACCAGAGAATGAAGCGGTCGCGTGTCGGTGCGCCGATGACTTTTACCATTCATGATAAGGGTCTGTCCACAATGATTGACTGGAGAAACCGTGATTCGTACGGCCGTGCGATTTCGTCCAAGAACCGTGCCCAGTTATACCGCCTCCGGAAATGGCAGAGACGTATCCGGGTTTCGAATGCAACGGAGCGCAATCTTGCATTCGCTCTTTCCGAACTGGACCGTATGGCTTCTGCTCTCGGTCTTCCGAGAAATGTGCGTGAGACGGCGGCGGTTGTCTATCGTGATGCGGTGGACAAGAACTTAATCCGCGGCAGAAGTATCGAAGGTGTTGCAGCAGCAGCGCTTTATGCGGCATGCCGTCAGTGCAATGTTCCGCGTACGCTTGATGAAATTGCAGAGGTTTCGCGTGTCTCGCGTAAGGAGATTGGAAGAACGTACCGGTTCATTTCCCGTGAACTCGGTCTGAAACTGTTACCGACTTCTCCGGGGGACTATGTTCCGCGGTTCTGTTCAGGTCTTGGTCTCAAAGGCGAGGTGCAGTCGCGTGCTATGGAGATTTTAAAGCAGGCGGGCGAGCGTGAGCTGACTTCGGGTCGCGGTCCGACCGGTGTTGCTGCGGCTGCAATTTATATTTCTTCGATTCTTTCCGGTGAGAGAAGAACGCAGCGCGAGGTTGCGGATGTGGCGGGTGTTACTGAGGTTACTATCAGGAACCGGTATAAGGAACTTGCCGAGCAGCTGGATATTGAGATTATTTTATAATTTTTTTCTCTCAATATTTTTTTGTGTGTGTCAGTCGGCCGGGTGTTTTTCTTTGCGGGGGTATCAGGCGGTATAATCTGCCGGGGATTTTTTGCCGGTGACTTTTTTCCGGCGGGTGAACTTAAAACATACACCATGTCACTTTTCTTTTTGTAAGCTGTGTCCCGCTGCTTTTCAAAGCTGAAATCACCGACACAGATTTATATTGTGATGATATAATTATTATAACTATGAAAGACAAGTCCCGATATGATAAACCGTCACCAACCCTTGGTTCGGTTCCTATGGACCCGCACTTACTTGCCAAAGCAAATTTCGGCATGTGGGCTATGGAAGCAGAGGAAGGCAGAGACCAGCGTCTTTACTTAGACAATATCGCCCGTGAACTGCTTGGACTTGAGCAGGGGCTCACGCCTGAAGAAGCTTTTCGGGAATGGGCAATGCGGCTGCCTGCGGAATATGTCGATATATCAAAAGATGTCACGGAAAAAATGATTGCCGGGGTTCAGTCCGAGTTTCAGTATCCCTGGAAAAATGCAGACGGCAAGACCCGTATCCTGCGTTCTATCGGGAACCGCAACTTCTCTTATACCAAAGGAATCCGTCTGGAAGGTTATCACCTTGATATTACTGATTTGATTCAATATCAGCTTGATGAACAGCAAAAACGCCATAATCAGGAATATCTCAGTGTTATTGAAAATCTCACCGGCGAAAACGACCTGGTTCTTTTTATCAATCTTGATACCGGGGAGGAAATCCATTATAAAGATTCGGGAATCTGCGGTGATTTCTTTGAGCGGCATATTGGTGAGGAGAATTTCAAAAAGCGCGCTGTTCTTTTTGTTGAGGAGGTTGTTGTTCCTGAAGAGCATTCGCGTATTAAGCAGGCCGTACAAACAGACAATCTCATCACGGTTCTTTCGGCCAATAAACCTTATGTCATCAACTGTCGTGTAAATGCCGGCGGAAAGGAAGAATGGCGTCAGTTAAAATTTATTCCCTATAATAAGCCGGGTGTCGAGCACGGGGCACTGCTGACTATCCGCAACATCACTTCTGAAAAAACCACTTCTGATACCACCACAAAAATGCTGCAGGTCTTGTCAGATGAGTATGAAAGACTTTATCTCATCAATGCCGACAGTGAGGAATTCTATGTTTATCTTAGTAAACAAAATGCTGCGGGGGGAAAAGCCACACCGTGTCTTATCGGGCAGAATGTGTTTTCCTTTATGGATAAGCATATTCAGACCAATTTCTTTGAAGATGATAAGGAGAAAGCTCTGCGGTTCTTCACGAAAGAAAATGTCCTTGCTATTGCTCATTCAAACACCTGCAGTCAGTTAATGTATCGCAGCCGCTCACATGAAAATCCGGAAATCCGCTGGAAACTTCTCAGGGCTTTTCATATCCCTGATGCCGACGGGAAAAACCTTGTGCTGTTCGGGGTAAAGGATATTCATGAGGATAAGATGAATGCTGCGGAACTTGGGCGCATCAATTCCATTGCACGTTATCTGATGAGCAGTTTCTCTGCTGTGTTCTACTGCGGTTTTGAAGACGGTGTAACTCTGGTGCATTGTGACCCGGCTGTGTCTGAAAAAATGCGGGGTGTCTGTGAAACTGCTGTTATTCCTTGTAAACTGTCCGGTTCCTATCATGACAACTTTGCTCTGATACTGAAAACCTTTGCCTCTGATGATGATACTCTCTCGAATCTTCTGACAGATGAGGGTGCGCTCAAAGCACGTCTCAAAGAATCAAGCGGATTTAATTTTACTCTCACTGATAATTCATCAGGACTTCCGAAATATTTCCGTGTTGATGTGACTTCGGGTGCAGATGAAAACCATTATTCTCTTGGTTTTACTGATGTAACCGAACTTGTTGTCAAAGAACGAAAACAGGAGGCGCTGATTAACGGTCTTTCGCGTGAATATAACTCTTTGTGGCTTTTGAATGCGGATTCCAATCAGTTGTCTTTATTCCGTTCCGGAACAGAAGAGATTCCAGGGGAGTTTGTTATCAGTGAACCCGGGTATCTGCCGTATAATGAGTCGGTAGAGAGGTATATCAGTACTTATGTTAAAGAAGAGGATCGGCAGAAGGTACGTGATGCTTCATCTCTTGAGAGTATCATAAGAAATACTCCTGAAAACGGTATTTATGCAACTACGTATCTGCGCTGTGCGGATGATGATAATAGTGATTACCGCCAGATATGCTTTGCAAAAGCCGGGATTGCCGGCAGTACTGAAAAATCGTATGTGATGGCGTTTCGTGATGTTGATAAACTCATCCGGGATCAGCTTGAGGCGGAGCATAAAAAACAGAATGAACTGGAGACTATTCAGCGGTTCCTTAAAGTTTTCGTTGATAATTTTGTTTCTGCATATTATGTCGACCTTGTGGAGAAAAAGCAGCTTTATACTTACCGCAAAAATGAGTATCTGACGGATAAATATGGTGAGATTGAGGATTATTTCAAGTCTATTACGAAATATGTCAACGAGGATGTGCATGAAGAGGATAAAGAGCGTATGCTTATGGTTGTCCAGCCGGATTATATCCGTGACCGGTTGAAGGCGGAGGGGAGTTTTACTGAGGTCATTCGTGATATTTCAGGCGTTTCTCTTAAATATTACCGGTTCCTGGTTATCAGCGGTGAAGATGAGGATCATGCTGCGTTTTGTTTCACTGATATCACGAAGGAGACTGCGGCGCAGAAGGAGCAGGAGGAGAATCTTAAAAGTGCTCTTGCCCTTGCAAATGCGGCGAGCCGTGCGAAGTCTACTTTCTTAAACAATATGAGTCATGATATCCGTACGCCGATGAATGCTATTATCGGTTTTACGGGTCTTGCTGCAAGTCATATTGATAATAAGGAAATGGTTCAGGAGTATCTTTCCAAGATTGCAAAATCTTCGGATCATCTTTTAAGTCTTATTAATGATGTTTTGGATATGTCAAGAATTGAGTCGGGGAAGATGAATCTGAATGAGAAGCCGGAGAGTCTGTCTGTGATTCTGCATGCTCTTAAGGATATTGTGACTGCTGATGTCAAGTATAAGCAGCTTGAGTTCTTCATAGATACGGTAAATATTCATGATGAGGATATTGTCTGTGATAAGCTCCGGCTGAATCAGGTGCTTTTAAACATTTTATCCAATTCGATAAAGTATACGCCTGCGGGGGGTACTGTTTCGGTGCGTGTCAGTGAAATCTCGTGCGGGAAAAACGGTTATGCCAAGTATGAGTTCCGGATAAAGGATACGGGTATCGGTATGTCGGATGAGTTCCTGAAGACAATTTATGATCCGTTTACAAGGGTGAATTCGTCTACTGTTTCGGGTATTCAGGGTACGGGTCTTGGTATGGCGATTACGAAGAATATTATTGATATGATGGGCGGAACGATTTCTATTGCAAGTGAGGAGAATAAGGGTACTGAGGTGAAAGTCAATTTCGAGTTCAAACTTGCGGCGCAGCATAAGGGGCCGGAAAAGATTGCGCAGCTTGACGGGATGCGTGGTCTGGTTGTTGATGATGATTCGGGAACCTGTATCAGTATTTCGCGGATGATGCGTGAGTGCGGTCTGCGGGCTGAGTGGTGTGTCACGGGTCATGAGGCGATTATCAGGGCTGAGGAGGCGATGCAGTTCGGGGAGAGTTTCAGGGTGTATATTGTGGACTGGCTTATGCCTGATATGAATGGTATTGAGACTGTGCGGCGGATTCGTAAAGTCATTGGTAATGATGCGCCGATTTTTATTCTGACGGCGTATGATTATTCGGATATTGTTGATGAGGCGCAGGAGGCGGGGGTTACTGATTTTATCTCAAAGCCGCTGTTTCCGTCTGATCTTCACCGGGTTTTGTCCAGGTGCTGCGGTGTAACTGATGAGCCTGGGGAGGCGGCGGATTTTGCTGAGTCTCCGGATTTTGCGGGTAAGAAGATTCTGCTGGTTGAGGATAATGAGTTGAACCGGGAAATTGCCGAGGAGGTTTTGAGGGAGGCGGGTTTTGATGTTACGTCGGTTGAGGACGGCAGTTTTGCGGTTGATGAGATGAAAAAGGTTGCAAAGGGGCGGTATGATCTTATTTTAATGGATATTCAGATGCCGATTATGGACGGGTATGAGGCAACTAAGGAGATTCGTGCGCTGCCTGAGGGGTGCGATAATGCGATTCCGATTGTTGCTATGACGGCAAATGCTTTTGAGGAGGACAGGAGGGCGGCTTTTGATGCGGGAATGAATGAGCATATTGCAAAGCCGGTTGATGTTAAAAAGCTGATGGGGGTTCTTGGGCGTATTCTGGGGAGGTAGGTGCGGTTTTTTTTTTATTTTTTTGTTTTTATTTCATGTGCGTTTCGCGCTTTGTTTCCTTTTTGCTTTTGTCGCGTGCTAAACGCGAAATCCCGCGGGAGCATCCTGAGGGCAAAGCCCGAAGGTTTGAGCAAGCCTTTGCTGGTGATGACCCCCCGGAAGAGACCCGCGCCTATCCGCGTCTTCCCCCGCTAAAGCAAAAAAAAACCGCCCGCCCCTCGCGCCACACCTGCGCCGCCCCCGCACTCCGGCAGA
>DALTWF010000011.1 GCA_029987235.1 Methanocorpusculum sp. | reverse complement strand
ATACGAAATGACGATGAACCATATTGTGAAATTTCACATGAAATGACGATGACCCTAAAAAATCTTATTTTTCTCTGATGCTCATTTGTCAGGTTTCAGCAAAACGGATTCCGCGTGAGAATATACAGGGTGTCAGCATCAATAAATGCAGCCGGTTTCTTCTGCAAAAAAAAGTATAGATGATTGTACGGTTTAATCGTACTCACGCCATGTGTGGTGGCATTTTGTGCAGCGGAAGAATCTGACTTCGGATTCATCAGCGCTTCTGAGCTGTCTGAGCCACCATTCTGCAAGTTTGTGACCGCAGTTCGGACACTGAACTGCGATAGTCGGTTTGGTTCCGATTTCGGCTCCCTCATCAACGACTAATATGTCGTTTTCCTGCATATATGCAACTTTTTTCATCTGCTCTTTTTCCTGAGCAGAGATTTTTTCCGTGTAGCCGCAGGCGGTACAGGTTAAAGCGCCGTCTTTTGATTTAAGGAGTTTGCCGCAGTTTGGACAGAACATCATAATGCTTATATATTTGAGTTTCTATCTTAAATACCCTGTGAGTAAAAGACCGTTTTTCACTCGGAAACATAATAATCCGGCAGTGACAATGTAGTAAGAAGAACTATGCTTGATACGCTGATATTTATATTCCTTATTATCGCCCTTGCGGGCTTTATTCTGCATTTCTTCCCGACAAAATGGAAGAAATATTTCGGTATCTGCGGCTGGGTCGGTCTTCTTGCAGGATTATTATGCATGCTCCCCGAACAGATTGCAGAAGGAGGAGTCTTTTACCCCGCGCTTATTATCCTCTTCGTGCCGATAGTCTATATCACGGTAAAACGGCTGCTTGCGGATGATGAACATATTACACGCCTGACTTACGGTGTAGGAGTGGGGGCTCTTGTCTATGCCCCGTTTGAACTGATTAAGCCGCTCGGTGACTGGTTAATCAGCGTGGTTGTGTCCTGTATCCAGTTTGTGTTCAATGTCACGGGATTTCCCTACAAAATGTACGACTGGAATATTTTTGAGTCGGTCTGGCTTATTCCGGGATACTCTGTAGGATACCGGGATGAAATTATCCTCGGATGCACGGGAATTACCGCAATTGCTATTCTTTTAGGTGTTATTTTCCTAACCCCTACTTCATGGAAGAAAAAACTCGCACTGTTCTGCCTGATTACGATTCCAATCTACATTGTAAACATCTTCCGCAATGTATTTGTTATCCGTGCATATTTCGAACAGTGGTTCCCCTATATGGAAGAATGGTTTTATCATCCGACAATTCCCAATTATGCAAGTTTTGCCTGGTCACACAATATTATCTGTGAAGGACTTGCGTTTGCAGTGATTATTATCATCGCCGTTCTGCTGTTCAAACTTGCGCCGGGGCTTGTTTCATCCATCAAAAGCATTCTGCTGATTTACCGCGACGATGCGCGCGAACTGCTCAGACAGAAGAAATAACCTTTTTTATAATTTTTTATTTTACTCGGCGCAGTTTTCTTTTGCGAACCGGACTGCAGCTTTGTATGAACCGCGCCCTTCATAGGCGGTCAGAAACTTTTCGCCGTCGTAAACGCCGATTACGAAGGTTTTTCGTGCTTTGTCATAGAGGAACACAATTTCTGCAAGTTCGATTACGGCAATTTTTATGCCGGCGGGAATTTCTGCGGCTGAACAGAGCAGGAGTTTGTCATAGACATCGATATCAGGCTCTTCATCGAATGCATAAAGGTATGCCTGCAGCGCGTTCAAAAGATTTGAGGTACATAACGCATGCGCGACTTCTGCCGGCTGACTGTGCAGAAGTTCTGCCAGTTTCAGGTCATCGTCTTCCGATTCTTCGTAAAGAGAGTCTGCAAGGCGCGCAAGGTCGATAATCATTAAAATCTGAAAAAAGTATTTACAGAAGGGTTAAGCCTTCAACTTCAACGCTCTCAAGACCTGCAATGCCGTCGAACTGTGCTTTAATCACATCTTCGACACCTGCGCCGTCCTGAGTAACCACTGCTACTTTCAGTGCGGAAAGGCCGAATCCGATAGGCTCGACTTTGATATCGTTTACGCCTTTGACCTGTGCTCTGATTGCTTTCTGCATTTCCTCAAGGTTTACATCCGGGGACTCCGGCATGACCTTTAAAATGACTGCGACGTCACCCATATTACGGGCCCTCAAAGCCGCACTTAGGGCAGGTGTATTTAACACTCTGGTGTCTGCAGGATGCGCAGCGATAGATAGTCTCTCCACAGTCCGGGCATTTAAACTCGGTTGCCCCGCGCTCTGCGAGGGGGCCATTACAAGATGTACATTTTGCCATAGATAAAATCTCTATTATATTCGCGTTGGTAGATTATAAATATGTGGTAAGATTTGCGGGACCAAAACCGGCGGACTTCTATAAACAACCTAATAGTCTTTCACACCAAATATGTAGATAATGGTCGAACTTACAATAAAAAAACGCCACGCAATAAAAAAAGGACAGCTGCAGTCGCTGATGACAAAACTGTCTGAGGCAATCGGCGAAGACGCAAACCTTTACAAGTCGCCGATGATTGAAATCGCCGAAACGGTTTCAAAATTCAATATCTACATCATTGACAAAAAGCCGATGCTTATCGAAAAGGATGACTGGGCTTTTCCGACGCTGCGCGGAGCCATCGCGCGGCCATTTTCCGGACGGCGCATTTCGGTCGATATGGGCGCAATTCCATATGTGATTAACGGTGCTGACATTATGCGCCCGGGCATTGTATCAGTAACGGATGATGTAAAAGCAAACATGCCGGCACTGGTTGTTGATGAAAGTCATGACAAACCCTTAGCGGTTGTAATTCCGCTGTATGATGCCGAAGCGCTTCGCGCGCTTGAGAAGGGTAAAGCTGCAAAAAATCTCCATTACATAGGTGATGAACTATGGAATATGGAGTTATAGAGACACCGGACAGATAAGAATATAAACTCTCTCACTAAATTACTTTTTATATGGGATTCTTAGATAACGTATTCGGCGGAAAAGGAAAAGACCAGTCCGGTGAAGATGACTACATGCATCTTGACCTTCAGGCATATGAAGGAAAGCCGGGAGAGCGCGAAATGGCAGTTACTTACGTCAAAATCGCTGCAGTAAGCGACATTAAGGACTGTCCGCGCATTAAAGACGAAATCTACGGCGGCAATGTAGTAATTGTTGATATTGCCAAGCTCAAGCTCGACAAAATAATGTTCGACCGTGTTATGGGAGACCTGCGCGCAGTGGCACAGGATGTAAACGGCGACATTATCGGACTTGGAGACCAGAGATACGTCATTATCGTTCCGACCGGTTTCCGCATTTCCCGTGAAAAAATCTGCGGATAAATCCTGATGCACCAGGTTGTTAAATCACCATGTCCTTCCTGCGGGAAAGACATGACTATTATTTATGATACAGAGAATATTCCGTATTTTTCCGATATTCTGCTGATATCAGGTGTTTGTCCGTGCGGTTTCCGCATCGTGGACACGATGATTTTACAAAACCGCGAGCCGTGTGTCTGGGAACTGCGTGCAGACTGTTCCGAGGACTTAAACATCCGTGTGGTGCGCAGCACTGCAGGGGAAATAGATTTGCCTGAATTCGGCATCAATATCCGTCCGGGTCCCGCATGCGACGGTTTTATCTCAAATGTCGAAGGCGTTTTAGACCGTGCCGAGGATGCAGTCCGCCGCGCGCTGCTTTCATGCGAGGGTGAGGAAATTCATACAGCAACGGCGATTCTTGAAAAAATCGCACAGGCGCGCGCGGGAAAACTTTCGTTCACCTTAAAAATCACCGACCCGTCCGGAAATTCCGGAATCGTCTCCAATAAAGCAGTAAAGACCAAACTGGATGTCGAACTCAAAGACGGGCTTGAATTAACCCCGTATTAAGTATGGAAAATCCGCGCCGCATTTTAACCCCTGAGGAAAAACAGGGGCTTAAGACTCTTCTTTTAACCCGTGAATACCCGGCTTTGGAAGCCGCATCAGATCAGTATATCGAATATATTACCGAAAAACCGTGGAATGATGCAGAAGTCCTTGCAAAAATCCGCAAATCCGTAATCGCGCAGAAGGATTCCTACTGGAAAGAAGGGGCTGCAAAAAACGTCGTGTACAAAGGTGCGTACAGCGTTTTTGCCTATCTTGCCTACCAGATGCCCGGATATGTGCATGAGGTTTCGGAACTTTTTGCAAACCTTGTATCAGCCGGATTAATCAGAAAACACATACGAATTCTTGATATCGGCTGCGGTCCGGGAACGGTTTCAGTCGCCGTTTCACGTGTTCTTGATGCTGTTTCCGAAATGACTGCAGATATCACCTCGGTTGAACCTGCCGAGCCTTTCCGAGACGCCTTTGTAAAAATCGTGCCGGCTCTGGTCTCGGATAAAGTCAAAGCCCCGCGCCCGCTTGCACTTGACATCACAAAAGAAATCCCTGACGGGGAATTTGACCTGATTTTCCTTGCCAACATGATTAACGAGCTGCCGCTTGCAGAAGCAGGAAAAGAAGACCTGATTATGCGTCTTTCAGAACACCTTGTGCCGGATGGAAATATCGTTCTTATCGAGCCGGCGGACCTGGAAAATGCAACCGCACTGCGCACCGTCTCCCGCGGGGTAAAACGCCGCGGTCTTACGATTTATGCGCCCTGCAACGACATCCGGGGTGTTCCCTGCCCGGTTCAGCCCTGCTGGAGTTTTGCGCAAAGCGCTGATATCAAGCCGACAAAACTCATGTTTTCACTGGGAGGCGAAGAAGAAAAGTACCGTTTTGTCAATACTGATATCAAATATGCATACGCCGTCCTTCGCAAAGACGGACACAGAAAATGCAGTTACCGCATTCCCCCGGACGCAAAACGCGCCTGGTTTTCCCAGCTCAAAAAACATATCGGCAGGCGTATTCACGTAACGTGCTCGGTGATGTCTGAAGACATCGGCGATGCGAAAAACTACCTCTTTTTGGTCTGCGACGGAACAGGAACTTCCCCGGTCTATGCCGCTTTACCTGCATTCCACCGGACGCCTGAACATGAAGCCCTTCTTTGCGCATCTTACGGTGATGTGGTTGCAATCGATTCGGTTCTTGTGCGCTGGAATGAAAAACAGAAGGCATACAATCTCTTATTAGGTCAGGAAAGCTGGTGCCGGCTTATTGTTGGTAAACCGGGCGGGAAGAAATGTCTGGACAAAGCGCAGGCTCTTGTGAAAAAGTACGGAACAAGCAAACGCCGCGGCGTAAAATACGCCGGCAGCAAACCGCGGCAGAAGGACTAACTAAAACCATTATCCCTTCAGCCCGCATATATATAATCACTATGAAGGTCCGCGCAATAGATAAACAGACTCTCCTGCTCCTTCTGGAAATGGGAAAATCCAGTTACCCGAATGAATATATGGTGCTGCTGGAAGAGGAAAACGGCATTATCAACAATACGTTTATGACAAACGGCTCCACCTCGGAGGATTCGGCAAATATTTTCACCGATATGATACCTTTGGGAATGAAATTTGCAGGAACCGCCCATAGTCATCCGATACCGCCGGGATACGGCGATTCCCCTTCAGTCCGCGAACATATGCTGCATCCGTCAGATCAGGATTTATCCACCTTCTGTGCAATAGGAAATGTCCACATCATAGTCTCAAATCCCTTTGATGAAACATCCTGGCGGGCTTACAACAGGGAAGGAGATAGAATACACCTTGAGGTTACCGAATCATGAAACGCGTTGTTGCAACAGGAACATTTGACATTCTCCACCCGGGACACGTGTATTTTCTTGAAGAGTCTAAAAAACTCGGCGATGAGTTATGGGTGATTGTATCGCGTGAAAATAACGTAAAGCACAAGCCCAGACCTGTTGTTTCCGAAGAACAGCGGCTTGCCGTGATTTCAGCCCTGAAATGTGTGGACCATGCCGTTTTAGGCGATAAAGAGGATATGTTTAAGCCGATTTTAGCGATTCATCCGGATGTTATCACGCTTGGATTCAATCAGTTCTTCTCTGAGGAAAAACTGAAAGCATCGCTTGAAGAACGCGGAATTCATGCAGATGTTGTCCGGATTCCTGCATTTACCGGCGCAGAATTCACCTCCTCATCAAAAATAATTGATGAAGCAGTCCGGCGCCGCATGGAGGGAACGAAATGAACACGGCTGATGAAGAACTCGCAAAACTTACCGGTATTATCCGTGAACTGGGTGGAGACGCCGTACGTATTTCGCCAAAAGACGTGGTTACGGCTCACTGGGTCAGACAGAAATGTTATTTCGGCTGCGCGGGTTTCGGCAAGCGCTTCGGATGTCCCCCGCACTCGCCGACGCCTGATGAGACGCGGCAGGTATTGGACGAGTTCGATACCGCGCTTCTGATTCGTTTTGACGGTGATTTGTACCCGGACGAAGCGGATCCGCTTCGCGTTGCCTCGCACAAAATGACGCAGTTTGTCCAGAAAACGATTGTTGACCTGGAAAATACGGCATTTCATGACGGCTTTTACAAGGTTCTGTCATATGCGGGACACCAGTGCAAATGGTGCAAATCCTGCAAAGCAAAAGAAGAGGGAGCAGAGCTGAAAGACTGCCGTATGCGTCAGAATCTCAGACCAAGCATGGAGGCGTCCGGAATTGATGTGTATGCAACCTGTAAAAATGCCGGCTGGGACCTGCGTGTTATGACATACGAAATGACTGATGCAGGCAAAGTCTGGGATGGCGATATGACTACCATTATGCTTTTACTTCTCAAATAACATGGCACAAAAACCCTATACTAAAAACTCTCCGTTTTTAGCGCCGGTTCCGTTTTACTGGTGCGACAAATGTCATTCCCCGGTCATGGGAAAAATGTGTTCCTGCGGTGAAAAAACGCGCCCGGTTTCCGTAACGCCGCCCGGCGACGTCCGCCCGGCGTTTGCACGCGACAGGGATTTAATCAACCGGCTTTTTGCAGAAAATTTCGGCGTTCCGCTTATTCCGGATAATTTCCTCTGCCTCTTAAACAAAGTCCCGGACGAGGACCGGATGGAGGAAATCATCATCGGAGGCGCCGTTGTTTGTTCAATCCGCTTCCTCCCGAAAGAAGACCGCTGGGAAGTGCTTCCCCGCGAGGCAGCGGTCGAACTGGTAACGCCTGTAAAACGCATTGTGCGGGTAACGGATGAAGCAGGTGAATTTATCAAAGCGGGAAACAGCGTCTTAATGCCGGGTGTTACGTATGTTTCGCCGGAAATTGAGGCGGGTGACAGTGTATTTGTTCTGACGGATTCAGGCGAGTGTGTCGCGGTCGGGCGCGCAAAGATGTCTTATCAGGAAACGGTCGGCGCCTCACGCGGTCAGGTTGTGCGCACGCGCCGGACCAGCAAGGCAAAAACAGATTTCGCGCCATCGACCTGGGATGATGCAATAAAGGCAAATCAGGGCATACTGGATTTGTATGAAGCAAAGTCGGTTGAGTTCATAAAAGACGTTATTTCCAAAAATCCCGGGATTACGCCAACGATTTCCTATTCCGGCGGAAAAGACAGTCTGGTAACACTTCTTCTGACGCTGAAGGCAGGACTGAAACTGCCGATGATTTTTGCAGATACCGGTCTTGAATTTCCGGAAACCCTGGAAAATGTCAGAGAGGTTTCGGAAAAATACGGGCTTGAATGCATAACCGAATCAGGCGAAGCCTTGTTCTGGGACGAGTTTAAGGTTCAGGGACCGCCTGCTGTCGACTACCGCTGGTGCTGCAAAGCGTGCAAACTGCGGCCGGTAAAAGCCCTTATTGAGAAAAACTGGGGCGAAGTAGTCTCCTTTATCGGTCAGCGCAAGTTTGAGTCGGCAAAACGCATGCAGAGTCCGCGTGTATGGCGCAATAAAAACGTATTGTGCCAGATTTCCGCAGCACCCATTCAGCACTGGACCGCAATGCATGACTGGCTGTATCTTTTCCGCGAAAAAGCGCCGTACAATCCTCTGTATGAAACAGGTCTTGACAGAATCGGCTGTTTTATCTGCCCTTCATCAGATATTGCCTGTATGAAAGATATTGCGGCACGCTATCCTGCAATGTGGGCGGACTGGATGAAAAAACTCACCGAGTGGGGTGCGGCAAACGGTAAATCCGCAGACTGGGCGGAAATGGGACTCTGGCGCATCAGGGAACGAAACGAAGAAGACGCAGATATCGAAGGTCATTTCTGAGAACCGGGATGTGAAATTATTCGTACTCATCCTCTGACAAGAAACAATATATACCATCCCTGAAAAATATACACAATTCATTATGCTGAAAATAACTGCTCTTACCAAAAAATACAGTGGACGCGCCGCGGTGGACAATTTGTCTCTTACCATCGAAAACGGCGACATATATGGTTTTATCGGCTCAAACGGCGCCGGAAAGACCACAACCATCAAATGTATTGCAGGAATCCACGATTTTGACTCAGGAGAAATTACGATAGACGGTTATTCCGTGACAGAAGAGCCGCTGCTCTGTAAAAGCATTCTTGCCTATATTCCGGACAATCCTGACATTTACGAGCATTTAACCGGCATTCAGTACCTGAATTTTATTGCCGACATGTACGGAGTAACAGCCGCAGAGCGGACAGAACGTATTGAAAAATATGCAGGGCTTTTTGAAATCACTGGAAATCTCGGCGACCTTATTTCATCGTATTCGCACGGAATGAAGCAGAAACTGGTACTTACCGGGGCATTTATCCATAAACCGAAACTGCTCATATTGGACGAGCCGTTTGTTGGACTTGACCCCAAAGCTGCATTAACGCTCAAAAATCTCATGCGCGAGGAATGTGCACGCGGATGTGCTATCTTTTTCTCCACCCATGTGCTTGATGTGGCTGAAAAACTCTGCACCCGTGTTGCAATCATCAAACACGGCCGCCTTATTGCCTCAGGCGACATGGAAAGCCTGACACGCGACAAGTCACTTGAAGACGTCTTTATGGAAATGGCAGCAAAAGATGAATAAGACACTTCTTCTCATTAAACTGCGGCTTATTAACACGTTCGGCATTAATGAAATACGGTACGGACATGATGCAAAAAAGGCGCGGAAAAAGATTGGAGAACTCATACTTTATGTAATCCTTGGCGCATTTGCAGCAGTCCTGTTCGGCGGGGTTTCGGCAGGTCTTGCTGCAATCGGTCAGGAAGCGCTTGTTCCGCTGTTTTCCTGTGTTGCAGGTTCAGCTCTTGTTCTGATTATCGATATATTCTATGCGGGGGCTGCAATCTTTAATCCAAAGGCATATGAACGGGAAATTGTCTATCCGGTCAAACCCTCTGGTATTGTAATCAGCCGCCTTGCAAGTCTGTATCTGGTAAATATCATCTTAATGATGGTTATTTTTATTCCAGGATGTATTGTACTTGGTTCTCCTGCATTGTGGGGTCTTTCGGTTTTCGGCATCTTTTTCACTCCGCTGATTCCTATGTCGGTATCTCTTGCAGTCGGGGCTTTGGTCAGCGCAGCCGCATCGCATGTAAAGCATAAAAGTGCGGTTTCAACGGCAATCAGCATTGCTTTTACAATGGCACTGTTCTGTTTCATCTTCCTCCGCAAATCCGATACACCTCTTCCAGATTACATGGCAGATGTCTTTGCCAGTCTTTCTGCGCAGATTAGTATGTGGTATCCTCCGGCTGCATGGTTTGGTTCAGGGGATGCTTTATTTACTGCGCTGTTTGCGGTTGTGTCCTTAGGTGTATTTGCCCTGTTTCTTGCAATTGCCTCATGGAAGTTTGCCCCGATTTGTTCTGCAATGAACACCTATTATGCAAAAAAGACGTATCATATGCAGAATCTGTCTTCGTCATCGCAGTTAAAAGCGCTCTTTAAGATGGAATTAAAGCGGTATTTTGCATCAAGCACGTATGTAACCAACACTATTATGGGATACATTCTTGCCGTGGTTCTTGCATTGATTATCTGTATTATGGGGCCGGAAAGAATCGTGGAACTGACCGGCAGTGAATTTCTCTTAAAGGGCGGGGTGCTTCTTTTAGCCGTATTCGGCATACTGAGTCCGGTTTCGGCATCTTCTATTTCCATTGAGGGAAAACAGTGGTGGATTAAACAGACGCTTCCGGTTGCGGAAAAAAAGATTCTGCAGGCAAAGCTTTTTGTCAGTTTCCTGGTGTCTCTGCCGTTTATGCTTACCGCATCGGTTCTGTACTGTATTGCGGCAGCGGGCTCTGTTTTTGAGGTTCTTGCATTTATTGCAATTCCGTTTATCTGTACGGTTTTTGCAAGTGTGCTGGGTCTGTATCAGAATCTGAAGCATCCGAATTTCTCCTGGGATAATGAGGTTAAGGCGGTAAAACAGGGTTCTGCACTTACGCATACGATGCTTTTCGGTCTTTTCACGCTTGTGCTTTTATTTGTACTGTCGATGTTTGCTGGAATCGAAATCTGTGCTTTAATCGGATTTGCGGTTCTTTGCGCGGTGTCGATTGTTTTGTACCGCAAATGTCTGAAATGTAAGTTAAACCGTCTGGAAGATGCATGAAGTATTTGCAAAAGGGATTCTGTCGAAGTCGAACGGGATAAATGTCTATCGCGGGTGTACGCATGGGTGCATTTACTGTGATTCGCGGAGCGTATGCTATCAGATGAAGCATGCGTTTGAGGATGTGGAGGTAAAGGTGAATGCGCCTGAGCTTTTGGACCGGGCGCTTTCCGGAAAGAAAAACAAATGTATGATTGGGACGGGGGCGATGTGCGACCCGTATATCCCGCTTGAGAAAAATCTGCGGATTACGCGGCGGTGTCTTGAGGTTATTGAACGCCGGGGGTTCGGGGTTTCGGTTCTGACGAAGTCGGATCTTGTTTTAGAGGATATTGAGCTGCTTTGTGCTATCAATCGCAAGACGCGGGCGGTTGTGTCAATGACGCTTACTACGTGGGATAACGGTCTTTCGAAGATTCTTGAGCCGCATGTGTGTACAACGCAGGAGCGTCTTTGTGTGCTGAAAAAGCTGTCTGATGCGGGTATTGATACCTGTGTGTGGTTGTGTCCGGTTCTGCCGTTCATTAATGATATGGAGGAAAATCTGGTGCGTATTCTTGAGGGGTGCCGGGATGCGGGGGTGCGGGGGATTCTTTGTTTCGGGTTCGGGGTTACGCTTCGGGAGGGGGACCGGGAGTATTTCTATGGGAAACTTGATGAGCATTTTCCGGGGCTGCGGGGGCGGTATGAGAGGGAGTTCGGGGATGCGTATTCGGTTATGTCGCCGGATAACAAGCGGCTTATGGGGATTTTTTGCGGGTTTTGCAGGGAGGAGGGGATTTTGTATAAGTCAGGGGATGTGTTTTCGTTTATGGAGCGGTTTGAGGATAAGAGGCAGATGAGGCTGGTTTAAAACCCCCTACTCCCCCATCTGCACAAAATTCCGCAAAATCCGAATCCCCGCCTCCCCGCTTTTCTCCGGATGGAACTGCGTACCCATTACATTGCCGCACCCCACAGCAGAAGCATACCGGATACCATACTCAGTTGACGCAAGCGTATACTCCGCCGACGTATCTGCATAATACGAATGCACAAAATACACATACGTACCGGAAGAAATCCCCTCAAACAGCGGATGATTTTTCTCCGGCTCAATACAGTTCCAACCCATCTGCGGAATTTTCAGCCCCGGCCTGCGCGGAAAAAGCCGGACACTTCCCGGAACAAAACCAAGCCCCCTCGTCACCCCGTGCTCCTCGCTTTCCTCCAAAAGCATCTGCATACCAAGACATATCCCGAGAACCGGTTTTATCTTTGCCTCCTCTCTAATCAGAGGAATCAGAGACGAAAGCTTTGCCATCCCCTCGGCAAAAGCCCCCACACCAGGAAGAAGAACAGCATCAGACGCCTTAATTTCCTCTGAAACATTAGTGATTATTGTTTTTGCACCCGCCGCCTCAAGACCCCGCACAACACTGCGCAGATTGCCAAGACCGTAATCAAGAACCGCAATCCGGGAAGACATATACTAAAATGTCAGTGCTGAAGATAATTAAGGATTGGGATTTCAGGGTGAAACCACACCCCGCACATATTCATAATTCATAACCTCATACCCCTAATATGTAAGTACCATGGTACATCTCACAATCGACATCGGCGGAAAACCCGGGCGCGACTGCCGGGGCTTTTGCGCATACTGCTATTTCAAACATGCAAAAGATGTACCCCCCTTCGGATGCAGATTCTGTCTTCCGTTCAAAAAAGGCTGCGACTACTGCGCACGCGGAGTAAAAGAAGAATACGCAGGCTTTTACCCCCTGCAGGAAGTCGCACAGAATTTCCTTGCCGACCTGCAGATGACCGCAGAAGATGTTACAAGAATAACAGTATCAGGCGGAGGAGACCCCTCATGCTATCCCGAATTCAAAGACCTGTTTGAAATATTAGGTCAGCTTAATGTACCCCTTCATATCGGCTACACAAGCGGCAAAGGATTTGATGACCCGGAAATAGCGGATTTCCTGATTGAAAATCATTTAAGCGAAATTTCCTTTACGGTTTTTGCCTCAGACCCCGCACTCCGCAAAAAATACATGCATGACCCGACACCCGAAGTTTCCCTTGAAATTATCGAGCGCCTTGCGAAAAAAATCGAAGTCTATGCAGCAATTGTAATTTTACCGGGGGTAAACGACGGGGCGGTTCTTGAAGAAACGCTTGTCTGGCTTGAAGAGGCAGGAGTAAAAGGCGTTATCTTAATGCGGTTTGCAAACCGCACGAATCAGGGACTGATTTTAGACAATGCGCCGGTTCTTGAAGGCCAGACTGTTCATACCGTAGAAGAATTCCGCGCACTTGTGGAAACCGCGGCAAAAGCCCACCCGTCTTTGCGCATTTCTGCAACCCCGCTTTACGACCCTGCATTTGACTCGCCGTTTGCCATACGGAAATATCCTGAACTGATTGCGCACCTTCCGCGGGTGCAGGCAGCAACCTCGGTCATTACAGGCTCTGTTGCGGCCCCATATATTGCAGAGATTTTAGAAGCTTGCGGCGGCGCAAAATCACAGGTAATTGCGGCAGACAAGGAAATTGCCTGCCTGATTACGATTGACGACCTGAAAAATCTCGCCGCAGAAACTCTTTCCGACACCATAATTCTTCCAGGCCGCGCATTTGTCTTTCTGCCCGAAGCAGAGGAGGTACTCGGGAAAAACGCGGTGTACGGACCGGAAATGCTTACCGCAGACGGAGAAACCTCAATGGGCATGACCGAAGAAGGGGTGCTTACCATGGAACTGGAAGGTTTTTCCGCCCTTATTCATATGATTAACCAGTATGGGTCCTGAGCGGATTACAGCAATAAGAGAATCTTTAAACCCGCTCAAAACATAGATGATAGTATGACACAGGTTAAAGCATCCCATATTCTGGTAAAGACGGAAAAAGACGCCAAAATGATTCTGGAAAAAGCAAAAGCAGGCGACGACTTTGCAAAACTTGCAAAGATGTACTCCCAGTGTCCTTCCGGAAACAACGGTGGCGACCTCGGCTTTTTCGGCAAAGGCCAGATGGTAAAGCCCTTCGAAGACGCCTGTTTCAAAGCAAAAGTCGGCGACATTCTCGGCCCGGTAAAGACACAGTTCGGCTACCATGTGATTAAAGTCACCGGCATGAAATAAGGCGGAACATGAAAGAAGCTGTATTCCTCAGACTGGTCGAAGAAATAAAATCTGACAACCCGGAAAAACAGGAGGATGCGGCAAACAAAATCTGCGGCATCAAGGACAGAAGTCTTCTGCCCCTGATTAATCGCCTCCTTTTTGAAGACGAAAATCCGCTTGTCAGGCGGGTTATGCTTTGGACGCTGCATAATTATCCGCGGGATTTGGCATACAAAGAGTATCTGCCGTATTTAGCATCGGATGATTTCGGCGTGCGCGAAGCAGCACAGCGGCTTTTTATCGACGGGGGAAAAGCAGCCGTTGATGTTTTGGTTTCTGCGGTGCAGGAAGGAGATGCGGCCGGGCAGTTTTCCGCGGTCGAAGCTCTGGGGCAGTTCCGCGATTCAGCAGCGGTAAAGCCGCTGATTTTTGCAGCGCAACTTCCTGATGCGGAAATCCGTGAAATTGCGGTCATGTCGCTTGGGATTTATCCTGATGATGAGGTAACATCAGCCCTTTTTGCCGCGCTTGATGATACGCCTGCCGTGCGTCTTGCGGCCCTCTCAGGACTAAAGGACCGCACCCTTACCAAAGAAAACGCCGCAAAGGTCGCCTCGTATCTTTCGGACGCTGATGAAGAGATTCGCGCGGCGTGTGTATATGTTTTGGATGCGCATACGCCGGATTCTGCCGCAAATGACGCATCAGCGCGTGTACGCCGCGCATTTGCCTCGGTAACGCTTTCAGAAGAGGTGCTTACGCGGCTCTGCGGTGATGCGGACTCATCAGTGCGCACGGCTGCCGCAGATGCGCTTGGAAAACAGAAAGCGCCGCGGGAAGACGTTTTAATTCCGCTGCTCAAAGACGAGGTTCCGGGTGTCAGGCGCGCAGCTGCTGCGGCCCTGGTATGTTCGAAAAAACCTGAGACTGTGCAGGCGTTAATTGATGTGCTGAACGACCCAAAACCGGGAATACGTCTTGCTGCGGCAAATTCACTGGGCGAAATCGGCGGGACAGATGCTATTGCCGCACTGCGTTCTGCAATGCAGGTGAAAAATCCGATTTTGGCCGGAATGATTAAAAACGCTTTGGAAAAAGCGGAAAAGAAAAACTGATTATTTTTCCGGATGCTTCGGTTTGTATGAAGCATCAGGACCCAGTGCCTTAAGTTCGGCAAGGGTGTTGATATTTCTGAACGTCTCAAGGTCCGGGTCGAATTTACGTAGCTCTTCCGGGCTTACGCGTCTGGTATTAAGACTGTTTACAAGTTTTCTGAGCGCAAGAGAATCGCAGGTTTTCATATATCTGCGGACCGCCTCCGTTTTGTAAACCGCATGAAGCGGCTCGATATCGGTGTTTTCCCATTCGGGGATGATTGCATCATATTCGCCGATATTTTCAAAAAGATAGGTTACAATACTGCGGTTAATCGTCGGCATATCGCACGCCGCAAGAAACACCGCCTCACCTCTGACAACCTCAATTCCGGCAGAAATCCCCCCGATTGGTCCGAGCCCGCGTTCTTTATCCCAGGTACATCTGACAATATCCGACAATCCCTGGAAATTTTCCGTCTGTTTTTCGTTCTTTGCAACAATCACAATCTCATCGACAATACCCTCAAAAGCATTCACCAGTCGGGAAATAAACGAACATCCCTTGTAGGAGAAGAAATATTTCTCGCGCCCGTCAGCGCGTTTTGCTTCGCCGCCGGCAAGAATCATTGCAGAACGTTTTACAGACATATATGTGAATAGTACATTGCTTTCAAGAAAGATAAGATAAACGGTAGACCCGGGAAAAGTTAATCAGAAACAGTTTGCAAAACGGGTTGGTGAGGGCAGCAGTATCCACACTGCTTTGTACTCCACATCCCTCACCTTGCTATATTATATGTTGTTACAGGGTTTTAATCTTACCGTCTTTACCTGTCAGGATTTCCGCCTTGCGTAAATCAGAAATAACCTCGGAAAGATACTCAGAACTGATATCAAACGATATTACGTCGTTTGTTCCTTCAAGCGGGAAGGAGGGGGCGTCAAATCCTGCAAGAATCTCCGCTTCGGATTTCATACCTTCGGATACCATCTTGTGTATTTTGCTTACAAAAATCTGCTTGAAAAACACCGCGTCAACAAACCGGCCCGCCTCATCTTCGTCAACATCCAGATTGTCCAGCACTTCTGCAAGGTCGTCAAGGGATTCGGTAAAGAGAATCTCGGAACCTGCGGTAACCACGTAATTCGTAGTCGAAGATGCCTGAATATGGCTGACGATGCCGGTCTCTTTTAAGTCTTCTTCGGTCACGCCGGAAAAATCGGTGTAGGCATACATAACAGAAAGCTCATCCGGATTTTTGATACCGCAAAGCCGGTAGCCGTCGGTATCGCGCAGGGTTTCCAAAAGACCGTTGTCTTCCAGAGTGCCGAGAATCATAAGGGTTTCTGCAAATTTGTCTGCTTTGAGTTTTTCCACATCGCAGCCAATCTGGTTAATCGATTCTGCCTGTGCCAGCAGCTGCGAGGGGGCAGCTTCTTCAATCAGGTCTCCCGGTTTGTGGGATGCAAAGAAGGTTTCAAGAATTTTCCTTCGTTCAAGCAGGTCGGCTTTGAGTTCGTCAAGGTCGGCGTCCGCCTCTTTTGCGGTCAGGCGGTCAATGAGTTTGATAAATGCGGCAATTGTTCCTTCAAAATACGGCGTGCCGGAGAATGTGTGCTCAACTGAAATCCGGGACTGACAGCCTGCATCACGCAGGTATTTGCGGAAGTCTGCTGCACTCTCCTGTGAATAAAATGAAATTTTTTCCTCAAGGTTCATACGTTAAGAACATATTTGCTTGAATGTGATATAGCATTTCCTGTGGGTCAGGGTGGTGAGATATGTTTTTTTACTCACTGACCATCAAAGACTTTTATAAGAATAAAAAACCAATAATTATACACTATCCACATGAAGTCATATTCGGAATTTGTCATTGATCACCGTATCCCGATTATTGTTATAATCCTGATACTTGCGGCAGTCTGCGGCGTATTAATGACACAGGTCGAAATCAACTATAACATGGTTGATTATCTGCCGGAAGATTCCCCCTCTACAATATCTCTGCACTTCATGGAAGACCAGTACGACGGCGGCGTCCCAAACGCCCGCATAATGATTGAGGATATTACTATCCCCCAGGCACTGGAAATAAAGGCAAAACTAAAAGAAATAGACGGAGTAACCGCAGTCACATGGATGGACGATACAGTATCCACAGAAGTGCCGCTTGAATATCTTGGCACAGATGTTACCGATAACTTCTACCGTGACGGAACGGCTCTGTTTACTGTTACCATCAGGGATAAAGGCGGGCGCGAGACGGTGAAACAAATCCGTGAAGTGGTCGGACCTGATGCAAAAATGGACGGACAAATGGTCAGTCAGGCATTCTCTGGGGAAAACATGGACAAAGACCTGAAGAAAATCCTGGTATTTGCCTTCCCGATTATTCTGATTATTCTGTTGTTTACCACAACATCATGGTTCGAACCGGTCTTGTTCCTTGTTGTAATCGGTGTTGCAATTCTCATCAACATGGGTACCAACATCATCTTCGGCGAAATCTCCTCAACGACCAAAGGAATTGCCGCGCTGCTCCAGCTTGCTATATCCATTGACTATGCAATTTTCCTTTTGCACCGGTTTGATGAATACATACGGCAGAATATGCCGGCAAAAGAAGCTATGAAACTTGCCATGAAAAAGGCGGCATTGTCTATCTGGACAAGCGGCATTACTGCTGCAATCGGTTTTGCAGGTCTTTGTGCCATGCGGTTTTTGATAGGTCCTGATATCGGATTTGTCATGGTCAAAGGTATATTGGTGAGTCTTATCTGCGTCTTTACGCTGCTTCCTGCACTCACCATATGCTGTCACAAACTGCTCGAAAAAACGCACCACCGCCCCTTTATGCCGACCTTCAAGCGGTTTGCAAGACTGGTGCGCAAATACTGCTTCCCCTTCCTTATCATAATGGTCATTATTTTTGTCCCCTGCGTTCTTGCAGTGTCCAACAACGACTACATATACATGGATATGTACAGTGACCCAAATACCCAGATTGGTCAGGACCAGCAGGCAATCAAGGATAAATTCGGGTCGTCAACAAATCTGGTACTGATGGTGCCTTTAGGCAGTCCGGATAAAGAAATTGCCGTCCAGAAGGAAATTGAAGCAATACCTGTAGTAAAGACGCTTCTTTCCTACAGCAAAACAATAGGTGAAGAGATACCGGCGGATTACATACCTTACGATTCGCTGAAAAAACTCAATTCAGCAGAATACACAAGATTTGTTATCTCGCTTGATGCAAAAATGGAATCCAGCGAGAGTTTTGCAGCCGTTGAAGAACTCAGGCGCATTGGTGATTCGTACTATCCGGGCGCTTATTACCTTGCGGGAGAAAGTGCCAATGCTTTAGATATGAAAGAGGTTGTCGAGGATGACGACATCTTAGTCAACCTGATTGCAGTAGGCGGCATTGTTATTGTGCTTATGATTATTTTCCGCTCACTACTTATTCCGGTGATTCTGGTGTTTGTCATTGATGCCATGATCTGGATTAACTGCAGTATTCCCTATTTCGGCGGGGAGACGATGTATTATATCGTGCGTCTGATTATTTTCGCCCTGCAGCTTGCGGCAACTGTTGATTACGGTATATTGTTTGCAAGCAGGTATTTCGAATACCGCCGCGAGATGAAAAGGCGTGAGGCGCTTGAAACCACGATTTCCACCTCGTTCGTTTCAATTCTGACGTCTGCGGTGATATTGTTCGTCTGCGCACTGCTTCTTGCACTGATTTCATCAGATGCCTTGCTTGCCTCAGTCGGTATATTAGTCGCACGCGGTTCGGTCCTTGCAATTATCTCGGTAATGTTTGTACTGCCTGCCATGCTGATGCTTTTGGATAAGCCGATTCAGAAACTGTCGCTGAAGATGAAATTTGTACCCGACAATGAGGATGTGAAAAACCTATGAATGTGAAAAAAATACTCTATATTGTTCTTGCCGTGTTTATTTGTACGGCAGTATTTGCAGGCTGTGCCTGCGCTGTGGAAAAGGAAGAAGTTGTCTATGTCAATCTGGAATCCGACGGGTCTGTCGAGCAGGTTTTAGTCGTCAACATCTTTGAACTTGAGGCGGGTCAGTCGTTTACCGATTATGGAGATTATTTCTCAGTGCGCAACATGGTCACTTCAGACCCGATTACGATAAACGGTGACGAAGTAAGCGGAACTGTTGCCAATGCGGTCAAGATGTTTTATGAAGGTGATTTAGGTGCTGCAGATATTCCGTGGATTATTTCCATCACCTATTATCTGAACGGGGAACAGATTTCCGCAGACGACCTTCCGGGAAAAACCGGCGCTCTTTCCATATACATTGATATTGTGCCAAACCCCGCTGTAAACAAATATTTCTATAAAAATTATGCGCTGCAGATGACGGCATCCCTTGATGCAAAGAAGTGTATGGATATTTATGCAGAAGGGGCAACGGTTGCAAATGTCGGGTCAAAAAAGCAGCTGTCTTTTACGCAGATGCCGAACAAGGAGACACATAAGGTAATTACAGCCAATGTGGTTGATTTCTCGATGGATGCAATATCCATAAACGGCGTACGTCTTTCAATGGATTTCGATGTGGATATTGACGACACGAAAAAGGATATGCAGGACCTTGAAGACGGCATAGTAAAACTTGACGATGGGGCAACAGAACTGCAGGCCGGCATTACCAAACTGAAGAACAGTCAGGTTCTGCTTGAGTCTGGTGCGGAATCCCTGGCAAATGGTGCATACCGGTTGTATATGGCATTATCAGGTACGCCGTACTCGGGAGCCGCAGAGGCTCTTTTCATTGGTGCCCGAAATCTTGCAGCAAATGAAAGCAAACTGACAAATGGTATTTCAACACTTGCCCTGGGTGCTGATGTGTTAAAGGACGGAACAACCGAACTGCGCGACAAGACTGCCGGCATGGGTGATAAACTCACGGATAAAATTGATGAGATTCTTGACCCGCTGAGAGGAAAAGGCGGGGCAATTCCATCCTATGTATCTCCCAAAAATCAGGAGGTAAAATCCGTGCAGTTTGCGATGCATACCAAGGAAATCAAAGAGCCGGAAAAAGAAAAGGAACCGGAAAAGCCGAAGGAGGAGTTAAACTTCTTCCAGCGGATTTTAAAACTCTTCGGATTCTAACCTCACTCTTTTTATTTTTTAATCACGAATAGTAGTGTATGTATATACTTGCATCCCCCTGTATTTTAACACCGGGTCTTCGTGCAACAGGAATAACGACTGATGCTGACCGGGAATGCTACATTAAATGTCTTGAACGGTGCCGGAAAAACAAGATTGAAGTTGTTCCTATGCCGTGTCCCGAGACGATTTATTTCGGCGGTCCGCATTCTCCGGGTTCTTTTGTTGACCGGCTTGATACGCCTGAGTTTCTTACACTGCTTGACAAACTTGAGGCTGATGTGCGCAGAATTATTGAAGAGCGCGGCGAGCGTCCGCTCTTTATCCTCGGGGTGAATTCATCGCCTACGTGCGGGGTTACCACTACGTATTACACTTCGGTAAAGACTTCTGGGCCGGGTATGTTTCTCAAGCGTTTTGATGATATCCCGCTGCTTGATGCGGTTGAGTTTGCCAAGTCGCGCGTGTATCTTGCAGCGCCGCTCTTTTCCGAGGCGGAGCGGGCCTTTAATCTGAAGGTTGCAGAAACGTTAAAGCGCCTCCATTTCGAAGTGCATCTGCCTCAGGCGCTGGACGATACCAAAGAAGCGCGCGGTATGCAGCGGGAAAAGATTATTTATCAGTCAAATCTTGCGGCCCTGAAAGAGGCGGATATTGTGGTGGGGGTTATTGACGGTGCGGATGCGGATTCGGGTACGGCCTGGGAAATGGGCTATGCTGCGGCATGCGGTAAGCGGGTTATTGCGCTGCGTACGGATTTCAGGCGTTTTTCCGGGAATGAAGCGGTGAATCTGATGCTTGAAATGGATGCGGAGGTTATTCACGGGCTGGAAGAGCTTGAGGTTGTGCTTGATCCGTTCCTGCAGGAAAAGCCGGTGTCGATAAATCAGGATTAAGAAAACACTTTTTTTCAATACTTTTTGGAGTGTTTCATGTTTATGAATCACCCCTTCCCACCTTTTATTTAATAAGGTTTCACAACCAACAAGTATATCAGAATGGAGGAAACTAAAACATTCGCGGATTTCGCTATAAGCCAGGAAGTAATTCAGGCAGTAAGCGACATGGGATTTGAAGAGGCAACACCGATTCAGTTAATGGCGATTCCACAGATTCTTGAGGGAAAAGACGTCACCGGACAGGCACAGACAGGAACGGGAAAAACAGCAGCTTTTGGGATTCCAATTATTGAAAAACTCGACCCTGAAAACAAAAAAGTTCAGGCAATCGTATTATCCCCTACACGGGAACTTGCAATTCAGACCGCAGAAGAATTCTCGCATCTGATGAAATACAAAAAGGGATTATCCGTAGTCCCGATTTACGGCGGACAGCCGATTGAACGCCAGCTTCGCGCACTGCGCGGCTCAGTTCAGGTTGTAATCGGAACACCGGGTCGTGTAATCGACCACATCAAACGCGGCACCCTTTCACTTGAAAACGTCAAGATGTTCGTGCTTGATGAAGCCGACCAGATGCTTGACATGGGATTCCGCGAGGATATCGAAGAAATCTTTGCAGAAACGCCGGAAGAACGCCAGACAATTCTGTTCTCGGCAACCATGCCCGGGCCGATTCTTGACATCACCAAGCGCTTCCAGAAAGACCCGGTCTTTGTCAAAATCACGCGCCGCGAACTTACCGTGCCGCAGATTGAGCAGACCTATATCGAAGTGCGCGAGCGCGACAAACTTGAAGCGCTCTGCCGTCTTCTTGATATGAACAACCCCGAACTGGCGCTTGTTTTCTGCAACACCAAACGCATGGTCGATGAATTAATGACATCACTTCAGGCACGCGGCTATTTCGTTGAAGCGCTTCACGGCGACATGAAACAGATGCAGCGCGACCGCGTTATGGCACGGTTCCGTTCAGGTGTCATTGATTTACTGATTGCAACCGATGTTGCGGCACGCGGAATTGATGTTGACGACGTTGATATTGTTTTCAACTATGATGTTCCGCAGGATGTCGAGTATTATGTGCACAGAATCGGCAGAACCGGTCGTGCAGGCCGTGCTGGCAAATCGGTGACCTTTGTTGCACCCCGTGAGATTTACAAACTGCGCGACATTCAGCGGTATGCAAAAATCAAGATTGCAAAAACACCGCTGCCGACTTTGGATGATGTCACCGAGATGAAAATGCAGCTCTTCTTAGACAAGGTCCGCAATGTCATTAAGGAAGGCGATTTGGAAATTTATCTGCCGATGGTTGAGAAACTTCTTGAGACTGATACCGAAGATGCGCCTGAGGTTTCAAGTATCGAAGTCGCAGCAGCCTTACTGAAGATGCACATGGACAAGACACGCAATGTGCAGCAGACCGAGGAGATTTCCGCACCGAAGAGTACGTACACTTCAGGTCCTATCGAGCCGCGCGAGCCGGTTGAGGAAGGAACGTACGAGAACTGCGGCGCTGAATCCGGCATGGTCAGATTCCGTATTTCCGTCGGCAAGAACCAGCAGATTCGTCCGAAGGATTTCGTTGGTGCTATTGCAGGTGAATGCGGTATTCCGGGTTCCTGTATCGGCAGAATCGATTTATACGGCAACTACTCCTTTGTCGAGGTGCCGCTTGAGCATGCCGACCATGTAAAAGAGGTCATGAGCAAGGCAACTATCCGCGGAAATGAAGTTGAGATTGCTGTTGCAACGCCACGGCCCGAAGGCGATGGTGAAGACCGCCGCGAGCGCCGCCGGTCCTACGGGGGCGACAGGCGCGGAGGCGACAGAAGAGACGGCAACCGCAGGTCGTACGGCGACCGTGACGGCGGAAGAAGATACGGGGGAGACCGCGGATTTAAGGGCGGTGACAGACGCGGAGGAGACCGCAGAGACGGCGGACGCAGGTCGTACGGAGATAAGAAGGCAGCACCGCGCGATAATTACGCGGATTCCTTCTACGAGTAATTTTTTTTCAAAAATAGAGATTTATTTTTCAGGGCAGTGATGTGCACATCCTGCACAGTCTTCTTCTTTGCATCCGTCGTGAGATTCTTCTTCCTCCGCCTCCTTCATCCGCTCAAGAATCCACCGCTGATCAACCGCAGCACACTCGGTAACCGGAACATCCCATATAGGACCCCCCGTAATCACACAGGTCTGATAAAGCGCATACGGCAGTTCCAGAGTGCCAAGACACTGCCCCTCGCGGAACGCCGCAAGGCATACAATTTCATCCTCGCCCTCCGCATCAATCTTCATAAACCTGAGTTCATCCGGCTTTTTCGATTCATCATCAGACACAAGTTTCGTTAACGCAAGCATCTTGAAAAGTTCCATTACACGGTCGTCAAGACCCGCCTCAAAAATGTAAATCTTTTCCTTGAGCGAATTAACGTCAGTAACCAGCCGCATCGGCTTTTCCCGGTAGATAACCTGGTCTGCAATATCACCTTCAATACCAACCTCGCGGTCCTCGCAGTCCGGCTCAAGATAAAGCAGGAATCCGCCGTTCGTCTCTTTATCTTCATACACCATCGGAAAACCGGCAAAACCCCGAAATCCGCACTTGTCGCAGGTGAAGAGGAAAATCTCATCTGATATGACTTTTTCCCGCATCTCAGGGTCGGAAGTAACGTTTACAGTCGGAGTAACCGTTATTTCCTGCTCATGACCGCAAATCGGGCAGATTACACTGTCTTCAACATCAATCGGCGCATCTTCTTCAATCATTGCGAAATCCACACCTTATCGACAACCGAGTATCCCTCAACAGGTCGTTCCCAGATGCCGTGCATCATTTTCTTAATGTCTTCATACGTCTTGAACGGAATTTTCACCGGCTCAAGATACTCTTTTCCCCTCCGCGGCACAAACACAAGACTGCGCCCTTCGCAGGCAAACATATCCTGCGCATAGAAGAGCGCATCAGGCATTTTCTCTTCTTTTTTTGCATCCATTTCCTTTAATATCGCGTCTTTAACGAGCTCGACAATTCTGTCATCGAGTTTGTCGCGGAAAATGAAAATCTTTTCGCGGAATGCATCCTGCGTGTGCACAAGGCGGAGGCGGAACTCCTTAATCATATGCGCCGGAAGCGTCGGAGGAAGAACTGCAGTACGTTCGTCTGCATCCGGGTGGAAAAAGATAGAATATTTTTCATCCATGTCATGATAGAACATCGGATATTCGACCGCGCCGGAAAAACCGCACTCGCTGCAGGTTATCGTGGTCAGACTTCCGTCAAGGAATTTTTCGCGTAAATCCGCGTTGTTTCCGTTAATTGTCGGATACAGGGTGAATTCCTGTCTTGCGCCGCATTTCGGGCAGGTTATTACTTTTACTTCGGGTTTCATAGTATTACATCCTCTTTCCGTCCGGTCCTCTCATGTGCTGGCCGAGTTCTCCTTTTGCAAGAACGGTTCCGCAAAAGACGGGACCGTCTCTGCAGACCCGTTCGCCTGTCGGGTCAATGCAGCATGAGCCGCAGACACCTATTGCGCATTTCATGTAGCGGTGCATGGAAAACTGGGACCGGGCTTCAAGTCCTTTGTCCTGCAGCATCTTTAATATGCCTTTCATCATCATTTCAGGACCGCAGACGCAGATGGTGTCATATTCTTCAAGCGGCAGGGTTTCAAGAATATTGGTTACAAAGCCGTGTACGCCTTCTGTTCCGTCATCTGTTGCAATTTTGAGGTCAGTAAGTTTCGCAAGCTCTTCTTTGAAGATGAGTTCTTTAGACGTGCGTGCGCCAAGTACAAAGGTGTCTACTTCACCGGTTGCGGCCAAAGTAAACAGCGGGGTTACGCCGATTCCGCCGGCGACTGCAAGTACTTTTCCCTGCGGCTTAAATCCGTTTCCAAACGGACCCCGGATGCCTATTTTGTCGCCTGCTTTCAGTGCAAACAAGGCTTTGGTTGCTTCTCCGACGTTCATTACGGTGATAGAATTTGCAGCGGAAAACGCCATCGGTATTTCGTCAACACCCGGAACCCAGACCATGCAGAACTGTCCGGGGGAAACGTCAAAGACTTTGTCAAAAACAAAGGTCTTTACGCTCGGGGATTCGTCAACAATGCAGGTTATTGAGGTGATTTGCGGAACTGCTTCGTTATTCATGTGCGCACCCCACTATTTCAGATGCTGGTATGCCGTCTTCAGCATAGAGGTCTGCGGCTATTTTTGCAAAGATGTCAACGTCTTCGTAGACTGCGCTGCCGATTTCAACTGCAGAGGCGCCTGCCATCATCATCTCAAGTACATTGTCTGCAGAGTCTATTCCGCCGCAGCCGATAATCGGAATGCTTACGGCGTCGTATAAATCGTAAACCGAGCGCACGGCGATGGGAAATATCGCTTTTCCGGACAGTCCGCCGAATTTATTGCCAAGTATGGGGCGGCGCAGTTCGGTTGAGATGCGCATGGCTTTTACGGTATTTATGGCGACTATTGCGTCAGCGCCGCCTTTTTCTGCTGCACGGCCGATGACTTTGATGTCCGTAACGTTCGGGGTGAGTTTTACCCAGACCGGTTTACCATAGGTCTTTACGATTTCGGTGCATTCACGGACAACATCCGGATTTATGCCGATAGAGGCACCGTATCCTTCCGCATGAGGGCAGGAGAGGTTGAGTTCAAACGCCGCGGCATCAGCAAACCATGAGGCAACTTCGCCGAATTCTTTCGGAGTTCCGCCGAATATGCTGACAACGACGTTTTCTTTGGGGATATTTGCTATTTCGTTTACAAATTCTTTTGACGGGTTGGGAAGTCCCATGGCGTTCATTAACCCGCCATCTATCGGGAGAAGAGCGGGGCCGTGATGACCCGGAATCGGGACCGGACCGATGGATTTGGTAACAACCCCGCCTGCGCCTTTGGAAAGCATACGCGACAGGGACGCTGCCGTGGTACCAAGCACGCCTGCTGCTAAAAGCATGTGGTTTTTAAGAGATACGCCGGCTGTTTTGGAGTCGGGAAGCTGCAGTTTCATAATGTATATAGTATATGTTCTCACTCAGATATGTAATTCTCTGTTGGGAACAAAGACGGATGGTGAAAAGAAGAAAAAAAAGTTATATAGAGAATTCCTGAGTTTCATCCCGGTGGGGCTGTTCATCAGGAAGTTTTTTGAATAATCCGGGTTTGGATTTCGGAATAAGACAGAGCGGACATTTCCACTGGTCGGGAATGTCTTCGTATTTCGTTCCCGGTTCAATACCATGTTTTGGGTCACCCTTTTCTTCATCGTAAATCCATCCGCAGTAAATGCAATACCATCGAGACATGATACAATGTATGTCTTTGGAATATAAGTATATTCGGATTTGGATACCGAGGGAGAAAAACGAATACTTTTTATGTTTTTGCAACCGATATTTCTGTCAACGAAATTTCCGGTAACAAAAATGACTATCACACTTACCCCCAAAGAAGTAAATGAAAAGTTCGGCACCCTTTTCTGCCACCGTTTACTGGTTATGGTCGATGAAAAAGCAGGTGTTGCAGAACTGCACGAACAGTGTCACGCACGCGGACCTATTGAATGGGATCACATGAACAGGCGCCGTGCGGGTGGTGCGCTTCTTGATGCAAAAACCGAAGGTACCACTATGCGCATGCGTGCGCGGCTCGGTTCTTTTCCGGTAAAATTCGGACCGGCAGACACCGAACTTGGTGGTCAGGCACTGGAGGCAGTCGTGGTCAAAGGGGATGAAGTCTATACTTCATGGGCTGGTGCGGCAGGTGCCGGAGTGGGTGTTGCAGCATGTCTTGCCCAGGCGCCGGGTGTAATCCGCACGGAATATGCAAGTGAAGAGGATTTAAAAGTCGGCGGCGCCCGAATTTGCAGAAGCACAATCGTGCTTCCGAAATATGAGAAAATCACCTTCGGCATTGACGATACAGACAACAAAAACGGCGGTGCCACCTGGGTTCTTGCCATGAAATGCGGAGAGGCATGCGCAATTGACGGCGCGATTTTCCTCGGCATGAGAATTGTGCAGTTAAATCCGAAGGCACCGAACAAGACCACAAACTGCACGGGTTCAACCATCTGCTTTGCAGTGCGTCCGGATAAAAAAGAGGAACTGATTGCCTTTGTCAAATCCTTTGTCGAAGAAAGAACCCAGAGTGAAGATACCGGAATCTGCTACTGGTGCGGAATCGACCTGCCGAAGTCCGATTATGCGGAAAAAATCAAGACTGTGCTTTTAACAACGGAAGAAGCAGTTGCAGAAGCTGCAAAACTTGGTGTGACCTACATTGATTCGGCAAACAGCAAGGGAAGAATCGGATGTCTTGGCGCGCTGCTCTGGGCGGAAGCGGGTGTTGAGGCGGCAGGTCTCTTCGGTGAAAAACCGTAAAACACAAACTATACTTTTTTTCACAACCTATCTGTAGGGTATGTGGAACTCCCTGAAAGAACAGATAACGGATGCCGGATGCTGCAAACTAACCGGTGCCGATGCATCAGAATATGTTAAGGACGGTGCAGTTGTTTTCGTCTATGAAACACACAAGCTCCTTATTCCGGTTGCAGAGGAATCACCGGTCGTAATCCGTCATATCGGCGGCGGAACGGTAAAACTCACGTACAAATTCATTGAAGCCCTCGGTAAAATAGAAAAGCAGTGAGCAAAATGGTAAAACTCGGATTTCATGTATCAATAGCCGGCTCTATGGATTTAGCTGTTGGAAGAGCGCAGGCTCTTTGCTGCGACACGTTTCAGATGTTTACCCGAAGCCCGCGGCTCTGGAATGCAAAACCTATTTCTGACGGAGCGGCTATTGCATTTAAGAAAGCCGTAAGCGAATCCGGTCTTGGTCCGGTTGTGGACCATATGCCGTATCTGCCCAATCCTGCGGCGGAGAAACCTGATGTGTATGAAAAAAGCGTGGCAGCACTTACCGAAGAGTTATCCCGCTGTGCGCAGCTGGATATTCCGTATCTGGTTACGCATCTCGGTCATCACGGACCTTCTGACGGGCATGATAAAGGGCTTGAAAAGACGGTGCAGGCAATCGGCTATGCCCTTGACCATTCAGAAGGAAACACTATGATTTTGCTCGAAAACACGGCGAATGAGAAAAACACGGTGGGCGGCACGTTTGCCGATGTTGGAAAAATCGCTGACGGACTCGGGCGCGAGCCGAGGGTGGGTTTCTGTTTTGATACCTGTCACGCAGGCGCCGCCGGTTATGACCTGAAAGGGTTCGGTGCCGAGACTGTCTTCGGCTGGTTTAATGACGAGGCAGGTTCTCTTGACCGTCTCAGAGTTATTCACTTAAATGATATGAAGGGCGGCGTGGGTTCGCATCTCGACCGCCATGAACATCTCGGTCTGGGATTTTTAGGCGAAGATACCATACGCGATATTCTTACGTGGAAAGGTGTTGCACACTGCGCTTTTATCATGGAAACACCGGTAAACGAAGTCCGTTCGGATGTACAGAATATGGAAGTCGCACGGCGGCTTTCCGCGTAATCTTTTTTAAAACTGGGAAAAATATTTTGGAAGATTAATCTTCCAGACCGCTGGTAATCTTCTTCTCGATAATATAAGGAAGAGCGATACCAAGCAGGATTACAACAACACCAATCCAGCGGATGATATCGTTTGCGTCACCTAATACAAGGATTGCAAGGAATACCTCAACAGGCAGTTCCGCGGAGTTTAAGATAGTTGCCATACCGGTTGAAATCTTTGGTGCTCCAACTGCAAGGAAGAAGACCGGAATTGCGATACCGAAGATACCAAGCGGGATTGAGTACTGCAATGCGCTGAAATTCGTAAATGCTGCACTGAGTGCCGGGAATCCTCCGTAGAAGATTACGATGAAGAGGAGGACAAAAATCAGTGCAACCGTTGCAATAAGGAAACTCTTGTGAAGCGGCGGCATCTGTGTTTCGATTTCGCCGGAGAGGTACACAAAGACTGCATAACAGACTGCTGCACCGACTGCGCACAGAATGCCTATCGGGTTCATCATTGCAATGGAAATGTCTGCTGCAAAAATTCCTGCTGCAAGGAATGTACCGATGAAAATGACGATACAGGCGATAATTTTACCCTTTGAGGGGACCTTGCGGCGTGCAATCCACTCGACAACCACACCAATCCAGGAATACTGGAAGAGGAGTACTACTGCAAGGGAAACCGGCAGTCCGAATACTGCAAAGGAGTGGAAATAGAGAATGGTCACAAGTGCCATTACAATACCTGCAAGGACCATAAGCAACACACGCTTCGGTATCGGAGCAGGGTTCTTTTCTGCTTTCGGCTGTTTTCTCTGCCAGAAAATCCAGACAAGGACAACAATTACAGCAAGAATTAACCAGCCGTAGAAGAATTTGCCTACAAGAATGTCAGGGAGGGCAAAGCCCGCACCTGCGGCAAGAGAAACAATCGTTGACAAAAGTGCGTACGAAACGGACGTTAAAAGCACCAGAATTGAACAGAACAAAACTGATGAGGTAAGACTTTTTGAACTCATGTTTGAACCTTGCATTATAAATATGTCAGAACAGTATTAAAAAATATGTAATTAATTCAGAAAAATCTTCATATTACTTTAGAAACAGGCAAAAAAAGTTGCATAAATGCCTGAATTATGCAAGATTTATTTCCTGCCTGAAAAGTAAACTTGTGCAGTCTCCCTGATTCTTGGTATTCGTCCGGACAAAATCCACTCGCGCACGTATATTCCATCAATCGGTTTTATTAAATAAAAATGAATTTGCGCTCAACCGGAACCGAGTTTCTTTTCATATTTCCTTGTGTTCCGGGCAAAATATGCTGCATAAACCGCTTAATTACACAGGTTTTTTTGCGCAGATTTCATGCGCATTTGCGAAAAAATACCGCGTATCATTCAATTTATATGTTTAAACACAAATTAATTGATAATGACAATAGTCGAAGATGCAAAAAAAGGTCTTATCACCGAAGAAATGAAAATTGTCGCAAAGGATGAAGGAGTTACAGAAGATTTCATCCGCCGCGGAATTGCAGAAGGTCATATTGTAATCAATATGAGTCCTTACCGCAAAGTTAAACTCTGCGGTATCGGATCCGGTCTGCGTACCAAAGTCAATGCTTCTATTGGCACCTCGTCAGATATTGTTGATGTCGAGCAGGAACTTGAAAAAGCCCGTCAGGCTGAACTTGCCGGTGCAGACACCCTTATGGAACTTTCTACCGGCGGCGATTTCCTTGACATCCGCAGAAGAGTATGCGAACAGTCCAGGTTATCTGTCGGTTCCGTGCCGCTCTATCAGGCATTTATTGAAGCAGCCCGCAAAAAGGGCGGGGTTGTTTTCATGGATGAGGACGACCTGTTCAATATCACCGAAAAACAGGCAAAACTCGGTACCAACTTCATGGCAATCCACACCGGTATCAACTATGAAACCGTAAAACGCCTGAAGAATCAGGGAAGACACGGAGGTCTTGTTTCGCGCGGAGGGGCTTTCATGACTGCATGGATGCTGCATAATGAGCAGGAAAACCCGCTCTACCGCCGTTTTGACTATCTGCTTGAAATCCTCAAAGAACATGAAGTCACGCTATCCTTTGGAAACGGTATGCGCGCCGGAGCCTGCCATGATGCAACGGACCGTGCTGCAATTCAGGAACTGTTAATCAACGCAGAACTTGCAGACAAGGCGCATGACTTCGGTGTCCAGTGTATTATGGAAGGTCCTGGTCACATCCCGCTTGATGAAATCAAGGCAAATGTCATCCTTGAAAAGCGTGTGACCAACAACAAGCCGTTTTACATGCTCGGTCCTTTGGTAACAGATATTGCACCGGGCTATGACGACAGAGTAGCAGCAATCGGTGCATCGGTTTCCTCTGCTGCAGGTGCTGATTTCATCTGTTATGTGACTCCTGCTGAGCATCTTGCTTTGCCGACTCCGGAAGAGGTCTATGAAGGAGTTATGAGTTCAAGAATTGCAGCCCATGTCGGTGACATGGTCAAGCTCCCCAAGACCCGTGAGGCAGACCTCGAAATGGGTCATGCCCGCCGCGACCTTGACTGGGAACGCCAGTATGCTGTTGCAATGAATCCTGAACATGCACGCTGCATCAGAAACTCGCGCATGCCGACAGATACTGATGCATGTACCATGTGTGGAGACTTCTGCGCACTCAAGATTGTGCAGAAGAACTTCCACTTCTGATTTTTTTTACCGTTTGAAAAGTACCTACCGCAAGGTATATTCAATTACCATGCCTAATGTAAGGCATTAATGTTGCATCAGGCAGGGCTGATTCTCGAAGGCGGGGGAATGCGGGGTGTCTATACCGCAGGGGCTTTAGATGCCCTTATCGAAAACGACCTCCAGTTTTCCGCCGTTTATGCCGTATCATCAGGCGCCTGCCATGCGGTGAGCTATATTTCCCAGCAGAAAGGGCGGGCATACCGTGCAAATACACAATATGCAGATGACTGGCACTTCTGCGGTCTGCGCTGCTTTCTTACCACCGGCAGTTTTTTCGGATGGAAGATGATGTACAAAATCAACAGCGAACTTGACCCGCTTGATTTTGACGCATATGAAAAATACCCGGGCACCTTTTACGCGGTTGCAACATCCCTTCGTACCGGACTTGCCGCATACCTTCCGGTAACAGCAGACGACCTGAGAACCGGTATCGATAAAGTTCGCGCCTCATGTGCAATCCCGTACGTATCCACCAGCGTATCAGTAAACGGCAGAAGATACCTTGACGGCTGCATTTCCAATTCCATCCCGGTAAAAAAATCCATGAAAGACGGCAATACGAAAAACGTCGTCATATTAGCTAGGCATCGCGGCTACCGTAAACTGCCGCACACCATATTGCAGGAACTCTTCTACTACATCAGATACCTGTTTTCACCGGGCTACGGCATAATGTGCCTGACACGTTTTATCCGCTATAACAGAACGCTCCGCTTCATTAAAGCAGAGGAAAAAGCAGGCCGGCTCTTTGTTCTTGCACCGAAAAAACGCCTGCATGTAGGTTCTCTTTCCCGCAACAAAAAGAAACTGCAGAAAGCATATGAAGCAGGTTATGCAGAAACAATGGAACGCATGGCCGAATTAAAAAAGTATCTGGAAAGTTAGGAGTATTTCTCCCGCAGTTCCCTGCGGAGCAGTTTCCAGCCGTTTACCCGCGGCAGTTCTTCTGTAGTAATAATTTTACGCGGCACCTTGTATCCTGCAAGATTTTTACGGGCAAACTCAATTAATTCAGCCCCGTCTGCAGCACCAAATCCCTCTTTCCAGATTACAGCAGCGCACGGCAGTTCTCCCCGGTGGGAATCAGGGATACCGAATACAGCAATTTCCTTTATACCCTCGTATTTCAGCAGAGCGTCTTCAACCTCGGTCGGATAAACCTTCCAGCCGGACATAACAATCATGTCCTTCTTTCTGTCCGTGATAAACAGCCGGTGGTCTGTATCAAGATATCCCACATCGCCTGTTAAGAACCAGCCGTCGGAAAGAAATGCCTCCTTTGTTTCTTCAGGCATGTTGAAGTAGCCGAGCGCAACAGCCGGACCCCGCAGTGCAATCTCTCCTGCTTTTCCGGTCGGCATTTCCTTTGATGAATCAAGTTCGTCTACGATTTTCACCTCGGAAAAACACACCGGATGCCCCACACTTTCAAACCGGTCCGCGGTTGCGTAATCTTCAGGCCGGATTACTGTTCCCGTTCCGATGACGATGGTCTCTGAAAGACCATAGGCGTTGATTACCGGAATGTGATAGCGGTAATGGAATTTTTTCCAGATTTCATTATGCAGCGGACCGCCGCCTGAAATAATTTCCCTGACCGATGCAAGCGCGGTATCGGGTGCGGCATCGTCTGCTGTTGCAAGCGAGTGAATGACAGGAGGCATACCCGAAAGCACGGTAACATTGTATTTTTTACAGAGCGCAAGATACGGTCCGGGACTGTATCTTTCCATCATAATGTACAGAGCGCCGGCACGAAGGGCTGCAATTCCCCAGGAAAGACCAACGTGCCCCATTGGATAAATTCCCAGATACACATCGTCCTGACGGAAGGCAAGTACATCACATTCATTGTGAATCGCTGCAAGATATCCTCCATGCGTAAGCATCGCGCCCTTCGGCCGGCCCGTTGTTCCCGAAGTGTACTGCAGCTGGCATAAATCATCATAAGACGTACATGAAGGGGGCAGAATTTCAGCATTGCGCAGTGCTTCAATATCGCCGGGCACATATGCCGAAACCCCCTCAAGAGACAGTTTTGCACCATCGGAATCGGTTACCATCACCCTTGCCTCTGAGTTTTTAATCATATATTCCAGTTCAGGCCTGGTATATACGCGGTTGGTTGGAACAGCAACAGCGCCGATTCTCCATACCGCGAAATAGGAGAATAAGTATTCCGGCGAATTGTCCATGTACAGCATCACACGGTCGCCTTTTTTCACCCCGAGGGAAAGCAGGTCGCGCGCGATGGATGATGCTATAGATAGGATATCCCTGGAATTGTAAACAGTGCCACGGTCAGGACACATAAACACGGTCTTGTCCAGACGGCATGCATTAGCATCAAGAAATGTTGTGATATTTAACATGAATGTATATAACTATACATTGAAGATATTTAAATGTGCCGGAGATTGTACGATTCCCAAAATACTAATCTGTTACAAGAACAATATATCTATATCTATGGCAGATACACAGACCACACCGCTCATCTGCAGTTCGGCACTTGCAGTAAATGTGGAAGAGGATAAAGCACGGGAAATAGTCCAGTCCTGGCTTGATGAATCCCATAACGGGTCAAACGAGAAAAACAGACGCAAGGTCCGGTTCGGTAAAGCCGTTCTGGTATATTACCCGTTCTGGAAATACCGCTATGAAGACGGAGGAGAAGACAAGGTAATCTTCAAACCCGCATGCGGAACGCTTCTTACCGGTCAGCAAAATATGCAGCGCGAGGATACCGCAGGATATGCAGTACCCGAAGACTTAAGCATTCTGCCTGCAACGGTTAATTCCTCTGTGTATCTGCCGGAACTGCACGGAATTCACCGCTCCGAAGAACTTATTGCAATACCCCTGTGGCTTATCAGTTATAAAGAAGGAAAGTCCGTCTACATGGTCGAAGTTGATGCAGAAAACGGCACCATTTACGAAGAATGGCATCCGGTACGGGAAACAGTAAACTGGAAAAAAACAGCAACAATTATTTTCATCCCTATGCTTGTTATAAGTATGCTTGCGGCGTTTTTTTCACCGTGGCTGTATATTCTTGCAGCCCTGCTGCTTATTTTCTTCATCTATCAGAGCAACATGCTTTCCATGATTAACCTGAAACGCAAGGAGGGAAAAGATGGCGCTTGAACGGTCAGTAGAAACCTCTCTTTCCGAGACAATGTATCAGGCAAAAATCACCCGCGGTGTTGCCGACAGAAGCCTTCGGTCCTGGTTTAACAAAGGCGTAAAAGCGCCGGATATGCTCAAATACCTTCAGGTAAACGAGATGTATCTTATATACATCCCGTTCTGGCGGTTTATTGCACAGGGAAAAGCGGTTTCCGGCGGATACTCGGAATATACCGAAAAAACCGGAAATGTCATCCGAAACGATTTTGAGGAACTGGTTGACGAGGAGTTTGTCTGGACAGAATGTGCCTGCGATACCGGGCAGTATGGATTAAAAGAACTCTGGCTTGATCCCGGAGCGGAAATTCCGTATCAGCGCGGAACGGTAGTTGCCATGGATGCGGGAGGTTCCGCACTTGATGCAAGCAGGCGCGGGCGTGATGCCGTTCGTGAAATGATTAAGGGTACGGTTGCAAAACGCATTGACACCATTACCTTTGAAAAGACCTTCATTATTCCCAAAGTCTTTGAACTTGTCTATGCGCCGGTATGGATTGTGCATTATGAGTATAAGGGAGGAAACTTTACCGGACTCGTTGATGGTGTAAAAGGCGAGGTTTTAGGCGGTACTGCACCGATTAACATGACGGCACGTACCCGTCTGATGATTATTTCAATGACTGCGGGCGGATGTATGATAGGAAGTTCCATTGCATTGATTGCCACTGCAAATGCCCTTGTTTCGGAATTCTTCCCGATTATTCTCCTTTTGCTGGGTATTGCCCTTACAATGGCTTCGTATCCTGCATTTAAAGAGGGAAAAACCTTCATTTCGTCAGGAACCATGACGCATATCGGTTCAATGCGGCCGGCAAAACGTATTCCGAAACAGCTTACCGACAATGAAGTCCTGCAGCGTGCAGCAGTAACTCTGACCTGCCCGCAATGCGGTGCAAAAATTGAACAGCCGTGGGGAGAGGTCGTTTCAGCATGTAAAAACTGCAGAACACTGCTTGACATTACCTCAGATAAAGTGACACCGGTCGACTTTGCGGTTGCAAAACCGGACATGCTTTCCAAAGCGGCTCTTCCGAGTATTGAACCGGAATACATCCCGTTCTGGTGCTTTGAATCCGAAATTGAAATCACCGATTCGCTGTTTTCAGGAAAAATGGAGACGGGTCTGCCGGACATTTCCGGAAAACGCAGTTATTACATCTGCTGCGGCACAACACCAAGATACATTGCAGAACCATGGGAAATCGATTTAACCCTTAGAAATCCGGAATTTATCGCAGACGATGTGAATATCGAACTTCCGCCGATAGTCATCAACCGCAGTACTGCGCGTGAACTCACCGAATTCCTCTATCTCAGATATGAAACGGAAAAACCGGGCATTCTGCAGGTTCTTCGCTACAATTTCACCATCGGAACCGAAAAAATTGTTTATATTCCCTACTACAAGGTTGACGGAAAGTATCTTCCGGGAATCTAAGTTTAATAATGGCTGATAAAAGCATTCAGGCAACGCTTGAAGAGTATTTCCACCATAAAAGTTTCCGGTCGGGGCAGGAGGAAATCATTCAGGCGATTGTCGGGCGCCGCGACTGCCTTGCAGTTATGGCTACCGGAGGTGGAAAATCGCTTTGTTATCAGCTTCCGGCCTTAATGCTTGACGGGATGACTATCGTCATATCTCCCCTGATTGCTCTGATGAAAGACCAGGTTGACAATCTTTCACGACAGGGAGTCTGTGTGGAAACCTTAAACAGCATGCAGACGTATGACGAGAGAAAACGCGTTGAAGCAGATATTTTAGCCGGACGCGTGCGTATTTTGTATGTTTCTCCCGAACGTGCCGTACTTCCGCAGTTCGTAACGCTTCTTGCAAAAGCAAAGGTATCACTTCTCGCAGTCGATGAGGCACACTGTATCTCCATGTGGGGACATCAGTTCAGACCTGAATACCGCGAACTGAAAAATCTGCGCGAAAAACTGGGAAACGTCCCGGTTGCAGCCTTTACTGCGACTGCGACAACACGGGTGCGAAACGACATTAAAACCCAGCTTGCCTTGAAAAATCCTGCCGAATTTACCGGCAGTTTCAACCGGAAAAATCTTTATTACGCAGCGGTTGAGGAATCATCAGTTAAAGTCAGAACACAGAAAATCATCAGTTATGTTCTTGCGCACCGGGACGTTTCAGGCATTATCTACTGTTTTTCCCGCACAGCAACGGAAGAACTTGCAAACGAACTGCGCCGTGTACATATTATCGCAAACGCGTACCATGCAGGGCTTGCAACACCTGAACGGAACCGGATTCAGGAGGCATTTTTAAACAATTCAACCCGTGTAATCTGTGCAACGATTGCATTCGGCATGGGTATTGACAAACCGGATGTAGGATATGTGATTCATGCCCACATGCCGCGGGATATTGAGTCATATTATCAGGAAACCGGTCGCGCCGGACGAGGAGGCGCTCCGTCAGAGTGTATTTTATTCTACTCAAAAGGCGACATGGCAAAAATCCGGCGAATGATTGAAAGTGAAACCGGCGCAGCGCAGATGCAGTCCGTTGCTTTGGAAAAACTCTCGCAGATGTATGAATGGTGCACCACAAAAGAATGCCGGAGACAGGTTCTTTTATCCTATTTCGGCGAGGAAATAAGTCCGTGCGGAAACTGCGACATATGCCGGAATAAAAGTTCCGTTGCGCCGAGAGCAAAAACACCTGCCGGAATTTCACGGACCGTTTTGTACGCAGTGCGTGACGTTGACGGCATACTGACGCGTCAGGAGTTTATTTCGTTTTTACTCGGTCTCGACCGTGCAAAGACAAAATCGCTGAATCTTACCTCAAACAGATATTTCGGCGCCGCAAAAGGAATGGAACGCGAAGAACTCGAGCATCTTGTTGCAGAATATCTTGTAGCGGGAAGACTCGTTTTAAAGGGAAACACCGTGAAAAAAATCTGTCCGGGAGCATATAAACGCCCGCGTGAAGAATAAAGGAAAAATCATGTTTGTTGAACAACATGTGCCTATTGTTTTTATTCCGGGAATATTGTCCAGTCAACTCTATCTCCCCGAAAACGGGAAAAAACTCTGGATATCACCGTTATTTTTGAGCCATTCTGCATCAATGCACATAACACACCCTTTAGAGACCCAAAACAATGACGTAAATCAGCAGACAGTGGCCCCTCTTCAAAGAGAAGGCGGAGTGATGAAACAAAATATTCTGCTCATTGAAAAACTAGTCAGCGCGTTTCCGCACCGCCCGGTTTACTATTTTTCCTATGATTTCCGCAGGTCGTGCGAAGATACTGCAGAAGAGTTTGCAGCGTTTCTGCGCAGAAACGGCATTTCACGCATCGACATAGTTTGCCACAGCATGGGAGGGCTTGTTCTTGCTTCGTATGCAGCAAAATACGGGCTTGACAAGGTCCGAAAAATAGTCTGCCTTGCAGTTCCTTTTGAAGGCACGCCTCTGATGTCACAGGTTCTCATTACCGGAGATGTCTTTATGCTTTCAGAATCCGTATCGGAAATGCTCGGACTTTCAAGAGATGTCATACGCGCCTATCCGGCAGCAGCAGACCTCTTGCCATCTGAAGAGTATCAGGTGGCCTTTCCCCTTATGAGGGATGGCAACGTACTTTCAGCATCTGAAACGGCTGATTTTTATGCACGACTGCTCCCGAAAACCTATGTGCAGTCGCGCATAAGACAAAGAATTCTGCATGAGCAGGGATACAACCGGCTTCTTACGCAACCCGATTGTTATTTCGGCATAAGTACTGGAAAATCAACCATAAAGACCCTGTCTCTCAGAACCGGAAAAGCCCCGGAGGAAATCCGCGACTCCGGTGGCGACGGGGAGGTTCCGTATTTTTCTGCGGCAATGGGAGGAAAACTTGAGACGCTTGGATGCGGGCGGGTAATGTGTTTTGACTGCAGACATTCTGAGATGACAAAATTCTTCGCACCCCTTCAGTGGACTATTGATAAACTTTTATGAACGTCACTTCACATAGATTTATCATCTTTTCAGTCATATACATAACATATCTAACCGGTGCACATATATGGATATAAAAAACTGGATGAAAAAGAATAAGGTCTTCATAGCGGTAGTTATTATCGTTCTGATTCTTTTCTCCGTCCTTCTTGGTGCCTATGTTACCGGACTGAACACATCCATTTATGATTCTACAGTTACCAGCATGGATGAAATTGCAATTCAGCAGGAATCATTGATTGAAAATTATCTCACAGACAATCTCAACACCTTAAAACTCATCTCCGCCTATTATGAATCCGATGTTGCACCGAAAAATATGAATGAGGCAATATCCTATCTCGCTTCGGAGATGAATGCCCAGACAACATTCAGTTCTTTTTCGCTGGTAACCGATGACGGCAGGTTTTACACTGATACACATGAGATAGTACAGGACGACGAAATATTTGAGCCGTTTGCAGAAATCATCAAACAGCGTAATTTTGCCGCCAGATTTGACCGCACTGATTCTGCGGATGCAGAAGAGCGGATTATTGACTTTATTTACGGCGTGGGGCTTGACACGTCATTGACGGGAAACATATCATAGGAATCCTTGGAAAAACACCGATTAACGATTTAAACGGGAAGCTGGAGATTTATTCCTTTGACGGCCGCGGACATTCAAGTCTTATTGAAGCAGACGGCGCATACATCATCAACCAGGAAAAATCATCCTATTCGCAGAAAGGACGCCTAAGTTTCCTTGATATGCTTGTCTATGACTGCACTGACGTTTCTCCCTCGATTGATGTAATCCGGGAAAAACTGTTGAACCGTGAAAAATTCGTTGTCGAGTACAATGAAAACGGCGTAAAAAAAATAGCTCTGGTACACCCGGTTGCATCTCAGGACACCTCGCTTGTCATTATTCTCCCCTACGAGGTCTATGCGGAAAAGAGCAGTGCGCTTTTGTACACCAGTATCCTGGTTATTGTCGGCATAACGCTTCTCTTTGTTCTGCTCGGCTTTTTCCTTTCACGCCAGATTAACAAAGCGGCGGAATCCCGTGCCGAGGCAAATGCAACCCGGGATGAAAACGAAAAACTCGAAGCCCTTGTTTCCGAGCGCACGGCTGATTTAAAGGAGAAAAACCTTGCACTGGTTCGCATGAGTGAAGAAGTGGTAGACATGCTTGGTGATGTGGTTGAAAGCCGTGACGGTGAATCAGGAGCACATATTAAACGAGTGAAGGGCTTTACCCGGATTCTTGCCACGCAGGTTATGAAGGATTTACCGGAATACAACCTTGACCAACCGACAGTGGATCTGATGACAAAAGCATCCGCCCTGCATGATGTGGGAAAAATTGCAATTTCCGACACGATTCTCTTAAAACCCGGCCGGTTCACTCCGGAAGAGTTTGCCATTATGCAGACGCACTGCGAAAAGGGCTGCGAGATTTTAAAAATGGCACCCAAAGACTGGGATGCATCCTATCTTTCCATGAGTATGGATGTGTGTCACTTCCACCATGAGAAATGGGACGGAAAAGGATACCCCTGCGGCCTGAAAGGCGATGAAATCCCGATTGCAGCGCAGATTGTCTCTATTGCAGATATTTACGATGCACTTGTTTCCAAACGGTGCTACAAAGAGTCAATGAGTTATGATGAGGCATATACGATGATTTCCACCGGACAGTGCGGAGCGTTTTCCGAAAAACTCATCAGATGTTTTACGAACTGCAAAGACCAGTTTGAAGAATATGCAAAATCCATGCGGGAGACAGACAAATGAATAAACTAATATTATGCGGCATTTTTATCATTTTGCTGCTGACCGCATCCGCATCAAGCGGCTGCATAAATGATACGCGCACATTAGAGGAAAAACTTACCGGACTGGACAATGTAATCTCGGTTGAAAAACTCAACAGCAACGGCGCTGAAAAATACCTTGTGACCTATTCCGTGCCGCTTGACTGGAACAACCCGTCTCTTGGTTCAATGCCGCTGCGTGTGGAAATAATGCCGCGCGAGGGGGGGTCTGAATATACCGTTGTACAGACCGAAGGCTATATACTACAGGATGCGGCACTGAAATCAGACGAGCCGTGTGAACTTGCCTCTGTGCTTGGTGCAAATTACGTCCATATTGAGCACCGTTTCTTCGGCGGGTCTGCTCCGGAGGATTTTTCCTATGACGATACAAAATACTGGGAATATCTGACTGCGGAAAACTTTGCAAAAGACCAGCACATGATTATAACCGGACTCAAAAATATTTTCCCGGGAAAATATGTCATTACCGGCAGCAGCAAAGGAGGACTTGATGCTGCTCTGTTTATGTATTACTACCCGCAGGATGTTGCACTCACTGTTGCCTATTCCGCCCCGTGCTGTGTGGATTTCAATGACAAACGCATGATGCCGTATGTTTACAGAGAAGCAGGAAATATGCTGTATAGTGAAGAAGAGGCAGCAAACTACCGCAGAATGATTACGGAATTCCAGGAATTCTGTATGGTTCACCGTGATGTTCTTGCACCGAAATATTATGAGACTGCACTTGCCGAAGGATGCACGCTGCGGGAGTCATGTACGGCAGACACTCTGTTTGATGTTGCTGTACTTGATGTTGCCATAGAAACATGGCAGTCCCGGCATTCACTTGAGGATTTCCGCACATTCCTTGCGATGCCGGAAAACACCAAATCCGCGCTTGATGCAAAAATATCTGCTGCGTTTTCGATTCTGCACGCAATAGAACCCACTGAACGCTGGTCAGCCTCATCACCATACTACCCGTACTTCTATCAGACTGCTCATGAGATCGGGCTGTATTATTATGATTTCTCCTATATTCGTGATGCACTGCAGATTGACGGGTTGAAAGCAGAAGTATCTGTCACACGTGAGGAAGAAGAAAATCTTATTGCGCATATTATGCTGACCGAAGAACAGAATGCACTTGTTTCCTATGATCCAAAGACCATTGAAGGATTCCGCAAATGGATTTCGGTTACCGATTCAAAGTTCATTCTGATTTATGGTGCGGGAGACCCGTGGTATTCCGTGAAAATTCCGAAGAACCCAGGCAATCCGAATGTAGTAGAGTATGTGAGCTCAAATCAGTCGCATCAGGTCTCTATTGAGAATGGATTCGATGAGGAGACGAAAAAGCAGATTATTGCAGATATTTATGCAGCCCTTGCATAGATATTTTGTTTATCCTTCTTTTTTTCCTACTCTTTTGCGGAGCAGACTTCGCAGGTATTCTCCGGAAAAGAGCAAAAGTATTAATAACTTCTACATGCAATGAATGTATGAGAGACGAACGCTGTGTTGTAAATATGCAGACGTGTGTATTTTCGGCCTGTCCCCTCAGGCAATCCCCTCAGCCCCTGTGTCTTAGGGCACAGGAAGTCTCGTTTTTGTGATTGTTTTGAAATCAGCGGATGCTGTCAAAAAAAGATAATTTACATGCTTTCCAGAGCTTCAATGCCTAAAACATCAAGCGCCCGGGCAAGCGTGTTTCTGCATGCATCAACAAGCGTTAAGCGTGCGTTGCGTGCCGCACCATCGGCTTTTAAGACCGGAACGAAACGGTAGAACGAGTTGAATAAATCTGCAAGGTCACGCACATAGCTTGCAAGAAGGTGCGGGCGCAGGTCGGATACGACTTTTTCAATCACATACGGGAACTGCGCGATGTGCTTTGCAAGAGCAATTTCATAGGGGTCGCTGTATTCATAGTTCTCGATAAATCCTCCCTCTTCTTTTGCTTTTGCAAGAATCGAGCAGGCACGTGCGTGTGCGTACTGGACGTAAGGCGCGCTCTGGCGCTCAAAGTCAAGTGCTTCCTTCCAGTCAAATACGGTGGATTTCTCTGCAGATACCTTGACAATATCATAGCGGACTGCACCGACTGCAACAGCGTTTGCAATCTTTTCCTTTTCTTCTGCAGAAAGCTCCGGACGGCGCGCATTGACTTCATCCAGCGCCCGCTTGCGGGTTTCTGCAATAAGTTCGTCTGCCGTAATGAAAATGCCGCCGCGTGTCGTCATCGAACCTTCCGGCAGGGAGACGAACTCGAAGTTGACAATCTCCGGCGGGCGTTCGCTGATTAAGGAAAGCGTTGTCTGGAGTTGTGCGCCGATTAATTTATGGTCGGCACCCAAAATGTCAATGCTTCTGTCGCACTGGCTGTTTTTCCAGATGTGGAATGCAAGGTCGCGTGCTGCATAGACTGATGTTCCATTGCTTCTTCTTAAGACGTAGCGGTTGCCGAATCCCTGCTCGGACAGGTCAAGGTACATCATTTCGCCGTCATGGTTTGCATTCGGCAGTTTTTCAACGCGGTCAAGGACATTCTGCATTGAACCATTCCAGAGGAATGTGGTTTCAGGCACAAACTGGTCATGATACACGTTCATCGAGGCAAGGGTTTCCTTGATACCTTCGGCACAGGTTGCAACCGAGTCATGGAAAAGTTTTACGGTTTCCGGGTCGCCTGCTTCGATTTTTTCCATCATCTCATCGAACTCGGGTTCAATCTCAGGCTTTTCCTTTGCGATTTTGTTTGCCTCAACATAATGGCGGACAATAAAGTCATCGCCCTTTTCTCCGGGCTTGCGCTCGTAGTGAAGATTCTTAACACCCCATGCGACAATGGCAATCTGTCTGCCCATGTCGTTTAGATAGTACATTGCGGTGGTCGGGTAACCTGCCTTGCGGAAGGCTCTGACAAGGGTGTCCCCGATTACAGTGTTTCTGATGTGTCCGACATGCAGCGGTCCGTTCGGGTTTGCACTGGTGTGTTCTATGATGACTTTTTCAGAGCGTGCGCCAAGCGTACCGTAGTCCGATTTACGTGCGGCTTTTACGGATTCGGCGACATATTCTTTGCCGAATACGAAGTTGATGTACGGACCTTTGCAGGATATTTCAATGCCTTCTGCCTTCGGTGCGATTTTTTCAACGATTTCTTTTGCAATCAGCACAGGGTTTTTCTTATCGCGCTTGGCAAGGGCAAATGCTATGGTTGATGCAAGGTCTGCGTGTTCTCCTCCGTCTGTGATTAAGACGTCGTCGAGACCGGTTGCCTCTTTGAGGAGGTTTGTTACTTTGTTTACGTAGGTGTGATACATGGTTGTTTACATCCCTGTGGGGTAGCGAAGAACTGCGGCTATGCCTCCGAAAGCAGACAGAAGCATACCTCCTTCTTCAGAATCATCAGATATAATTTCAACGCGCGTGTTTGAGGTATCAGCGAGTGTGGTCAGTTCGTCGATGATATCTTCCTCTTTTTCCAGGAAGAGCGGCGAGTTGCATTCCGGGCAGTGACCAAAGTCGATGTCTTTGAATTTTCTGCCTGCTTCGCTCTGCATGGTTTTAACTTCGTGGTGTCCGCAGTTGCCGCAGGCGATGGTCAGACGTGACTCTCTCAGTTTTTCGGAGAGGAGAAGGGTGTCGACTGCGCCTGCTTCAAGATTGGCGCGGACGCTTGTTTCGCCGTATGCTGCTGCCGGATTGTCTTTTCTGAGTTCGGCAAAGAAGCGGCTCATTTCACGTTTTTCGTCGGCGACTTCTTCGCCGCGGAGGAGTTCCTGGCCATTGAAGACAAGTTCGCGCAGTCCGCATTCGTTGGTGTAGGATGCGTCAATGCTTCCTATAATGCGTTTCTGCACTTCATGGTGGAGGAAGTTTCCTTTGACGAAGTCGTCACGTGTGGGCATCGGTCCTCCGACGATGAGACCTTTGAATCTTTCAAAGAATTTCGGGTCTGCAAGGAACGCAGCCGAAGCCTGTTCGCCGACTTTGGAGAAGAAAGCGTTGATTGCGATTTCACGGTTTCTTGCGAAACGGATTGAGGACTGTCCTCCTTTTCTCTGTTTGTTCGGGACAAGGGACTGGGTGCTGCCGAGTTCTTCGATGCGGGTGCCGGAAAGTGTTCCCCAGCATGCCTCCTGTAAGTCAAGTACGATTAAGCCGTGAATTACACGGTCATCGAGCATGACTTTAAGAGATTCGAGTTCGAAGTTGGAACTACAGCGGTAGCTGTAGGTCTTAATCGGCTCGGGGGGTTCGACTATAATTGATTCCATGTCGGTACGGTCGCCGCCAATGTTTACTGCGCCGCAGAAGACTGCCATGCCGTTTTCAGGTGCGGTCTTGAAGTATTTCAGCCGTGCAAGGATTGAGGAGAGTGCTGACTGGACGTTGCTTCGCGTCTGCTTGCTTTTGATGTTGGCACATTGTCCGTATTCTTCGCGAAGCTGTGCGGTTACGTCGGAGATTTGTTTGTCCGGCGGGATGTAAAGGGAAATGAGTTCGGTTCCCGAGCCTTCTTTTTCTTCGAGGCGTTCAAGCGATTTTTTGAATTCATATCGCTTTCGCGCTTCGTCTTTCTCCTGGGCCTGCTTTTCCTGGAGACTTTGTACTGTTATTTCTGCCATGTATTTTTTCTACCTTGATAGGGTGTTGCTTTCAAATGCTGAGTATTATTTGTTGTGTAAGGACATTAAGATAATGCAAGAGAGAGGGGG
>DALTWF010000048.1 GCA_029987235.1 Methanocorpusculum sp. | reverse complement strand
AAGGCATTAGTCGACGGCGGTGTTGCAGGTCAGGAGAAGGGTATGCTTCAGATTGCAGAAGAATGCGGTATCACCCGCCCGATTCTCGACTCTGCAGCAACTCCGCTCGGACTTGGTGCATTTGGTTCCATGCGTGAAATTCTCGCATGCAAAGCAATCCACGGTCTGCCGACCGGTGGTGCTTACCACAACATGACCGTTTCCTGGACCTGGCTGAAACGCTGGAGAAAGAATGTCCTTGCAGACGGTTACAAAGACAAGCCGCTGTTACTTGAGCAGATGTCCCACCACCACTTCGGCGGTATCGAGGGTATCCGCCAGGCAGCATGGTCCTCACCTGATATCGGCTGTAACATCATGGCAATGACCCTTGGTGCAGACCTTATCATGTACGGTCCGATTGAGAACATGGAAGGCGCAGCAACTGCTTCCGCATTCTGTGATATCGTTCTTGCAGAAGCATTCAAAGACTTCGGCGGAACTCCGGGTGTCGAAGACGGCCCGATCAACAAGCTTGTCTAAGCTCTTAAAGAATAGAAGTATATCAATATAAGACAAAGGGAGTTAAAGTACTCCACCTCTCTTTGTTTTGTTGCTGTTTTGGAACTTTTTTGTAACTTTGTCTTGCAGATGGTTTAACTCATTTCCTGCTCAAGATTTTGCAGAATCCTCTTGCCGATGTCTTCATAACCTTCCCCGACAAATTATGTATTGAATGGGACTCTTTAGCAGAAATAAGAACACTGAAAATAAAAATCCTGAAAAACTCTCCGCAGAAGCCGCCCGAAGCTTTGCAGAAGCCGCCGGATACCTCAGATATAATAACCTCACCGATGCGGTAAAATGCATGAACAAAGCAATCGAAGCCGACCCGGACAACCCCCTTGTATGGCACGAAAAAGGCCGGCTTCTTGCCCTGAAAAAGAACGAACGCGAAGCACTCGCCTGTTATGACAAAGCAATCGAACTCAGGCCCGAATCAGCCGTCTACTACCATAACAAAGGCGATGTGCTCATGAGCTTCGGCCATATTGCCGAAGCAGACAAATATTTCGTCAAAGCATTGGAAATGGAGCCCGATGACGTCATATTTCTGACAAGCCACGCAACTGCTCTTGCAAAACAGGGGAAATACAAAGATGCCGATGAAATAATGGAAAAAGTCTGCAGACTTGAGCCCCGTGCAACCGAACACTGGTTCAACCGTGCAACAATGCTTTATTCGGCGAAAAAATACGAATCAGCCGTTCTCTGCTACAAAGCAGCCCTTGAAATCGCCCCGGGACATGCACCGAGCTGTTTTGACTGCGGAAACGCCTTATGCAAACTCGGAAACTTTGAAGAAGCTGTCTATTTCTATAACAAAGCCCTGAAACATGAAAAAACCATGACCGGTGCAATGAACAACAAAGGCATGGCATTAAGCGAACTGGGGCGTCATCAGGAGGCATTTGACTGTTTCCGCCGGGTGTTAATCGCACTTCCCTATGATGCAGACACCTGGTACAACAAAGGCTACGAACTGCTCTGTCTTGAGCGGTACAGCGAAGCGGTAACCGCCTTCAATCAGGCCCTGTCATACGCGGATGAATCAAAAAAAGACCTTATTTCACGCGCACGGGAAAAGAAGGCCGAGGCGGAGTCGCATCTCTGAAAAATGCTGTCTCCCTGGAGTATCCTCAAAATCGGACTTTGTGTCGGCGTACTTTCAGGGTTTGGCGCACTCCTTTTTTACGAACTCTTAAAACTCCTCGGTTCTTTTGCCCTTTCGTTTTTATTCGGCTATGCATACCCCGAAGAGGGAATGGCGCTTGAAGAGGCGGCTGCTTGGGCAGCACCACAATATCTGTGGCTGATTATCCCGATACTCTGCGCCGGTGCGTTTCTCTCCAGTCTGCTGGTGCAGAAGACCGCTCCCGAAACAAAAGGCGCCGGAACGAACAATGCCATAAAAGCCTTCCATGATGATGGAAAAATCCGCTGGCGTGTTCCGTTTGTAAAAATCGCCGCATCAGTGCTTACCATCGGTACCGGCGGAAGCGCCGGCTGCGAAGGTCCTATTACACAGGTCTGTGCCGGATTTGGCGCGATTGTATCGGATCTGTTTCATTTCTCCGAAAAAGAACGCAAGATGGCGATTGCGGCAGGAATCGGTGCGGGAATCGGGGCGATTTTCAAAGCACCTTTCGGTGGTGCGGTGCTTGGTGCGGAGATTTTGTACCTGAAGGGTTTTGATTTTGAAGCGCTCATCCCAAGCCTCATCGCATCTATGATAAGTTTCCTTGTTTTCGGTTTTTTTGAAGGATATGACGCATTATTCTGCACACTTGAGTTTGTTTTTACGCTCACGGAAATACCGCTGTTTGCAGTATTCGGCGCAGTTGCTGCTTTAATCGGTCTTTTATACATATTCTGTTTTTACAAAACACAAACAATTTTTGCAAAAATCCACCTGCCTGAATTATTCAAACCGGTGCTCGGAGTCCTCATTTTCGGTATTATTGTCGTTGTTTTCGGTCTTATCTCTCCGCAAACAGCCGCTGCCGCGCTTGGAACGCTTGGTACCGGCTATGGTTTTGTCCAGCTTGCGCTTTACAACCTGCTGCCGTTTGCGGTTCTTCTCATTCTGCCGTTTCTGAAAATCCTTGGAACCAGTCTTACTATCGGTTCCGGCGCATCAGGCGGTGTTTTTGCACCGGGTCTTTCCATCGGCGCCTTTGCCGGAGGGGCGTTTGGAGCAGGTCTCGTCTTTTTCTTTCCTGATGTCTTTTCCCCTCTTATTGTCCCTGCTTTTGTCATTGTCGGCATGATTGCGCTTTTTGGAAGCATCTCTCATGCACCAGTAGCAGTGCTTATTATGGTCATGGAAATGACGCGCTCGGTGAGTCTGGTTATCCCCGCCGCCCTTGCGCTTATTGCTGCCTGTCTTATTGTGCGGAAAAAGACGCTGTTTTCACAGCAGCGGGAGAAAAACGGGAAAAAAGAAGCGGAATGAGCATATCAGAAGAAATCCGAAAGATTCAGCTGATTCTTTTCCTCTTCACCGAATGTCGAGTCGATGTTCATCTCAGTAACCATTACGCGCTGCTGCGTGTACAGCGATAAATGGTAGTTTTCGACCATGTATTTGGCAATATCAAGGTATTTCGTAACATTTCCCTTATGCATCGTCGGTTTTAACGCGCCGCCGCACTGGGTGCATTTGCCGGAAACCGTCATGCGCCGGAACTTTTTGCGGCATTTTGAGCAGTTGAACGCCTGTTTTGAAAACGAACGCAGATTTCCAATCATATCCGGCATCAGGTGGCTGTTTAAGATACGTTCTGCAAGGTCATCGGTATCAACCGCCCGGATTTTTGCAGCAAGCGCCAGTTCCGCCTTGATTTTGTCATCGGTGCCTTTCATCGCGGTGTAAGCCGTATCAAGCGGACCTTCGGAAATATCCTTCGTGTTGTGCGTAAACTTGAATCCCTCAAACTGCTCGGGTTTTCCTACACGCGGGTCCACATGGTCAACGAATTTTGCCACCTCTTTGGGCATCGTGTACGTAAGACATGCATTAAAGACCTCAATCGGATAATGCGGACATACATCCACATTTCGTGTTTCCTTGTCAACCTCGTTCGGATTGAGAATCGTGGTTAAAACAAGCGGCGCATCCATAGTGCCCCCGCGTGTACTCGGCAGGAATGCACGGGAGAAATTCAAGATTCCATCCATCATGAGCATGACACAGTCTTCATCACCGTCGCAGTTGCGCCGTTTTGCCGCATGGTAATACGGGTGCGCATAGCCCGCTTTTGCCTTCGTAAAGCCGACAAGCCGCGCTAATACCCCTGCCGAGGTGTGCGGCGCAAGACCCATAATCAGCTGCCCTACTAAATCCTGCGGCGTTTCCGCATTATAGTACGGTTTAAGGTGGTACAGTTCGGTCAGTTCTTCGTCAATGTATTTTGCAATTTTAACGAGATACTGCCCGCAATCTTCGGAAACAAGAATATCCTGCGGTAGAAGCTCCACCGTCTGGTGCGGGTCGGTAAGTTCATTGCCCCAGGTGTCTTTTGTGTAGCCGATTGACCGCAGTTTTTCGATGGAAACATTGATTTCGTGCGGCTGGAAATGCGTTAACGGCAGGTCAATCATATCATAACGGATTGTTCCGTCACGGAAGACAAATACCTCGTTTTTAGCGCGGAGAATGCCTTTTGCAAGCGGTTCTACGACATGTTCTCTTGAAATCAGACCGAGAACACCCTTGATTTCCGGAAGGCGGCCCGGATTTTCAATACCGAGTTCCTTAAGCGCTGATTCGTATTCCTGACGAATCGGCAGGTAATATTCTTTGGAACATTCCACGGGTGCTCCGCAGGCAGAACAGACTTCTTCGCCTGCTTCTGCGATTTTATGGCACCGCGGACAGTGGTACACCGGGTTCGTATGTGCTCCGCATGTCGGGCACTTGCTCTTATAGGTGGTTTTGCCGCAGACCGGACATTTGCGCTCTCCCGCCTCAACCCGCACCGTTCCGCTCACCTCTCCGGAAATACCCGGTGCGCCGTCTATTAAGGATTCGGTCGATGCAGCAGTCGATTTTGTTGCAGCAACCACAGACCGCCGCGCCCCGCCTGATTCTCCGAGCGGGAATAAAACATGTACCGGCGGTTTCATTTTACGCGGCGCTGATTTGCCCGGTCGACCCATTCTGCCTCCGATTCTCGTTCCTGCCTTGGAACGCATCTTAAATCCGGAAAGCTGCATTGCACGGTCAAGTCCGTTTGTCCAGGGCTTGAGATTGCCCCAGTTGCCGTTCTTTTCAAGCGACGGATACGTAAGACCGAGGCACGCAATAAGCGATAACGCGATTCTGACGACATATTCTCCGTTTTCCACTGTGTGTGGAACAAGCAGTTCTTCAAGAACCGCTTTAACCTCAGGATTTGCCGGAATATAGAGAATTCCCGCATCGGTTCTGCCGGTTTTTGATACTGCATCCGAAAGAAAGACCAGTTGCTCTTCGGTACAGTCATCATAGAACCATGTGTAATCCGGATGCAGATAACAGCCTTCTGCAACAAAAGAAAGCGCTTCCGCCTCGTTTTGCGGGCGCGGGCGCATATCTGATTCCAGTTCCCACCATTCCTGCGAATACGACGGCGGAGCTAAAACATGGTTGTTTTCCATGAATTCTCCGAATGAAATCAGAATTTCCCCTATGTCAAGGATATACTCGATTGCACCGTCGCGGACAAGGCGGTTTGCCTCCGAAAGCGTGTCAACGCGGCGGAGTTCGCCGGAAACGAGGCGGACGGTCGGTCCTTCAATCGTATCACACGGAACAACACCGCAGGCTTTTCCCGGGCGTTCAACCTTCATCTGCGTTCCGACCGATAGATAATCGCCTAAAATGTGCAGACTTGCCGGATTAAATCCGCATGTTGCAAATCCCGTATTGCGGCACCGTCCGAGGCGAAGGCGGAATCCTCCTTTTGCCATCGGATAGGAAAATGCGGGCCTTCCTGCAAGCATATCGCGGATATATTTGTCTTTGGGGTGGATTCCGGGTTTTTCCTCTTCTGCAGATGAACTTGAAGTGCCGTCGATTAAGGTCTGCAGCCAGTCCCAGCCGTCGATAACGCGTTTTTCTTTTCCTTTGTTCATCGCATCGACGTTTTTCTTAATCTTCGGCGCCTTCAGACACATTCCTTCGGCGATAACAAGACACATTCCTCCACGGACAACGTTTGTTTCCACGCGTTCAAGGTTTCTGTGACCGGAAACCTCTTCTTTTTCGGTATCTTCTCCGTCGATGCATACCGGGCAGTTTTCGATAATCAGACGGATTTCCTCGTCTTTGGGGGTGTACTGCAGCGTTGCAATGCTTCGGTACTGCTTGATTTCCTCAATATAGCGCTGGATTTCCTCTTCCCGCGCCTTGTAGGGTGCAAGACCAAGCAGGGTTCTGCCGTAGTCTGCAGCAAGAACCGACATTGCCTGTGCGGTACCTCCTGCGGAACGAATCGGTCCTGCGAAGTAGATTGACAGATATTCGGTTCCGTCATCGTTTTTCTTGATTTTGCACTTGACAAAACCTTCAATCGGGGCGGCTACTGCACCTTCCGTAATTACCGCCATCGAGGCGCGGATAATGCGAAGAAGGGTTTCTTCACGGGAAAGTCCTTTATTTAAGAAGAAATCGGCGATTTTCAGCGATGCAACTTCACGGTTCTTTTCGGTTTCTTCAACCTCATGGATTTTTGCAGCAAGTCCTTCGTAGCCGAGCAGTTTTTCCACACGGCCGGCTAAATCTGCTGCAAGAGGCACTTCAACCTCGTCACGCGGGTCAAGACCCTGTTTTCGTGCGGCGCCTGCTATATCGTAGATATGCTTTAATTCGGCAAGCAATCCGTCAAGATAGGCACGGTAGCGGGGCGAGGCTGCAAGTTCTGCCATCAGTAGTCAAATACTCCGATTTTCTGCAGTGTCATGCCGACGCAGAGTTTTACGAGCGGATTGTCGGTTTTTGCCGCATCTAACAGATACGGTGCGGCGGGGGACCCGATACGGACAAGGGCTGCTGACGCCATGCCGCGTGTGGTCGGATTCGGGGATTCAAAGAGTCCGATTAAGGTAAGTATCGAGTCTTCGCCGAACGCGGCTAAGACCGCACCGTAGTATTTCTGGATTTCGAGATCTGTTTCCGCTTCGGAAAACTCGATGATGTACTGTGTTACGGTCTCGTCACCGATTTTGATTAGGGCGCGGCCTAAATACCAGCGGAGGTCGGGTGTTCCTGCCTTTAATGCCTCAATTATCTCTGGAATTTTCACTGAGGGGTTTTTGCGGGCTTCTTCTGCGATTTTGTCCACTGCTTTGTGGCGGTCGTCAAGATTTGACGAACCAAGGGCGGTAATGAGTTCTTTCATTTCTGTATCTCCGATTCTTTCAGGCGTTTTCTTTCAGCAAGTTTGGCTGCTTCTTCTTCTCCGTACCATAATACGAGCTGTCTGAACGGGATTTCGATTTCTGCATCGGCAACGGCGCGGAATACGATGCCTAAGAGTTCCTGTTTGCAGCCAAGCCAGGTTGAAGAGGGTGTCCAGACGCGGCAGGTTAGTGTTACTCCGTCTTCGCCGAGTGTGTCTACGTATACGTTCGGTGCCGGAGATTTGAAGACATACGGGTAGCGGTCGAGTGCTTCAAGTATCACTTTGCGGGCGGCGGCTGCGTCTTCGGAATAGGCGATATCGACCTGCAGGTCAAATCTGCGGCCGATATGTGCCGCGTAGTTGACAATGTCGCTGTTAAACAGGGTGTTGTTCGGTACTCGCACATACAGGCCGTTGTAAGTGCGGAGGGTTGTGGAAAGTATGCCGATTTTTTCCACATATCCTTCGTTGTCGCCTGCTTTTATGTCCTGACCGACTGAGACGGGTCGTTCAAACATCAGGAGTATGCCGGCTACCAGGTTTGAGAGGGTGTTCTGGCAGGCGAAGCTGATGGCAAGGGCAACAACTCCTCCTGCTACCATGAGTCCTGAGAGGTCAAGGTGGAGGTAGGGGCAGATAAGGAGGAATGCGATGAATAGAATTATCCAGCGGATTGTTCTGTTCAGGCCGTCAATGTTTGCACCGTCAACTTTGCCCATCAGTACTTTTCTTACTGCGTGTTTTGCAGCAATGCAGATTATGGTGGTTAGTATGAGGATGACGATTATGCCGATTATGTCGGAAACGGTGATGGTTCCGATTATCGGGGTTTGAAACATTGCGGTGTTTCCGAATATGTCTCCAAGGAAGCCGGATACTATTTCCGGTTGTGTCGAGTTGGTAAATAATCCGCTTATATCTCCGTCTGCCATGTTATATCAGCCCCATGTCCATGGTGAAGGTTTCGTCTACGAGGAGGGTTGCGGGAGTGTTCATGAATGACTCGGTTTTGCGTTCTTCAAAGAGGCTGACGGATTCCTGCATGCCGTCGCAGAGGATGCCGTTTTCGAACCGGGTCTTTGCTACGTCTTTTGCGTTGATGTCCATGGAGGCGCAGGCTCCTGCGATGCTTTCGTCGAAGTATATCCAGAGTCCTTCCATGTACAGGACGATGCGGCCGACGGTTGCCCATTCGGGGGTGTCGTTTTTGATGGTCAGGCGGAGTACGCCGTATTTGTAGTTTTTCACGGGGGGGATGGTGTAGGTTACTTCTGATTCGTGGTAGCGTGTTATGACGCCGCGTGCGGAGGTGCCGTACATGGAAAATTTGGGGCGGGCGGCGGTGACGACGTCGAGAACTTCGGCTTTTCCGGTTTCGGATTCGAGGAGGCAGGCGATTTCTATGGGGAAGGTGAGAAAGATGGTGCATTCCGAGTCGGGTTCGATTACGATGGGTTTGAATTTTATTTCGAGGAAGTCGGTGATTGATTTCGGTTTGTGGTTGGGTTCTATGGGGTGGAGGAGAAGGGAGCCTTTGGTTGCGGAGAAGGTTGCTTCATAGGTGTTTTCGCCGTTTTTGTAGGTGCGTTTGTATTGGTGGAGGCCTCCGTCGCTTTTGACGGTTATGGTGAGGTTGGAGAAGTGTACTTCGTGTTCGAAGCCGAAGCGGCCGAAGGTGAAGTGTTTCCGGGTGTCTTGTGCGGGGCTTTTTTCGCAGTGGTATTGCACAGCGCTGTTTCTTAGGGATGCTATTTTTCGCAGGGGGTTGACTGGCATGGTTGGTGGTTATAGTATTGGTTGTCTTGGGTAATAGGGGTTTGGAAAAATTGTCGGGGTGTGTTTATTTTTTGTCGGAGTATGTTTATTTTTCTCTGTGGCGGCTTAATTATCTCCCCCGCGAAAGCCGTGAGAAAATACGGGTGGTTATATTTTTTAGCGGATTTACACCGGTGGGTTTTTTTCGTGAGGGTAAATAGTGGGTGTCTTATTTTTGCTCATGAAAAAAGTGAGTGGCTGATTTTTTGTTCCGGAAAAAGTCAGTGACCATTTTACCGTTCTGAATTAAAATAAGGTCAGCCGTCTAACCATAGGTACCCCCCTATCTTATTTGCTGGAAGGGTTTGGGAAACACCGCGGGAGCGAAGGTCTGAGGCTTTAGCCGAAGACTTGAGCCAGTCGAACGAAGTGACTGGCGAA
>DALTWF010000047.1 GCA_029987235.1 Methanocorpusculum sp. | reverse complement strand
AAGAGTAATTGTTCCAAGGAATCTTCCCGGGTATTTCTTTACCGCTTCTGCAACAGCGTCGTTGGTGAGTTTTGCATATTTGACTGCTTCTTCCTTTGGCACTATTTCGATACCCTGAGCGGAAGATACAATACCGCAGGTAATTCCGGCATTATCCATGATAGCGAGACGGACCTCACCCAAATCAGTTACCTCCTCTATGTAGTCGGATTTATCACTGTTGAGCGAAACTCCGGAAACGAGTGGAAGAATCGCATTTTCTTCGAATTTTACGCCGGTACTGTCAAAGTACGGGTATTCTGTTCTGGTTCCGAGGTAATCAAGGAACGCAGGCAGATAGTAGTGATGTTCAAGGTCATAGACACGTGCCGGCTGATACGCAGAATCCTGCGAAACACAGCCTGCTGCAATAATGCAGCCGATGAGAACAAGAACTGCTGCTCCGAGTACAAGCACATTGTGTTTCATACAGATTATAATTAGGACAGAAAGTATTTATGCTCTGCGAACTGCATCTGCGGAGAAAAGAGATGTGTAAAAAAAAATATTTTGGGATGCTCCTGTAAAGATTTTATCCGTTTCCGGCAGAGGGTATCTGTTTTTTCAGATTGCTCTTTTATGGTATTTACGCGATTCAATCATAATCTATACCTCTATAACAACATAGATAGACACGGACAATTCGAACTGCTTTGCCGGATAGTTATTTCTTCGGACCGAATCCGAGTTTTTTCGCATTACCGGACAGGCAGGCAATTTTTTCTTCTTCGGACAGACCGGGATTTTCTGCAATAAGATCAATGCTTTTTACATAATCTTCATACGGAAAATCGGTAGCCGCCATAACACGGTCTTTGGGCATGACATCAAGCGTACAACGCAGTGCTTCAGGCAGGAAATTGCCTGAGGTGGTCATCCAGACATTGTGTTTGACATAGTAACTTGGTTCATGCCTGATGGGTTCTCCCCCGGGCATACTGTATGCATACCCCTGACGATAGGCAGTATCAATCCGGTCAATGCAGAAAGAGAATCCTTCGCCGTCATGACCCAGTATTATCTTTAACTTCGGGAACCTGTCAAAAAGACCGCGGTAGAGCATACGCATGAATGTCAGTCTGACATCAACCTCGAATCCGAGAGCCGGACCGTTTATACAATAGCTGAACTCCCTGAACTCATCCCACTGGGTGAAGGTCGGATGAAGATAGACAGGCATATCAAGTTCTTCCAGACGCCGGAATATCGGCAGGTATTTGGGGTCGTCAATACGTTTGCCGCCCATGTTGGAAAGACACGACCAGCCAAATAACCCCATCTTTGCCGCACGATCGATTTCCCGAACAGACCAGTCAGGGTCTTGGGGATAGAGCGACATGTATGCACCAAAACGGTCAGGATGCTCTTTGATGAGCCGGGCTGCGGCATCATTATACTCTGCTGCAAGTTTCTTTCCGGTTTGCAGAGGAAATGCTTCCGGACCGGGAGTCGCAAGCGACACGTGTGCGTAATCGATGCCTGCTTTATCCATTTCCTTCAGCCGGGTCTCTCCGATATCAAATAAGAGCGGTTCAGACGCGATATATTCGTCACTATTCTTGCCATTTGTTGTCTGTTTGAATACTTCAGGTCCAATCAGTTTTTCATACTCTTTGATTATTGAAGGAATGTTGTAATGATGTTATTTCATCTAAAACAGGCTATGACGCGCCCGGACACGGAAAATAGAGCGGAGATTACACAGCCGTCACGTTCATGAATGAATAGGTAAAAAAAGTGTTTTGAGACGCTCTTATGAGCGGTCTTTTATGATATAGTTCTCAGTGTTCTTGTAGAAGATTTTGTCCTTAATCTCATCACAGACAGGAAGAGAGTTGATAAAGTCAATCTGCTCCTTCACATTTTCATACGGATAATCCGAACCAAACAAAATGCGGTCGCTTCCGAGGACCTTCAGTGCCAACAAGACTGTATCCTCCTGAGTGATACCGCTTGTGGTGACATAAAAATTGTTCTTGAAGTAACAGGAAATGCTCTTCTTACACTTCTGCACCGGGTCAAAATCTTTTACAGCACCGAAACGGTTGTCCATACGGTCAAGAGCGTACGGGAAAAATTCTCCAATATGACCGAGGATTATTTTCAGATTCGGATGTCTGTCAAAAGTGCCGTTGATTATAAGGTTGAGTGCCGTCTTCATAGTGTCTACACTGAAACCGAATCCGGCACATGTAAAGGCAGTTCCGGAATCCAGAAGATAGTCGGTTACCGGGAAATTCGGATGAATGTAGATGGCAACGTCAAGTTCTTCGCATTTTGCAAGCAGCGGCTCGAATTTGGGATCAGAAAGCCGTTCTCCGCCGTATCCGTAGTTTGAATGCGTGAGCCAGTACTGCAGACCGAGTTCTTTGACACAGCGTTCCAATTCAGCGATGGACTCTTCAACATGCGGAGCTGGAAGAGCCATGGTTCCAAGGTATCTTCCCGGATACTTCGCAACTGCTTCTGCGAAGGCATCATTCATATTCCGTGCAAACCTGACTGCTTTTTCTTTTTCGGTTTTTTCCATTTCTTCAACACCGTTGTTCATGGAAAGAATCGCAGTCGTTACACCGGCCTTATCCATAATACCGAGACGCACATCTCCAATATCACGAATTTCCTCACTCAGACCCCCTGGATGGCTGTTGAATGAATACTCTGAGGAAAATGGAAGAGGAACACCTTCCCTTTCGAAGAGGGTATCTCCAACCATGTAAGGATAGTTTTTGGTGGTGTGCATATAATCCATAAATTCAGGCGAGTAGGTATGATTTTCCAAATCATACACACGTGCCGGCTGGTACGCAGATTCTTTTTTCATATTGTATACTACAATCTCAGACTATAAAGTATTTCCGATATAATGCGATATTTCCGGCTAAAATAAAAAAAAAGTGTTTTTTGTACTTTTTTTGAAAATTTATTGAAGGAAGTGAGGCATCAGGAAATCAACTTCCGCCTGATGGGTACGTGTGATAACGGATATTTCCTTGTTAATATTCAGAATGGTTTTTTCTCCTTTCACAAAGAGCGGCCATTTGGGAAGACTCGGTCCGTTCGGATTACCTGTTTTGATGAAGTTGAGCCAGTAACCGTGCATGGCTTCTCTGACCTTGACATCAGCTTCCTGCATCGGCTTTCCTCCAAGCAGTGTGTCACAACCGAACACAAACGGCATTTCCATAGCATGTGTCGGGATAGTATTGGTGGAATTGACGTAACTGAATTCGTAGGAATAAACCGGAATGCCGGAATATGCGAAATAAGCTTCAGCAGCCATGATTCCAAGAGAAATGATTCCAAGACCGACAACTTCGCAGGCTTTTTCTGTAAGCGTGCGGTCGGTCTGCTTTGCATAATGGTCAATAATTTCCTGATAGGAATCCGGATTGAAGGTATTCCGGATGTACTTGTTAAAGATTTCCTCTGTCAGAACCTCTTCGTGGACAAAGAGCGGACCTTCTATGAAATTGTTTCCGAGAATAAGTTTGACATTCTTGTTGAACTTTCCTTCCTTGAGAGCATCCTGCGGGTTGTTTAACGGCAGAACAACACCGTCATATACCGGATAGGTCTGACACGGATTTCCATCCATGATATTCTTGAGATTAATATCCGCAACTTCCCACAGCTCATATGCAGGTACCTTGCGGAGAATTTCAAGTCCTTCTTCACTGTCGTCTGCACCGAATTTAGCGGCAATCTTTTTACCGATTTCAATTGCCTTGTCAAGACGGTTGTGCGGGGCAAATGCGTAGGTGAAGGCGCCGCTTTCTAATGCTGCCTTCTGGAAGAGACCCTCTGCTTTCGGACTCAGCAGGAGTGCAAAGGTATTAAATGATCCTGCAGATTCTCCGCCGACAGTTACATTGTTCGGGTCGCCGCCGAATTTGGAAATGTTGTCATGTACCCACTGGAGTGCACAAATCTGATCAAGGGTTGCCCAGTTTCCGGCTGTACCGTATTTTTTCATCAGGGTGTCGAGGGCAAGGTATCCGAGAGCGCTGAGACGGTAATTGATGGTAACGAGGATTACTCCTTCTTTGGCGAACCGGTCTCCGTTATAGGTTGATTCAGCACCTGAACCAAAACACCATCCTCCGCCGTGAATCCAGAAGTAAACCGGCAGATTATCGCCTTCTTTTGCATCTGACGGTTTCCAGACATTCAGGTACAGACAGTCTTCGCTTACCGGTTTGTCGCCGATAAGGAAGGGACTCTGAACTGCTGAATTGCCGTACTTTGTACAGTCAAGTGTTTCCGTCCAGGGTTTTTTTGGTACCGGCGGCGCGAATCTGAGGTCGCCTACCGGAGGTTCTGCGTAAGGAATACCAAGGAATCTGTCTACTCCACCCTCACTGATACCAGTGATGTTTAATGCTTCCAGTGTTCGTTTCATATAATAGATAGTTATTTCAATTCATTTATATACATTTCTATATTCTCTTCCTGCTCCGGAGAAAACATCACGGGGTATAACAGACGAAAAAAAGGAGTATGAAAGAGACGCTTTTATGAGCGGTCTTTTATGATGTATTTCTCAGCGTTTTTGTAGAAGATTTTATCCTTGTCCTCATCACTGATTGGAAGAGACCTGATTGCGTCAGTCTGTACTTTGACAGTTTCGTACGGGTAGTCGGAACCGAAGAGAATATGGTCGATGCCAATTGTATCGATAGCAAAGAGAATAACATCCTGATCAGTAATTCCGCTTGTGGTCATGAAGATATTGCCGTTCCTGAAATAATACGAGATAGTTTCCTTACATTTGATTGTCGGATCAACAGGAGCCAATGCAGAGAAACGATTATCCATACGTTCAAGAGCGTACGGGAAATATTCTCCGATATGACCGATAAGCATCTGAAGATGCGGATACTGATCGAAGGTACCGTTTGTGATGAGTTTAAGCATTGTCTTCATGGTGTCCACACTGAATCCGAATCCTGCAGTTGCAATTGCAATTCCTGAGTCAGTAAGGTACTCTGCTGTCGGATAGACAGGGTGCAGATAAATCGGGACGTTCAGTTCTTCACATTTCGCAAGAAGCGGCTTAAACTTTTCATCAGAGAGCCTTTCTTCTCCATAACTTGAGTGGGTGTGCCAGTACTGCAGACCAAGTTCATTCACTGCACGTTCCAGTTCTGCAATAGACTCCTCGACATATGGTGTCGGAAGCGTGATAGTTCCCATGATTTGTCCGGGATACTTCTTCGCAGCGGCTGCAACGGCATCGTTAGTAAGTCGTGCATACTTGACTGCTGCTTCCTTATCAATCATCTCAACTCCCTCGCTGGAAGATACCACAGCACCGGTGAGTCCGGCGTCCTTCATCATATTGAGGCGTATCTGGTCAATATCGGTTATTTCCACATACAAACTGATAGTGTCATTGTTTAAGGTTCCTTCGGTTTTGGAGATGGGTAAACTTATATTTTTACTATAAAACACCATCTCTCCTCTCATGTAGGGAATTTCGGTTCTTGTTGTCAGATAGTCGAGAAATTCCGGCAGATAATAGTGATTTTCCAGATCATACGCACGAACCGGCTGATACGCTGAATCCTGCGAAACACAGCCTGCTGCAATGATACAGCCGATAAGTACAAGGGCTGCCGCTCCGAGTACAAGTACATTGTGTTTCATACAGATTATAATTAGGACAGAAAGTATTTATGCTCTGCGAACTGCATCTGCGGAGAAAAGAGATGTGTAAAAAAAAATGTTTTGGGATGCTCCTGTAAAGAATTTATCCGTTTAACACAGTGTGTATCTGTTTTTTCAGATTACTCTTTTACGGTTTTACGCGATTCAATCATAATCTATATCTCCTATAACAACACAGGTAAAAAACATGAAACGTAATGTGCTTTTATTTGGAACTCTGGCTCTTACAGTTATCTGCTGCATCACTGCAGCCGGCTGTGTTTCCGTATCTGAGGCGGACACCGCATCAGGCAGTGTCAATTATGCAGACATGGACAACTGGATGTTTTTCCCGAAAACACACAGTTATGATGTTGATGTAATCTACTTCTACCCGACAGTTTTCGCATCTGATGCTACCGTAACAAACAGCAGAATCGACGATTCAGAAATGCGAAAAGAAGCAAAGGATGTGTACCGGCATCAGGGTTCTGCCTTTGAAACAGTGGGCGATGTCTACGTGCCGTATTACCGTCAGTTTACCGGTCAGTTCCTCATGAATGCCACAGATATTCTCAGCAGTAATGATACAGATTTTACCACTGTTCTTTCTCTGGCGAAAAATGACATCTTCGATGCGCTTGATTACTACTTTGAAAATGCAAATGAGAAAAGACCGTACATTTTAGCCGGTCACTCGCAGGGAACGATGATGCTGAAAAGTGTCTTAAGCGAATATATGGCGCTTCACCCTGAGTACTACAAAAACATGATTGCAGCATATGGTCTTGGAATCGCTATTCCGCAGTCTTTTATTGAAGAAAACCCCCATCTCAAAGCAGCAGCGGCCGCAGATGATACAGGCGTAATAGTTTCATGGAACTCAGAGGTTGCCGGAAATCCGGCAGAGACGGGTCTGTTTAAGAACCCTGATGCAATAGTTATTAATCCACTGAACTGGAAGACTGATTCAACTTATGCAGGAATCGAAGAAAACCACGGCTCCTTTGTTCGTTTTGAAAACGGTTCGTATGGTGTCGGTCCAGGCGTTGCTGATGCAAAAATCGAAAACGGAGTAGTTATTGTAAGTAAGGATTCTCCTGATACTGCAGCAAAGACACTTTCTGCCGGTGATGTTGAAATGATTGAGCAGATGGCAGGCCCATACACACGCCACATGGATGATTATGACTACTTCTATGTAAATATCAGAGAAAATGCAGCCATCAGGGCAGCTGCATTTTTACAGGCCGCTTCCGGAAAGTAAATTCAGACTATCCTGCCTCTTTTTTCCGGTTCGTTACCTGATTATGTGACCCGGGGTGTTTCAGTGCGGAGTGTTTTGGAAAAAAAAAGTATAAGCCGCTCTTTTATGAGCGGTCTTTTATGATGTATTTCTCAGCGTTTTTGTAGAAGATTTTGTCTTTGTCCTCATTGCTAATGGGTAGAGACTTGATAAATTCAACCTCGCCTTTCACATCTTCATACGGATAGTCGGTTGCGAAGAGAATATTATCAATACCGATTGTTTCGATGGCACAGGTAACTACAGCAGGATCATAAATACCGCTTGTGGTCATGAAAATGTTCTTGTTTGCGAAGTATTCTGCAAGTGTCTTATTGCATTTCAGTTCTGATGCATAGGCATCAGAACATCTCAGGCGGTTGTCCATGCGGTCAATTGTGTACGGATAGAACTCTGCCATGTGACCGATAATCATCTGTAAATTCGGGTAGCGGTCAAAAACACCGTTGAGGGTAAGAAGCAGAGATGTTTTCATGACATCGACACCGAATCCGAATACGGCACCGGAAACTAAAACACCGCCGTTTGTAAGATAATCGTCACATGGGTAGTTCGGGTGGATGTAGAACGGAACATTGAGTTCTGCACATTTTGCAAAAATTGGTTCAAACTTTTCTTCATACAGATATTCACCGTTATAGTTGGAGTGAGTATGCCAGTACTGAAGACCGAGTTCGTTTACTGCACGTTCCAGTTCTGTAATGGATTCTTCAACATACGGTGTCGGAAGAGTAATTGTTCCAAGGAATCTTCCCGGGTATTTCTTTACCGCTTCTGCAACACGGTTGTTGGTAATCTGTGCAAGGCGTACTGCATCTTCTTTTGATAATTCTTCAATACCCTGACCGGAGGAGACCATGGCTGTTGAGATTCCTGCATTGTCTAAAATACTGAGGCGGAGTGCACCTAAATCGGTCAGTTCTTCATACGTGGACGCATTGCTGTTTTTGCCGATTGACGGACAGAATATTGTAAGAAGACAGTTTTCTCTGTACAGGATTCCGTCACTGGTTAACAGCGGGTAGTCTGTTCTGTCTTTCAGATAGTCAAAGAATTCCGGTACAATGTAATGGTGTTCAAAGTCGTAGATTTTTGTCTGTCCGGCTGTATTATCTGAAACACAGCCTGCTGCAATGATGCAGCCGATAAGTACAAGGGCTGCTGCTCCAAGTACAAGTACATTACGTTTCATATATCTACTAATTGGAACAGAAAGTATTTATACTCAACGGGATGTCCGGAGGATGAAGAAAATGGCTGCAGTATCCAAAAATCAGTTCACAAATTTTGAATAGAAATACTCGGAAATTGAACTTCAGCTATGCAGACCGGATGTTACACAATCATGAAACCGGTAAACAGTAAAAAAAAAAGAATTTGTTTTCCGGATTTTCTCCGGAAAATTCAGCTCATCTGAAATACCGCGGGCTCAGGAAATCAATGACATCCTGATACGGGCGGGAAATTGTCGTTGAATTCGGCTTAATTTCCTTAATGGTCTTTTCACCGGTTACATATGTCGGCCACTCAGGTAAACCTGCTCCGTTCGGGTTACCGGTCTTGATGAAGTTGACCCAGTATCCATGCATAACGTCTCTGACTTTTTTATCATCATCATTCATCTGCTGACCGCTGAGTACTGCTGACGAACCAAACACATAAGGCATTTCTGATGCATGCGTCTGGACACCGCCGTATGAATCTGTATAGTTGAAATCATAGACATAGATTTCCTTACCCTGCTTTGCAAAAGCATCCTCTGCAGCAACAATTCCAAGAGTAATAATCGACATACCGACAGCTTCATTTGTTTTATCCTGAATCGTACGGTCGGTCTGTGCTGCATAATAGTCAATAACCTCCTGATACGAGTCAGGTCTGAATGCCTTCTTGATGTAATTGTTCAGTCTTTCCTCGGTACATTCACCGGTGACAAAGCGCACACCTTCCACATCGTTGTAGCCCATAAGGATAGTAACGTCCTTGTTGAAGTTGCCTTCACTGATTGCCTTCAGGGGGTCGTTAAGCGGGAGAACAACACCATCATAGACTGGATAAGTGTTGTACTGGTTTCCGGTCATAATATCCTTGAGGTTAATTTCAGTGTAGTTCCAGAGTTCGTATGCGTCAACTTTGCGCAGTTT
>DALTWF010000046.1 GCA_029987235.1 Methanocorpusculum sp. | reverse complement strand
AACGAAAGAATCTGAATCGTAAGCGATTTGGAAGAAACTGAAAGGGAAGGGGAAACCCTTCCCCTATTCATTCTGAATTGAAAAGACTTTTTTTACACAATTATATATAGGGCATTACAGACAGCGAAATAATGAAACTGTTCACCCGACCGGTATTTCCTGATGATTAATTGAAAGTGATGGTAAAGTATCTTACGCTTCCGTCACGAAAAACACCAGATGAGAAAAACCCGAAAACATTACATTTCGTAACATTTCGATACTTTTCATGAAAGATTTTTGGTGTTTTTAGTGAAAGATTTGGTGCTTTTCGTCTCAGGCGCGAATCGCAAGTCCTTCAGACTTGCTTAAACCTTCGGCTAAAGCCTCAGGAAAGCGCAAGTCATTCAGAGTTGGTTCATGCACAACTGAGATAACCAGAGACGACAAATATCTCTTATGCATCTGACAATCCTCGCCGAAAATTACACATCCATAAACAAAAACCTCCTTGCCGAACCAGGCTTTTCAATCTGCATTGAAGACGGACCGGATAAAATACTGTTCGACTGCGGATACTCGGATATTTTCAGCAGAAACGCCGCATTCCTGCACATAAACCTGAATGAACTTACCAAAGTGGTCTTTTCACACGGCCACGACGACCACACCGGAGGACTTGCAGCACTTATACCGCTCGTAAAAACCAAAACCCCGCTTTTTGCCCACCCCGACACATTCAACGTAAAACTCCGGGGAGATTTGCCGACCGGCTCGCAATTCCGCGAAGAAGAACTCGCAGAAACATTTACACTCTCCCTGAAACAGGGACCGCAGAAAATTTCAGAACACATCACCTTCCTTGGCGAAATTCCGCAGACCATCTCATTTGAATCCCGCAGACAGTTTGATGAAAAAGTGACGCCAAAAGGCAGGGTTCCTGACTTTGTAGTGGAAGATTCGGCACTCGTATATGAAAGAAAAGACGGAATATACATTATTACCGGATGCTCCCATGCAGGAATCTGCAATATTATCACTTACGCAAAACAACTCTTTGCAAAACCCGTGCTCGGTGTTTTGGGAGGCTTTCACCTCAAAGAAGTAAACGAACAGGTAATACAGACGATTGACTATTTCAGACGCGAAAAAATCCGCGAAGTGTATCCCTGCCACTGCACATCATTCATGGTACGCGCTGCATTTCATGAAACATTTCCGATAGAAAAAGAAATCGGAGTCGGAACAGAATTCGACTGGTAATCAGCCGGAAACAAGCGCATACAGCGCCTTGTTCACATACACCTTCTCCCGCGAAATCTTCTGCGAGGAAAGAACACCCAATGCCTCAAGCTCCTTCAGATATTTCATAGCCGTCTGACGATTGCCAATCCCCGCATCAATCAGATGCTTCGGCTTGCAGTACGGCTGCAGGAAAATCAGTTCCACTAATTCATACGAATACATGTGATTAGGCAGCTTTTCCCGGCAGAAATCCGCCGTACGCTTCATTAAATCATATACCGCATGCACTTTTTCATATGTCCAGTCAGCAGTCTCCCGCAGCGCATGAAGCATAAAAATGACCCACTCCTCAAACTCCCCGTTTGCGGTTACATTGTGCAAAAGCCGGTAATACTCGGATTTATTTTCGATGATGAACTTGCTTAGATACAAAACCGGAAGAGCAAGACGTTTCTGGCGTATCAGATATAAAATATTAAGAATGCGCCCCGTTCTTCCGTTCCCGTCAATAAACGGGTGGATTGCTTCAAACTGATAATGAATCAGGGCAAGACAGATAAGCGGGTCAGGCTCGGCAGGTGAGTTCATGTATCCGGCAAGCTGATGAAGCAGAGTATCGATTACCTCCGCATCCGCTGGCGGCGTGTAAACACGGCTTTTCTCATTGCCGATATACACCCCGCAATTCCGGCGGACAACAGGTTTTCCCAAAATGGTACTGCAGACATGAGTTATCATCTCCTCACTTATCTGCGGATTTTTCTGCAGGTCATGAAATCCCGCATACAACGCCTCGCGATAGTTCAAAACCTCCTTCGTGGACGGGTCAGTATGTTCCAAATCGGTACTCATCGCCTGATACAGCGAATCGCAGGTGGTAAAGATATTTTCTATCTCCGAACTGGAGGCTGCTTCAAGCAGGGAAAGTGAACTAATCAGAATATCCGGGTTTGGTATAAGATGAAGAGCTTCGCTGAGCCTTGCAAGAGACAGAGTTGCCGCATTGCAGGCTTTCCACACAGCAGGTGTCTCAAGATTTACTTTCGGCGGCAGCAAAGGCAGAGTGTCATAAGGAATCTGCGGGTCGAATGTCACACTAAATAATATATCTTCATCGCATATATATCTGTCTAAAATTTTCAAAATTTTATACTCGTCCCCGGTTATCTGTATACTGTTCGAACAGTTCATCCACTATCTGTTTAAAATTTTAAAATTTTTATACAGGTTTACAGCGATGTGTACAGCGGTTATACAGATAGTTTCCTGCAAGCCGATTTTCCCCCCAAACCTCTATATTCTCTCAATACATACAAGTATATACAAACTTTTTATGACCCCCGGAAAAAATCACCCCCGTGAAGACACCGAAAGAATACAGCGTCTGGATAGAAAACTCTCCGACCTCGGCCTCAAAATCAACAAAGACGAGGACTCCCGCAAAGTTACCGGCGAAGTATTTGACGAAGTCACGCTTTTGGCACTGTACAAACTTGTTACAAAAAAAGTCATCTCATCTCTTGGAGGCTCCATTTCCACCGGCAAAGAGGCAAACGTCTTTATTGCCGGAAGAGAGAACGAAGAAACCGGCAAACTTTCCGATGCGGCAGTAAAAATCTACCGCCTCAGAACCGGCAACTTCACCAAAATGAGTGAATACATTGTCGGCGACCCCCGCTTTGCCGGCGTCAAACGCAGTCACAAAGACCTGATTTTTGCCTGGACCAAAAAAGAGTTCAGCAACCTTGCGCGGACACGCGATGCAGGACTTCCCTGCCCGAAACCCTTTGCCTTCGACAGAAACATCCTCATTATGGAATTCCTCGGAGAAAACGGGATACCCTATCCGCAGCTCCGCCAGGTTATGCCCGCCTCACCGGAAGAGACCTACGAAGAAGTACTCACCCTTCTGAAAAAACTCTACCGGGATGCAAGACTTGTCCACGGCGACCTCTCGGAATACAATATTCTGACCGGACCGAACGGATTAATCTTAATAGACATGGCTCAGGCAGTAACACCCGAACACCCGCAGGCCTACCACTTCCTATTCAGGGACATCAAAAACATGAACCGGTTCTTTGAAAAGAAATGCACCACCCGCGACGAACATGAAATCTTCCGCGACATCGTCGGCGAAGAATTCTTTGAAATCTAAACACCAGCACCACACAACCACCATGACACAGGAAATAAAAATCCCAAGCGACCGCATCGGAGCTATGATTGGCAAAGGCGGCGAAACCAGAAGAGACCTGGAAAAAACCCTGAACGTAACACTTGACATCGACAGCGAATCAGGACTTATCACCATCACAAGCGAAGAAGACGCCCTTTGCGAAATCAACTCCATTGAAGTAATCAGAGCCATCGGAAGAGGATTTTCACCAAAGCGGGCGAAAAAACTCCTCGAAGACGAAGACATGATATTAGACCTGATTGATGTATCAGACATAGCCGACACCCCCGCAAAACTTGCGCGGGTACGCGGCCGCATCATCGGAAAAGAAGGCCGCGCCCGTGAACAGATTGAAAACATGACCGGCGCAATTCTTTCCATTTACGGAAAAACCATAGGAATAATAGGACTTCCGGATCAGGTCGGCGACGCCCACACCGCGGTAAATATGCTCATAAACGGCTCGGATCACAATACCGTCTTCAATTTCCTTGACAAAAAGAGAAAGGAAGCAAAACAGGACATGCTGAGTTACTACTACTGAAACCTCCATTCGAATCCTTTAATATCTATGACGATATCCTGCACAGTTCCACTCGAAACAAAGGGGTTAAATACCCGAAAGGTTATTTCATGAAACTGAGTTCAGTTGACATCCCGATTGCCCTGCGCGACGCATATCAAGCCGCAGGCATAGAAGAACTCTACCCCCCGCAGGATGAATGCATAAACGCAGGATTATTAGACCGCAAAAACATCTTAGCCGCCATCCCGACCGCATCCGGAAAAACCATTATCGCTGAAATGGCGATGCACAAAGAAATCGAACGCGGCGGAAAATGCCTGTATATTGTACCCCTTAAAGCGCTTGCCTCTGAAAAATATGACGACTTTGCCTCGAAAAAATCCGTCAAAGTCGGTATTGCAACAGGCGACCCCGACCAGCGGGACGAATATCTGGGACGCTACGACATTATTGTAGCCACCTCGGAAAAAACCGATTCCCTTCTGCGCAACAAAGCAGGCTGGCTCAAATCGGTCACCCTTCTGGTCGTTGACGAAATTCATCTTATCGGCGATGAAACACGCGGCGCCACACTTGAAATGGTCATCGCAAAGATGCGCATGCAAAACCCCGGCATGCAGATAATCGGTCTTTCTGCTACGATGGGAAATCCGCAAAGCCTTGCAGAATGGCTTGATGCAGCACTCATCACCAGCGAATGGCGTCCGGTTGACCTGAAAGAAGGTGTATACAACAGCGGAGCGATTCATTTTCACGGAAATGAACGTGTCGTGCCCGCCGTACGCAAAGACGATGACCTGAACCTGATGCTGGACACCATTGAAGAAGGGGGGCAGTGTCTTGTGTTTGTGTCCTCACGCCGCTCAGCCGAAGCATACGCAAAGCGGGCAGCAGCATCTCTTAAGAAAAAAAGCCCCGCCCTTGATGCATATGCAGACATTATCGAAAAAGCGGACGCAACCAATTCCGGAAAAGTGCTTGCAAATTCGGTTCGAAACGGCGCCGCATTCCACCATGCAGGGCTTCCGAGAGCAGCACGCGCCGCAGTCGAAGAAGGTTTCAGAAAAGGAGAAATTGCCGTAATTTCTTCAACCCCCACTCTTGCCGCAGGATTAAACCTGCCTGCCCGCCGCGTTATTATCCGGGACTATACCAGATATGAAGCCGGAATCGGCGCATCAAAAATTCCGGTCATGGAATACCGCCAGATGGCAGGAAGAGCAGGTCGACCGCGCCTTGACCCCTACGGTGAAGCAGTCCTTATTGCAAAGGAAAAAGAAGACGTTGACATACTTTTTGAAGAATTTATCGACGCCCCCGCAGAAGACATCAATTCACAGTGCAAAAACCAGAAAGAACTCCAGACACACCTCCTTGCCCTGATTACCTCCGGATTTGCACACACCTTCGACGAAGTAGAAGCGTTCATGGAAAAATCCTTCTACGCAAGCCAGAAGAAAGTCCACAGAAGTCTTGACAGAAACGTGGCAAACGCAATCGCCTATCTGAAAAAAGCAGGAATGATTGAAATCCTGGAAAACGACCTGACACCGACAATGTTCGGAGCTCTTTCCTCACGCCTCTATCTTCAGCCAAAATCAGCAACGATGATTAAAGAGGCACTTGAAGAACGCGACACATTTTCTGATTTCGGCATGCTGCATCTTTTGTGCATGACGCCTGATATGTTCCGGTTTTATCTGAAAGCATCAGACGAACGGTTCGTTGACCAGGTTCTGCGCGAACGCTCAGAAGAACTCTTTACCGAAGATTTATGCGAAGAGTTCTTCGCCTCGGTAAAAACAGCCCTTGTCGTGGAATACTGGATTGACGAAGTCGCAGAAGACACGATTGCCGACACCTTCGGTGTAGGCACAGGCGATATTCATGCGGTGGTGGAAAATCTTAAATGGCTTATGCATGCAGGATGCCGCATTGCAGAAGAATTTGCGCCCGGATTTGCAGAAGATGTAAAAAAACTCGAGATACGTCTTGTAAACGGCATCAAAGAAGAACTCATCCCGCTTGTGTCCTTAAAAGGTATCGGACGCGTTCGTGCAAGAAGACTGTTTAACCGCGGCTACACCACACCGGAAAAACTTCTGGAAGGAGATAAAGCCGAAATTGTCAGTATATTAGGCACCGCTCTGACAGAAAAAATCTTTGCGGAAGGCACAAAAACCTCCCACATGAAAAAAGCATCCTCTTCACTTCCGCCGGAAGATGAAAAAGATGCAGAAGAAAGAACCGAAAAAGAAGAAAGCAGCACAGAGAAAAAACCCCAGGCAACCCTTTTTGATTTCGGAGAATAATAACCATGCTATATTCAGGAAAAATTACAACCGCCAGCACAAAAGAAACGATTGCAGAAATAAACAAAATTGCAGAGAAAACAAACTCCTGTATTGTCCTCTTTGACGCGGAAAAAATCGCAGGAAGGCAACATATTGAATGTGCCCTTGCGCACGCAAAGCGGGCATTTTCCGAAAAGAAAAACATCGCCCGGACACTTTCCATGGAAATTTTGCTCTATGTCTCCGCCCAGCGCCAGTGTTCGCTTGCCCCCCGCTTCGGACTGCATGAAGGAGAAAACTATGTCTATGTCCTGATTGAAGGCGGCGATGAAAAGACCGCACGCACTGAACTTGCAAAACTAATAGCTGACGCACCTGAAGTTTGTGCAACCGTTGACACACTGAAAAAAGAATTCGGCATTACCGATGCAGAACTGGAAATTACCGGCATCAGCCGGATTTCCGAACTGGTCTGCGAACGTGTTGCGTTAATGGAGATTCGATAAACATGAAGAAAATAAACCCGAAAACACTGGTTATTTTAATCCTGATACTTTTAACCTGTGCAACGATTGGCGGAACACTGATTATTCTGAAAAATCCGTGGGGGGTATTAGATACCTACCCGGAAATAGTTCTCCCGATAACCGATTGTGGTACACAAAATGTGGCAATAGAATTTCCCTTCCAGTCAGATGTAGTAAAAGGTTCGGTTGATTTGAAACTTGCTCCCTACATTGGTGCGCAGAAGGCAGAAAAAGAGGCACGTCTGTACGGGGATTCGGTAAAAAATTCCGACTGGATGAAAAACTATTATCTTGCAGTAACTAATGATCCGGCACTCGAAGATGTATACAGCAAACTCACCGCATTTTTCAAGGACTATGCAGCATCACACAATTTAACTGATGACGAATATGTTGAACTGGTCACGTTGTATGTGCAGAACATCCCTTACAAAACAACTGATATAAACACGAAGTTCCCGGTTGAAACCGTAATAGATAACTGGGGAGACTGTGATGATAAAAGTGTGCTTCTTGCAGGTCTGCTTTCCTATGCAGGTTTTGACACCGCTCTTGCAAGTTTCCAGGATCACATGACCGGGGCAATAATGATGAAAAACGGCAATTATGTCCTGATTGAAACAACTTCGGTTATGTATATCGGAGACACTCCTGATCCAGAGAAGAACGGAGGAATTGATTTATCCACTCCGCTTGGTATGTACAAAATCGGAAATGGAACAAAAGTCTATCATTCAAATGATGAGGTAAATACGATTCTGTCTGCCAGAGATACACTTACCGCGGAAAGAAAAGACCTGGAAGAAAAAATGAGGGAACTCGAGGTGAGGATGGCTGAACAGAAGAGACTTATTGACGAAAAAGATGATGAAATACTTATTCCATTCTATAATTACAATGTTGATAAGTACAACGAATATGCAGCCAGATATAATGATGTGGGTAAAGCCCTGGCACGGATTTACGATGAGCCGTATAACCGCAAGGGAGTTTATGAGGCGGTAAAAAATATTCAAGGAGCATCTGATTCTGCTGAATAATCAACAGGATAATCAATCAGTTTTTTTTTACTTTTTTAGGGGATGTGTGCAGGAGAACTGCGGTAAAAGATTTTACAGGGATTTTTGCTTAGTGATTAATGGTAAGGATTTATGCAGGAGATTTGCAGGGGATTAAAGGTAAAATATTGGAGGGTATGTTATATCCGGTACTCCATAACATAATCGTCCATTACAAACCCGTTGCCGATATCGGTCACCACGCTGTCAATTTTTTTGAAACCGAGATGGGTGTATGCTTCGATTGATCCGGTGTTTCCTTTGTTTACTGTGAGACGGACTGCAGGAAGGTCTGCTTCTTTTGCAAGTTCCTGGATGAAGATGAGAGTGTCTGATGCGATACCTTTTCTTCTGAAGTCTTTATCTACATAGAGTTTGGAGAGGAAGAGATGGTTTTCTTTTGGCCGCGGAAGTATAGAGAAGTAGCCTGCGGTTTTTCTGTTATGCAGGAGTATATAGTATGCATAGCCTTCTTTAAGCTGGGATTGTATTGCCTGTTCTGACTGGAAATTTTCCAGCATATATGATACCTGTGCAGATCCGATTAAGGATGTATAGTGTTCGGTCCAAATTTTTTCGGCAAGGGCTGCAAGAGCAGGGATGTCATCAGGCTGCACAGGGATGAAGGTTGTTGTCATTAGTGATAAGTGATTGGTTTTGCAGAATAATAAGGATTGACAATAAGGAGGATAAGAATTAACAATATGGAGGGAAGTTAGGGGAGAGAAATCAGGATTTGTTGTGTTGAAATTGTATTTTTCTATTTAGCAGAGATGGATAATATAGAATAGATAATATGGGATGGTTAGTAATGAAATAACTTAGTTGTCTGATACATGTCTGCTGTTTTTTTAGAGGGAGATTATAAAGGGATGATTGTATTTTGCATGATATTGTAAAAAATATGATGTGATGTTTATAAAAGGATGTCCCCAACCCCTTTGTTGCGAGTGGAGATGTTTACAGGAGATATGACAGTAAATCAAGCAGCAACAAAAGAAATAATTGAATATGATAGTATTGTTAATTGAATATGGTAGTATCGTTAATTGAATATGGTAGTATCCTGTAACAGTGAATTGTTTTATAGATACCTAAACATTCAGTTCCTTCTTACTGTTCTTAGCAACTTTCCTTATGTTCCCTTTCTTTTCTTTTCTTCACTTATTATTTTTTTTCTTTTTTTTTCTTCTTATTTTCTTTTTACTTTCTTCTTCTAGTTAAGATTTTTATTTTTATTTGATCCTGTCCAATCGATAACCCCAGTATTTAAACATATCTCCAAAATTAACTTTTTGGGGGGGGGGGAATCCACATTTTTTTTGCAAACATCTGCAAACTGAGGTATCGATGAGTATATATACTTTGGCGCCAAATTCCCTATGCAAATCCAATTTGAAGACGAATTTGAGCAGATTTTCGAA
>DALTWF010000045.1 GCA_029987235.1 Methanocorpusculum sp. | reverse complement strand
CACAAGCCCCCATACGCGAATAAAGCATACCGGCTCATTGCCCCCCGCACGCGACTAAAGCAAAAAGGAAAACGGGGCACGGACCGCACAAAAAGCCCGCACAAAAAATATACCCTATAAAACCAAATAACATATAACCATGGCTGAATACCAGAGCATCAAGACCGAAGTTCTCGCAAAACTCGAAACCCACCTCCCCGAGATACGCGAACGCTTCGGTATTGACACCCTCAGCCTCTTCGGCTCCGTTGCAAGACAACAGGACACCCCCGACTCAGACATCGACCTCCTCTACACATTCCTCCCCGGAAAAGCAACACTGCAGAACCTCAACGGACTGCGTGACTATACAGAAAACCTCTTTCAGCGCAAAGTCGACCTCGTAAGCCGCAAATGGATAGACGACATACTGCTGTCCAGCATCAGAAACGACATAATCACCTGTACCCCTGCACCCGGAGAAACCGCATGACAGCACAGGAAAAAACCACCCTGCTGAAACACATTCTCCGCGAAATTGACTATATTATCGACTTTACCCAACGAATAAGTTACGAACAATACTCCGAAACACTGGACTACCGCTATGCACTCACCCGCTCCTTTGAGATAATTGGTGAAGCGGCGAATAAACTAACCCGTGACTATCACAACCATCACCCCGAAATCGAATGGTCATCCATGGTAGGAAATAGAAATGTACTCATCCACGGCTATGAAGTAGTGGATTACGACGTACTCTGGACAACAGCAGTAAACGACATCCCCCAACTCAGAAGAAAAATAGAAAAACTTCTGCGGGAAGAATTAAGCAGTTAATACATATTTTTGCCCCCTCATTTTCATAGCATCTTCAGGAAAAAAACAGCGTCAGCCCGCACGCGACAAAACACCGAAAAGAAAACGGGGCACAACCATACATAAGCCGGTTACTCACAATCCCCCCGCACTCAAAAAATTATATATTTATCATCCTGATTACGCAGAAAATTTCGTATAATATTTCCCGGCAATCCGGTTGATTTCATCGACAACCTCATCAAACAGCTCCCCGAATTTATCCTCGAGCTCTGCAGACCTCCTGAAATACTCACCATTGCCTACCTCTTTCTCAACCAGATATTCATCCTCAAACATGAATTCAGTAAATTCATACGTGAACTCATACCCGTTATCAGTCAGAAAAGTCACCATAACACGACAAGACTCATCTTCATAAATGCAGGTAAATACATCATCATCCTCAATAGCCTCAAACTCCCAGGTATCCCAAAAAGACAGATCAAAAACCATATCATATTTATCGGCAAACCCGTCAAGCGACTTTTTTATTTCCTTGTAACAGGCATCACAGATTGCATCCTTATCCAGGACATTTAGCAGGGCTTTATTTGCAGATGTCATAAGAGATACTGTGAGCGGAAAGAATATAATGATTTGCATAAGACTGTTTGCCCGGAAGATAAGAGACCTCTGCGACAGGACCGGCGGAATGCTTTTTCGGGTGAAATCACCCGGCTGCAGGGGACACCGCTTTGGTGATAAACAAAACTCTCAACCACCCCCCGGGCTTATCGCCAGCAAAGCTGGCGAAGCTCAGGGTCCCCCGCCCCAAATCAAAACCCAAAAAAACCCACCGACTTTTTTTCACCCCGAAAATACCCCGCCGACCGAAAACCGCCCAAAAAAAAGTCACTCACCCGATTCAGACAATAAAAAAAACCACCCCCGAAAAAAAATTATTTTAACTCGGAGAATGCAAGCTCGTACACCCACTCCTCAAGCATGGGACACTCCGCAACATTACACTCCTCACTGCACGCAACACACGGCACAATAGACTCACCCGCCATAAGAAGCAGCGGATTAAACACCACCGGCTCACTCTTCTCCTCCTTCTCCCCCGGCTCACCTTTTTTCACCATCACCGCCGCCTTCTCCGCAACCTTCTCCGCAGCAACCGCAGAAATCCGGTACGTCTTCGAAGAACCATTCTTATCCTCCGCACGCGTAACCGCACCCGCCTCAAGAAGCCGCAGAACAAGCCTCGTACAATCCCTGCTGCTTATCTCAAGCTCCTTCCACAGAGCATTCTGAAGAACACCCCCCTTCCTGGACCGTATAAGAGCAAGAGCCCGACCGTCCAACTCAGAATAATCAATCTTTGCCATATTAATTCAGAGGAGCAATGCTTAAAATGTTATTCCCGCGAATGACAACAGTGCCGAGATTTCTCTTACTGCCGGCACGGAACTCAACAGCATCCTCCAGATGAAGATTCAGATACTCGTCCATAGCGACAAGAGTACCCTCAAATTTACAGCCCTCGTCTTTTATTTCAACAGCAATCTTAGAGTCAACCAGCGAAGTGACCTTTTTGATCGGAAGAACGATACTGCTAACCATAGTACAGATATATTGGATTTATATGATTATTAACTGTGCGCTTTGAGTCAGGGAAAAATAGCAGGTACGTTATCACTCTTTGCTGGACTTAACTAACTCCCCCACGAAAGCCAAAAAGAAGAAAAAAAAGCAACCGGACTATTTCAAAAATAAGATGTAGTTACAAAGTAACTTTATCTCCTCAGCACCCCCGCCTCCGAAAGCATCTCCGGCAGATACTCCTTCGTAACGAAATCAAGACCATGCGACGCAAACGCCTGCTGCTCAGACTTCAGACCCATCTGCAGCTGCAGATTAATCTCCCTCTTCCAGAACTCCGCATTAACCCCCGTCGTAAACCGCGGATCCGTAAGCTCCGCTTTAAGCGCCTCAACATCCTTCTCCGACAACTTATCCGCCGGAAGATTATACCGCTGAATATCCGACGGCTTAAGCCCGATAAACTTCGCCGCAGGCGTCGCAAGGAAATCCGAAATATGCGCCGTCTTAATCGAACCATACGCAACCGACGCATAAATACGATACGACCACGGATCCCCATCCGTAAACACAATAATCGGCAGCTTCAGCTCCTCATTCAGCCGCTTCAACATCCTGCGCGACGCCCGCGTCGGCTGACCCTTCAAATGGAACAAAATAACATTATAATCCTCATCAAACCCATTCTCCTGCAGACGCGAAAACATACCACCCGTCTCAAGAGCAATAACACACGAAGCATCATGATCGACAAGCTCCACCGTATCCACATTATTCGGAATATTATACCCCGCCTCACCCACATCATCCTGACAATGAATCAGCTTCGGACCCCGCCGCGTATTCTCCCGCACCCGAAGCGGCCCGAACATAGACGCACCATCCTCTTCCGGCCTCATGTGGAACTGCTCACGCTGAAGCTTCGTGATAATTTCCAGATCCTCAACCAGATAGTTACTCTCATCCTGCGCATGAAACGCCGCCTGCTTCCACCCCTCAGAGATGTAATACATTTCTCTTAACGTTGAAGAACGGTTCTGTGTAAGCTGCATCTTGATGAAATCAATGACATACGCCATCTTCAGCATATGAATAGCAGACTTAGCCGTTCCCGCATCACGCGTGGACGCCTTATCACCGTACTTCCAGACATTTGCCTCGGCATCATGTTCGATATTGTTCTTCGTTCTGGTAGGAAGCGTAATCGTCGGAACCTCGCCCGAATCAAGCTGATCATACCATACCTTTGCAATTTCCATCAGCCGTTTCTTTGAAGCGGCATCAATTTCTCTCATATCAGGCATCTAAATCCACCACCACTTTCAGGTTTTCTGCAACACCCTGAATATCTATCATACCGCCGCCCAGACCACTGTACTCCACTTCAAAAAATTCACCCGCGGCAAGAGTGAATTTCCAGACCTTCGTAAACTCCCCGTCCAATTCAGACGAAAACGCCGGAGGAACAGTGGCATCCTCAGCAGAATCGCCGGAAATATCATAAAGCGATATCTCCTGCGGCTTTGTCGTGTAATTATCAATGTGAATATTGATTCTGCCGCCTGCCGTGCGTTTTTTCAGAACAACCCGGCGCATAATGCGGCCCTCGATAAGCGAAGTGTCCGGCGTCGGCAGCTCCACGATTTCCCCGACTTTCTGCGCAATTAACGGAATTACCGCACAGATAGCGCGGGCACGGTCATCAGCGAGCTTGTTTTTCTCGCGGCGGGAAAGAAACGTCTTTAAATCGCGCCCGAGTTCCTGCAAAGCAAGCGTGATTTCACGCTCAACCTCCGGAACGGAAGCGACCGCATCCTTTGATTCACTCGTAAACGGCACATTTGTTGCCGCAACATGCACAAGAATTAAAATCGGCCCGACCGGAAGCCCCTGCTGCGAAAGACCATACGTCTTCCAGTTTACGTTCTGCACCGCATCGGTAATCGCACAAGCCCCCTGCTGATAAAGCAGCGGCACACGGTTTGCGAACCGCAGAAGCGTTGCCTGTCCTTCGGACTGCAGATTACCGCCGTAACCGATTGCGGCCTCCACAATAAACGAGTGACCCCCGTACACATTGCCCGGACGGGTGCGTGCCTTGATGAAATCAAGCTGGAACTCCTTTTCCATTCCCTTTACAATCAGGTCCTCGGTAATCGGCGAAAGACACTGCGATGCAGGCGGTGCGGGGATTTTCGTCGTCTGCATGGCGTCAAGCAGCGGAGACAGTTCCGCAAGGGAAATAGTGGATGCCTTCTTCTTCGGGTCTATTTTTGCCGTATGGCATATTTCCTCGGCGGTTTTCTCACCGACACGGGAGAAACTGTCGATAAGAAACTCCTTTGCAGGCAAATCGCATGCTGCCGCCATGCGTTTTAAGATGCCGAGTTCAATACCGTATGGATGCGGTTTGATGGATTCCGGACACGGCGGGACCTCAGACGACACCCGGTCAAAGATGAACGATTCATCGTCAAGTTCCACCCGGAACCGTGCGTGAGGGTTGACAATCGAGGTATATTTCAGGTATTCAAGCAGTTTTTTGCGTGCGGCAGTACTTGATTTGAATTCAAGCTCGATTCTGGTGCCGTGCGGTAAAATCCAGTCGATTTCCTCATCGGAATGTACTTCCGGCTCGTTTTTCTCGGTCCTGATGGTAAGGCTCATCTTGTGTGCCTTGCGCCTTGCATCAGTACGTGAAATGACAACGGCCGGCTTTCCGGTGGTCAGCTGGGCGTAAAGAACCGCAGCAGATATGCCGATACCCTGCTGTCCGCGTGTCTGCCGAACCTGGTGGAACCGGGAGCCGTACAGGAGTTTTGCAAACACGGCAGGCATTTTTTCCGGGATAATTCCCGGCCCATTGTCTTCCACCACGACTTTGAAGACATCGTTGCCAATTTTGCGCACGGAAACTAAAATGTCGGGCAGAACCTGCGCTTCTTCACAGGCATCCAGTGAGTTGTCTATTGCTTCTTTTACAGTGGTGATGATTCCTCGCACCGGAGAATCAAAACCAAGCATATGCTTGTTTTTCTCAAAGAATTCCGCGACACTTATTTCCCGCTGTTTGCTTGCGAGTTCCTCGGCAAGAACCATATCGGGTTTGGGCTGGGCGGATTTTTTTGCTTTTTCTGACGCCATTTGCTTATGCTTATTATATGAGGGGGAGGTTTATTTAGGTTTGGGATTTGTGCGGTTAGTGATGGTGTTTTTTTTTTCTATGCCGGGCCTAAGTATCCCCCCCCACGAAAACCACCAAAAAATAACCACTCACAAAAGACAGCGCCTTACCTCATCCTCCCGCTGAACCAGCACACAGCCCCCGCTGTGTTCACCCCCGACAAGCCCGCACTCCTGCAGACGGCAAAACAGCGGAGAAGAAACAGCATCCAATAAAGAACAGGATTTCAGATTCCGGTCCGAATACGGCGAAAACGGACACGGCTCGGCAGACCCGCACGGACTGATATGGAAAAAGCCCCGGCCCGCAGCAAGACACCCCCCCATAAACTCCTCATCACCCGGAAAAGAAATGAACCATTTGTCACAAACAGCACGCTTTGCATCAGAAACCAGCCCGGCAAGCTCCTTCTGCATCGCAGGCGTTAACTCGCGGGCGCGTGAATCTGCATCAAGGGCCGTATATTCGATAAAGAGAATCACCGACGCCCGCAGACTTTTCAGAAAATCCGTATTTAACAGTTCAGCATAAGAATCAGCATCAACCGTAATGCTTTGCCCAAACAAAATACCGCGCCGCACCAGTTCATCAGTGAAAACACCCACACGCTCAAACGTCCCCGCCCCGCGCCGCACATCGGTATTTTTCCCCTCAAAACTTACAACCGGAAACAGATTCCTGTTCTTTTCAAAGAGCGCAAATACCTCATCATCAAAAACCGTGCCGTTGGTAAAAACCGCAAAGAGCAGATTTTCATGCTTCGCTGCCGCATCCAGAATATCACGGCGCAGCAAAGGCTCGCCTCCTGCAAGTAAAATAAACGAAACCCCCAAACCCTCTGCCTCGGAAAAAATCCGGTCCCACTCGCTAACCGTCAGCTCATCCGCCGCGGGACGGTCGGAACAGAGATGATTTGCCCGGGCATAGCATCCTTTGCAGTGAAGATTGCAGGACCGGGTAATGCTCGCAATTAAAAACAGCGGAACATGAACCCCCTTTTTTGAAAAATCCTTCCGGACGGCTGCATTTCGCAACTGCATGCGGGTATACTTTGCAAGAAGAAACGGGTCTTTAACAACAGATGTAATCAGACGTTTTGCGCCGTCGGTCAAATACTTTGAAAGCCCTTCGTTATCCATTTTGAAAAGCCTATTTAAAGAAAAGATAGCAGTGACAGTGCCCGTCACGCGCCACATCCTCTTCAGACGGGACACACGGACAGATATATGCCTTGTTTTTCTCCGGGTCAGGCGTAACAATCCGGCACGGACAATAGCGTTTGCCGTGGATAATTTTATTGCGGGCAAGACCTTCGATGACGGAATCTGCGATATCCCTGTTTTCATTCAGTTTCCAGCCACGGAGAGCTGCGGTTTTTTCTATAGACGGCCGCATTATTTCTGCTTCGGCCCGGATTTCTTCTCTTGACGGTGACTGCATACCAGTATATTGCTCCTGATTAATTATGAGTATTCTGATTACGGCAGTATGCCTCAAACTCCTTTACCGCCATGCGCCGCTGAATCGGTTTCAGCCGGTCAATGAACAAAATACCCTCATGATGGTCTTTTTCATGACAGAACGCCCGTGCGGCAATGCCTTTTAATTCACACTCAACCATACCTTCCTCTGACAGATACCGGCAGACAATCTTTTTCGGCCGGCGGACCGGGCGGTGCGCAACCCCCGGAAGACACGGACTCCCTTCCAAATCCTCGCAAAGCGCACCTTCGGAGAGAATTTCAGGATTTGCGCCGCGGATGAAAACGCCGCCTGCATCAACAATAAAGAGCCGTTTTGAAACACCAATCTGCGGCGCGGAAAGACCCACGCATTTATGCGCACGCATGGTATCGGTCATGTCATCTAAAACGGCAATTTCTTCCGGTCCTATGGATGCAACATCGGCCGCATGCTCTAAAAGCACCGGGTCGCCGAAAAGCCGGATTTCTCTTATCATCTTTTGCCGAGCCCGAGTTTTGCGCGGGCGCGGGAACTTGCGGTTGCAGGTTTTGACGCGGCACCGTGTTTCGGTTTTGCAGCAAGCACTTCTTTGCCGCGGTTTTTCGCACCAAACACAACCATGCGCCCGCGTGTGTCTAAAATGTCTGCGGCGCACAGTTTGGCAAGCTCTGCTACTTCTTCATCTTCCATTTCGCAGTTCTGCAGCCACTTTATCTTAATGATTTTGCGGGAGTCAAGCTGACGTCTGACCTCTTCCACAATATCTTCGCTGCAGCCGTTTTTGCCAATCCAGATGGTCGGTTTGAGCGTCTGGATGTAAGATTCTTTACTATTTGCTATATTCAGTCACCTTTTTTTGGTTTAAGCGGGATGCGGACGGTATTGCCGCACGCCGTGCACGTATGAATTACCCGACCCCGCTGTATGCGCACGCGGAGATTTTTCCCGGGAACAAGATGGGCGCCGCATTTTTTGCAAAACGAGCGTTTCTGTTCGCGCGAAAGGATAATCCGCTGTTTCATTGCCATCTCGCGCGCAAGATGCATATAGCGGTCTGCGCGGTTCTGAGGCGCGGATTTTGCTTCGTCAAAGAGGATTTCTATGCGCTCTGCGGCGATTTTTTTTGCCGCATTGCCCTTGTCGGATTTTGCCATACGTGATGTGCCTTATTGTATAAGGCGTATGAGGACATTAAGTATCCGGCAGTATCCGCACTTTGCGGCCTTCGATTTTCAGCCGGTCGTCACAGAATAATTTCACGGCTTCGGGAAATGCAATGTGTTCCTGCTCTAAAATTCTGTCGGCAAGACTGTCTTCGTCGTCGCCGTCCAAAACAGGCACCACTTTCTGCACAATTATGGCGCCGGAGTCAAGGCCCTCGTCAACGAAATGCACCGTGCAGCCCGCAACTTTTACGCCGTAGTCAAAGGCCTGTTTCTGCCCGTGCAGACCGGGAAATGCCGGAAGAAGGGCAGGGTGGATGTTTATCATACGTCCGGCAAAGGTGCGGGCGATTTCTGCGCCGATTATGCGCATATAGCCGGCGCATACGAATAAATCCGCACCGCATGCTTTCATGCCGGCAAGAAGGTCTGCTTCGTAGTCGGCTTTTGAGGCGTAGTCTTTGTAGTGGTAGATGTGTACCGGAATGCTGAGGGCTTTTGCGCGTTCAATGGCGTAGGCGTCTTTGTTGTCGGTAAAGAGGACAATAATTTTTCCGTTGATGTTAAGCGGCTCTATTGCATCGGCGATTGCCTGGAAGTTTGAGCCGCGGCCTGATGCGAGGACTGCTATTTTTTTCATAGTAGTATGTGGGTGCTCAAAGGGGTTATTTGTTTTCGATGGTTCCCGGGTGGTTTTTTGAGGGATAAGAGAGAGGTGATTTTCTTTCTCTTTGGGGCTTTAGTATCTCCCACACGAAAGCCACCACGAAAACAACCACGAAAAACGCGAACAGACGAAAATCAGCGAATCGCCAGCCCTGCGGACTTGCTCAACCCCTTGGTCGCAAGCTCCTGCGGGGAAAGCCACGAAAAAGTATGCGTGGTGTAAAGTCAGTGACTTTTTTTCGTTGTGGTAATAAGCCAGGGGGTTAATTTTGCGGTTGAAAAAAGTCAGTGACTATTTTTCGTATTTTGTTTTGCGGGCGGCTGGGTGATTTTTAGGCGAGGCTTGCCGAGCCGGCGGCACGAAGTGACGCAAAAATCACTCTGCCGACCACGTGCGAATGCAAGAAATTGTCATTGAGCAAATAAAGACCTGCGCCGCCGACTCAAGAAAAGCCGGTCTGATTAGCGAAGCCGGAAGCGGTCAGCTTGCTGTCCGCGTCCGTGCGAGCGGTTCTGCGCAGCAGAAAATCAGTCCGGCTTTTCTCAAGAGTCGTGCGGTGCGGTCGGCATATCCTGTCAGGTATGCGATTTCATTTTATGCTTATGACGAATTACTGTCCTGTTG